>NZ_CP195536.1:2523192-2838591 GCF_051307035.1 Psychrobacter sp. DM4
GTTTCTACTTAGATAGCTTACTTAGACAGCTACTGTTAAGTAACTCGCCGAACGTCGTTTAACGATTATTTTTAAACCAGCACAGTAAGATTTTAGGAGCACCTGTATATGGCAGATGACAAGACCCCGCACTGCTCGTTTTGCGGAAAAGCCAAAAGTGACGTCAAACAGCTTATTGCTGCTGACGATGCCAATATCTGTAATGAATGTATTGAGCTATGTACAGATCTAATAGCCGATAGCGATGTCGAGACTGATGACGATAGTGAGATTGATACCTCGTGGGTCAACAAAAAACTACCAACGCCAAAAGAGCTACGCGCCAAGCTTGATGAGTATGTTATTGGACAAGACTCAGCAAAAAAAGCGTTAGCGGTCGCCGTTTATAATCACTATAAACGTCTTAAAGTCAGCCAAACTTTGGCTCGTGATAGCAAAAAGGCCAAGATTGGCGCTGATGATGCGATGGTTGAACTGGCAAAGAGTAATATCTTGCTCATCGGTCCAACAGGTTCTGGTAAGACGTTACTGGCGCAAACGTTAGCACGTCTGCTTGATGTACCGTTTGCGATGGCAGATGCCACGACGCTAACCGAAGCTGGTTACGTCGGTGAAGACGTTGAAAACATCGTACAAAAGCTACTCCAAGCCTCAGACTATGATGTCAGTAAAGCGGAACAAGGTATCATCTATATCGATGAGATTGATAAGATTAGCAAAAAAGGCGATAACCCGTCCATCACCCGTGATGTATCAGGCGAAGGCGTGCAGCAAGCGCTTCTAAAGCTCATCGAAGGTACGGTCGCTGCTATCCCGCCACATGGTGGTCGTAAGCATCCACAGCAAGAACTGATTCAAGTCGATACTAGCAATATCCTTATTATCGTTGGTGGCGCGTTTGCAGGTTTAGATAAAGTCATTCAGCAGCGCACTGAAAAAGGCGGTATTGGCTTCAATGCAGATGTCAGCTCAAAAGACGACAGTGCGCGTAGCTCAGATCTGCTTCAACAAGTCGAGCCAGAAGATTTGATTAAATTTGGTCTCATTCCAGAACTAATCGGTCGTTTGCCTGTACTTGCCGCGCTAAAAGAGCTGGATGAAGAAGCCCTTAAACAGATTTTGACAGAGCCTAAGAATGCTCTCGTTAAGCAGTACAAATATCTGTTCGATATGGAAGGTGCTGACATTAGCTTCACTGATGAGGCACTCGATGCTATCGCCAAAAAAGCGATGGAGCGTAAAACGGGCGCGCGCGGTCTACGTTCTATCGTTGAGAATGCTTTGCTTGAGACAATGTACGAGCTACCATCAATGAAAAACGCCAAAACAGTCATGGTAGATGAAGAAGTGATCAACGAAGGTAAAATACCTAAAATCGCTTAATTTATCGTCATACTCGTATATTTAATTATCAAGAAGCGTTTAGCATAAGCTAAGCGCTTTTTTATGACCTACTGTTTGTTTTTTACTCTATTGTCAGCGCTTATTATAAAATGACAGCGTTGTTTATGAATCCTTGTGAGTGCTGATCATAAATTATGCTAAGGTAGCGAGTCTATAATCGCAACTTTTGTTCTATAGTCAATCCAATACAAAGAACGATACAATGCGACTGACATTTGTTTTTTGCAGCCTCTGTCAGCATAGACACAGCAAGCAAAAAAATAAATAGCAGTGGCGCGGCCTTAAAAGTCGTCTCTCTTTTATTGTGAACCTACTATATTATCCCTTAGAATCTTGCACGACCATTATCTATCATACAAAGGACTGTTCATCATGCTTAACAACGTTACCGCTATCGCAAACTCGCTTCGTCAGCACCTGCCTTTTTCATCGAACCAAGAGCAAGACATTGCCCCTTATTATCAAAATCACGTGGCCGCTATCACGGGAGCAGGCTCTGGTATGGGGCGCGAGCTAGCGCTTCATTTAGCGCAGATGGGCTGTCATCTGGCGTTGTCGGATATCAATGCCGAGCAACTAACGCAAACCAAAGATCTGCTTGTGGGTTATGATATAAAAGTCACCACCACTACGCTAGATGTCTCAGATAATAAAGCGATCGAGGTTTGGGCGGATGAAGTTATGAGCGATCATGGCAAGGTAAATTTCATCTTTAACAATGCAGGTGTCGCTCTGTACTCAACGGTAGAAGGCAGTAGCATTAGCGAGCTTGAGTGGGTAATGGATATCAACTTTTGGGGCGTCGTTTATGGCACTAAAGCGTTTTTACCTTTGATCAAAAACAGCGTAAAGGCGAGTGAGATCGACAATGACAGCCAAGCCAACAATCAAGACAATAGCTCACGTCAGTTTAAAGAGCACGGTCATATTATCAATATCTCAAGTCTGTTTGGTTTGACGGCTCAGCCCTCACAGTCGGCCTATAATGCGAGCAAATTTGCGGTACGCGGCTTTACCGAAAGCCTGCGCCAAGAGTTAGATATCCAGCAGAGCGGGGTATCAACTACTTGTATTCACCCAGGCGGTATCAAAACCAACATTGCCAATAGCGCACGCGGCAACAATAGTATCAGTGACATCGGTATGCGTGCTGGACCTAAAGCGATCCAAAGTTTTAATAAGTTTTTGAAGTTTGACGCCAGCGAAGCGGCTTGGATTATTTTGCATGCAGCGGCAACCAATCAGCCACGCTGCCTAATCGGTAATGACGCCAAAGTGATAGATGCATTGCAGCGCGTATTCCCAGCGCGTTATAGCAATGTGCTAAACGATGTTAATAAATTGTCTCGTAAACTTAAGGGTAAAAAACCTGCCAAAACTCATAGAAAAGCTGATTAAGCTCAGACAGTTTTAGGTACACAAGTTATTATACAAAAACCCCAGCCATTAAATATGGCTGGGGTTTAATGTTTGACTACAGCTAAAATATATATGACAAATATCTAAGTTAAAAAACACTAAGGCAACTTCATATCACCAGCGACCAACCAGCCCATACGGCGCATCATATAAGCGACAAGTCCTGAGATAACCGCAGGCAGTACAAACATCAACAAGATAATAGCCGTCCACATCTGAGCACTACTCATAATCTCTTTTGAGGCTTCAATCACGCCGAATACGCCAACCAATCCAGCCGTACCCATGCCCGCCCCTGTCGCGGTGCAAGCTAGCTCAAAGACGACCGTCGCAACAGGACCCACGACAGCACTAGCGACAACGGCAGGCAATAATATCAAAGGCTTTTTGAGGACGTTTGGAATCTGGAGCATGCTTGTGCCAAGACCTTGTGAGATGACACCACTAAAGCCATTATCTTTGAAACTTGCGACCGCAAAGCCAATCATGTGCGCCGCGCAGCCAACGACCGCAGCTCCGCCTGCTAACCCGCCTAAGCCAATCGCAATACAAATTGCCGCACTTGACGTCGGTAAGGTCAATAAAATACCAACGACGACGGCTATGACAATCCCCATAAGCAGTGGTTGCAACTCCGTAGCGGCTTGAATGCCCTGTCCAATGGCATTGACCGCCGCGACCACGGGTGGGTTGAGTAGTGCACAGACCGCGAGCGCAACCGCACACACTAGTAATGGCACTAGCAAGATATCTAGCTTGGTCTTGCCAGCGATCCAGTTGCCAGCACGATAAGCAAAGACCGTGGTCAAATACGCCCCTATCGGATTACCTGGCAGTGCGATAAAAGTAGCAGGTCCGCCGACTTGCGGGGTAAATAAAGTACCTGCCATCAGCGCTTCAGAATGCGCGCCTAGCATACCGGCGACTAGGCAGCTGAGCATAACGAGTGTTGGCGCTTTGAGATAATAAGCGATGCCAACACCGATACCTGCACCCATCAAAATAGAGGCCAGTTTGCCAACAGCGACTAATGCGGGCACGTTAAGCCAGCCACCAATCTGCGAGATAATAAGGCCTGCAATGAGAGTCACGAACAACCCGAGTGCCATGCCCGTAAAAGCATCGATAAAGTATTTTTGAAAAAAAGCTTTGATAGTGCTAGGCGGCGCAGCTGAAGGTGATAGAGTCATAGTCATACTCTCGATAAAAAATAAGTCAAAAAAAGAGGATAAAAAAAAGCGCCGTATTGACGCTTTTAGATTGAATGGACTATGATCACCCTAACGGCGCTGCTCTACGATAATAGAATCAATGCCGTTATTTTGCAGACGCTGCTGAGCGCTTGCAACCGCTTGTCTATTGTTTATAGGTCGTGAGATAACCTGATAGATAGGTAAGCCATTACCCGTTGTATTTTTGACGACTCTAGCATCTACCCCTGCCATGAGTACTTGTGCACGGCGGCGATCAGCTTCATCGGCATTACCAAAGCTATTAATTTGTAGGATATAAGTGGCCGCAGGCGCAGCTCGTTGTACACTTGCCGTACCCGTTTCAGCCGCTCTATTAGAGGTCGTATTATTAGCGGGCGGCGTACCATCGTAAGTAGTGTTTTCTTCAATGATAACAATGTCATTATCAGCCGTATCAGTATTGCTACGGCTAGGTTCTCTTGTCGTACTCTCAGCAATGCCAAAATTGCCCGTATCTGTAGGGCTTGAGGTATCTTCAGGCTGGTTGACTACGACGTCTGGCTCAAACTCGTTAATGTTGCCAGTCTGACCATCAATCTCACCTAAGTCCTCGTCTGGTATAGTCGCCATCTCTTGATTAGGCAAGATGTCATAGAACTCGTAGTCGCTATTATCGGTATCGGTATCCACACGTGGCTGTACTTGACGGTCAGGGTCGGAGCCTGCCGTGCTATCAGTCGGACTAAAGTCAAACAACGGTGATAAGTACAAAAACACCCCGATCATCAGCGTCAATATCGCCCCAACGAGCATCCACAATAAGCCTGATGCGCTACTTGATTTGCGCTTTTCTGTGGCGCCTCTTGGTTTTTTAGCTAACATAGATCTTCTCCTGAGCGATTCTCTAGCAACGAGTCTTATATCATGGCATTATATCAACAAGTGCAAGGGCGCTTGCTGAATTCTTTATGGATTTAGGTATATAGCAAGACTACATGCTAGTTGGTGCTGATAAACCAAGCAGTCCTAGTCCATTTGCCAGTACTTGTCTAACGGCTTTGGATAAGTGCAGACGCGCCTGCATCATATCAAGCTCGTCCTGACTTGGTATCGCACCCGATGTCAAGCTTAGTGGCAAGATCCGATTGGTGACATACCAGCCATGGTACAGTGCTGCCAGCTCTTTGAGATAATTGGTCATCATATGCGGCTCGTAACCGGTTGCAGCACGTAAAAGCGTCGCAGGGTAAGCGGCGAGCAGCTTCATTAGCTCCTCTTCACTTGGGGATGTCAGCAGATATTGTTGCTGTACACCCATAGCATCATCGACGCTCAGACCGCTGACTCGCAACTTCTCTAGTACCTGACAGATACGGGCATGAGCATATTGAATGTAATAGACCTGATTGTCCTTGCTTTGCGATTTGGCAAGCTCTAAGTCAAAATCAACGTGTACCTCAGGCTTACGCGCCACATAATAAAAACGCGCGGCATCGTTACCGACCTCGCTTCGTAGCTCACGCAAGGTCACAAACTCGCCCTTACGCGATGACATGGGCACTTTTTCGTCCCCGCGCCACAGGGCAACGAACTGTACCAATACCACATCGAGGCGATCGGCATCGATTCCTAGAGCAAGCAGCGCCGCTCTCACGCGCGGAATATAACCATGATGGTCAGCGCCCCAAACGTTAATGACTTTATCAAATCCACGATCGAACTTGTTCTTATGATAAGCAATATCTGAGGCAAAATACGTAGTTTGACCATTAGCGCGGCGCACAACACGATCTTTTTCATCGCCAAAGTCTGTGGATTTAAACCAGATATTGCCGTCTTTTTCGTATAGATAACCCTTGTCATCTAATATCTGAAGTACAGGTTCTATATCGGCATCGATAGAGCGCTCATGGAACCAGCACTCGTAACGCACGCCAAAGTCATTGAGATCGTCCTTGATATCCGCCAAGATACCATTTAGAGCGGCGTCCAAAAACAGCGCATAGTTATCACCAAGTAATGCTTTGCTATTAGCAATGAGGCCATCAATGTGCGCTTCTTTATCACCTGACAGTAGCTCCTGCTCACCTGCTTCGTCGGTTTGATAATGCGCGTCTGCAGGCACGTCCAAAACAATATCGGCAAAATCATGAACATAGCTATCACCATGTTCTACTTTGAGCGCCTCTGCGATATCGCGGACATAATCACCGACATAAGCGTTCGATGGAAATACAACTGTCTCGCGATTAGCTTGCAGATAACGCAAATAAGTACTGGTCGCCAAGATATCCATCTGCCGACCCGCGTCATTGACATAATACTCGCGTGTCACATCATAACCCACGGCCTCTAACAAGTTTGCCACGCTCATACCAAATGCCGCTCCGCGTCCATGCCCGACATGCAAGCTTGAGGTCGGATTGGCAGACACAAACTCAACTTGCACCTTTTGACCCTTAAACTGCTCGCTGAGACCAAAGCGATCTTGCTGAGTAAAAATATCATTTAACACCGCAAATTTAGCATCGCTATTTAAAAACACGTTGATAAAACCAGGTCCTGCGATATCGACTTGGCGAATGTCTTTGTTGCTAGGCAAAGCATCGACAATACTTTGCGCCAATGCGCGTGGATTACTCTTAGCCGCTTTTGCCGCACTCAAGGCGATATTACTGGCAAAGTCGCCGTGAGCAGTATCTTTGGTACGAGTGATTTGGCTGTTATTGTGCCAATCAGCAGGCAAGACGCCTTGGTCTTTTAAACTTTGCGCTGCGACGTCAAACAATTGGACTAACGTATCGATTTGGGCTTGTGACATAAGACTATAAACTCAGATAAAAAATAAGATAAAAGGAGCAAAAGACGAGTAACTCGTAAATATAACAACCTTTAGAGTCGATTGCATCTTTATTGCAAAAAAGAACGTCACATTTTATTTGTTAGACTTAGACCATAACCTTAGTATTTTCGGTAATATCTCTGTTTTCGATAGAAACATATTATGAATTTAGATGACCAGCTGGTCGTATTGTTTATAGCGTTCCTGTTGTATCGCAGTGCTGTGATGCTCATATCAGTATAGTTACGCGCTATAATGCGTCACAAATCAGATTCTTATGACTAACTTTGCCTGATACAGGACATAACCATGTTTGCCATTGCCGCCAGTACCGTCACCAGTTGGGGACTCTATGTCCTATTACCGATCTTTATTGCTTTTTTATTCTTTATTGTTTGGGATATCTCCAAAAAATCTGAGGCAGGACGCGCAGGTACTTTTTGGATTTTTTTGGCATTAGGCGCAGGCTTCGTGGGTTTTATATTCAAGATATTATTAGAAGTCGCTTTTAAAAAATGGCTGATATAATCAGCACTGTTAGCGTTGCGGCTGTAAAATCGAATTTACTTCTTGGCAATGATGGTCGCGCGCTTCGGCGCAGGATAGCCTTCAACAGTTTTGGTGTGATCATTAGGATCTAAGAAATCAGCGAGCGATTGATACGTCATCCACTCGGTTGCTCGTTGTTCTTCAATTGTAGTCACATCCACATCGACACAGCGCACATCGCTAAATCCTGCCTTCTCTAACCAGCCAATAAGCGCCGCCACCGATGGCAAAAAATACACGTTATTCATCTGCGCATATCTATCATGTGGTACAAGTACGGTATTAGTATCCCCATCAATCACTAACGTCTCAAGTACCAATTCACCGCCTTTTACCAGCTGCCCTTTGAGCTGTTGCAAGTGCTCAAACGGTGACTGACGATGATACAGCACTCCCATGCTAAATACCGTATCAAATAGCTGACTGCCTTGGTCGCTACTGGCAGGCAATGCCTCTAGCGGTACAGGAATATAGTGCGTTCGATAAGCGTCAGCTGCGCCAATAAAATGCCGAATCGCCATAAACTGATGATAAAACAGACATGACGGATCAACGATAATGACCGTATCCGCACCAGCGCCTGCCATACGCCAACCATGATACCCAGAGCCGCCACCGACATCGAGCACGCGCCGACCTTTTAGCGTGCCCAAATGCGGTACGACCCGTTGCCATTTCCAATCACTGTGCCATTCAGTATCAATCTGAATACCTGACTCATCATCGCCAGTTTGACCGCCAATTTGAAACGGCCCTTTGCGCCATGGCATGAGCTGTTTTAATAGCGCTACTATTTGTTTGCGCTGAGACTCACTCAGACTTGCCTCGATCGTCAACACATCATTGTCTAGGTCGACATTATCAACGGTTAGTTCTGGCAAACGCGCCACCGCCGCTTGGTAAGCTGGCGCGTGCGCATAGTTGGCTTTGTCTTTTATATCACCCAGCCACGTTGGTAATTGCTTGAGCCACTCATAAGCGCTTGGTTGCTGCTGCGCCAGCTCCAGTAGTGTTAGATATAGTTCGCGTTCGGCGTTAGCAATGGTTTGATTGATCATAAAAGTTCAGTATTTATTTGTTGGTATGTTGGGCGATATTTTAAGGAGTGAAGGCCACAAAAGCAAAAAGATTAGCCTCTAGATTTGGGTTCTTTAAAGATGGGCAAATATGCGGGGCGTGGGACGGTTTTCTTTAACGATTTATGCGTGCCTCGTCCCTCGGCAAGAGCTTTCGTCTTACACTCGGACGAAGCAGTGCTTTGTAGTTTCTTCGCTTCTAAGTTTCAAATTTACGGGTCATTCAAAAGCCATTATATTTGCTACTTCTATAATTTGGCCAATTGCTCTTTTAGTATATGGAATTTCATCCATGAAATAATAATGTTTCATGTATGAAGCCCATTTTTTCTGCTGGTCTTCCGATACAACATAGTTTTGAGTGTTTTTATTACAATCTCTTCCAAGCACAAACATCACAAATTCGAAAACCTCTGGACGTGTGTTTCCTCCTTCCTCAAGAAAAGGGGTTTTCTCTACCCCTAAAAACTCACCTAGAGTTTTAGCGTCAATGTTACCTCTTTTAATTTGTCTCAATAATGCAGGCTGGTAGCAAACTAGCATAATGCCAATCAGTTTTAATAATGTGTGACCGATATAACGGCGCTCAACAAAAACCTCTGAATTAGAAAGACTTTGCACAATCTGTATATGTAAAACCAATGTCTCTATTTCTCTAAGCGAAAGATTTTGATGCTGAATCAAATGATAAATAGCGCTTTTAAAATAAGATGATGCCAACAAACTTTCAGGTAGACAGCCCTTTTCTTCTATAAGAGAGACAAAGTGATAGCCTGCTGCTAAAGTAGGTGAACCTGACACTCTATCGGCATGAGAAGATAGTTCAAATCTATACTTTATAAACTTATCTAAGTAGCGTTGTGCATCAACTGCCTGACCATAACAATGATTTATAGAAGCTCTCAACTGCTGGGTATTAGTTATAAGTACAAAGCTAACACCTTCAACATCGAACGTGTGCTTGATTATCTCAAGCATATCGACTGCGAAGTTTGGTCTACAACGATCAAGTTCATCTATAAATATAACGATAGGATTTTGAGATGCAATCGCTGTTAGAGTAGTTTGCAATGTTTGTAAACTCTTTTCTGCTTCCACATGATCTTTAAGTATTAGCTCTGCTGTTTTGTCGATTGAATCATCAGCTACTTTCTGAATCACCTCATCGAAATCGTTTATAATATCCGTAAAGTCTTGTCTTAAAAGATGAGAAATACCAGCCTTAGCTACTGTTTTAAGAGTATAACGTACAGCTGGCAATACTCTATTTATAAAAGCCTTTCTACGTGGACCTTCAGGCAATATTTTAATAATTTCTGCTAGTACAGTCATCAAAGGCTCATCAACATGATCAGCTTTGAAAGCGTCAATATAAATTATATTGTGTGTACTATCTTCTTTCATTAGATTAATAAGTTTATGACAAAATTCAGTCTTACCTGTGCCCCAACTACCGTCAATGACCGTTGGTGAAATATCTATATCAGACTTTAAAAGCTTAATAGCTTTCTCAGCGATGCTTTTACGCTTAAATTCGTCACGATCATCAAAAGTTTTTGTTGTAATATCCATATCCATTTTATAGTTCTCTTCTAATTACAATCTAAATCAGTAAAAACATGCAATGCCGTAGGGTGCGCCCAGCGCACCCATTTAAAAAGATGGTTGTTTATCGGTGCGCTGGACTCACCCTACAAGACTTCAGTTTTTTAGTAAGATAAAGCTTTAACTACGGCGAATATAATCACGAGAGCGATGTCACCGCTAGCCCTGACTGAAGCGGTTATCCTGTCATAACTGCTAGGTTGCAAAGGCTTGGCGGGTCAGGGTGTCGCGGTAGCAGCAACCTGTCCCGCCTATAGCCGTGCCCTAGCAGTTATGGCAGATAATAGCGGACGGCAGGAGCAGCTCCCACTATTTATTCAAAACAAAACCCTATTTAAACGCCACAATAGAAACAAAATTTAAAAACTGAAACCATGTCAAATGCCGCTTGAAACCAACTTGTGCCAGACGTGCATGATGCTCATCCAAAGTATCGGTAATCAGGACGTTTTCTAGCGCATTACGCTTGCCGCTGATTTCCATCTCGGTATAGCCGTTGGCGCGTTTAAAATCATAATAACGCTCAACCAACCACGCATCGTATTGTTCATCAAAAGCATGGGTCTTTTCGGTCAACACCAATATGCCGCCCTCGCTCAGCGCATTATAAATAGTCTCTAATACCGCTACCCTATCGGCTGCGGGTAAAAACTGTAAGGTTAAGTTTAAAATTACCATGTCACAGGGTTCAAGCTCGACATCACGAATATCAGCGGTAATCACTTCAATATCGTGCTCAGGATAATTATCCTTAAGTAAAGTGGTCGCCTCGTTTGTCATCGCAGGCGAGATATCTATCGCTTTAATCTGTAAGTCTTGCGGCTCAAACTCGCCCGCCAGCGTCATACTGGCCGCGCCAAGTGAACAGCCCAAATCATAAATTCGGCTGACACGGCCTTTGTCACTCTGTTGACGATACTTACAATGACGACGGGCAAATATGGGCAGCATCGCTAGCACTTGACCGTAACCTGGCACACTACGGCGGATCATATCAGGGAAACAAGCCACCACTTGCTCATCGAAAGAAAAGCGCGCCGCTTTGTCTAGTGGTGTAGTAAACGGTTTATCAAATAGGGTGTCATGTTTGATGGCAGGCTTGGATTGGCTCATGGTGCGACTCGTTGTGGCAGTATCGTTGTTGAATACGCATTACAGACAGTAAAGGTAGCAAACGCACATTATAACATTACTGTTTGTTACTTATTGCATTTGGTACGCCTGCTACTCTAAACGGGTACGGCTAAGGTCAGTGAACCATTGAAAATCAAGCATTTGCAACCATATAAAGACCTTAGCTCACATTTATAACAACAGATATAATAAAAGGAAAAACTATGCAAACCATTATATTAGGCGGTGGCTGTTTTTGGTGCACCGAATCGGTATTTTTATCGGTAAAAGGCGTACAATCTGTCGTCTCAGGCTATATGGGCGGGGACGCAGCTACGGCTAATTATCGCGCTGTTTGCGGCGGTAATAGTGGTCATATCGAAGTCGTCAAAGTAGAGTATGATGACTCTGTCGTACCGTTAGAAGTCATCCTTGACGTATTTTTTGCCACTCATGATCCCACTACAATGGATCGTCAAGGCAATGATGTCGGTAGTCAGTATCGTAGCGCAGTGTTTTACACCGACGAAGATCAAAAACCAACTGTTGATCGCACGATTAATAAACTGCGTGACATGGGTCTGGACATCGTCACTGAAGTCCATCCCGCTGTAGAATTTTATGATGCTGAAGAGGAACATCAAGATTTCTTTAACAGAAACCCTAATCAGGCGTATTGTAACTTCTCTATTCCACCCAAACTTGCCAAACTACGTAAAGAGTTTAGCCAGTACATGGTCGCTTAAACGCTTAAAGCTGTTAATGATTGATAAAGCCAAGGGTTGATACGCTTGGCTTTTTTGTTGCATTTAGCGCTATGATAGCTAGCGATGACAACTATGTCTGACTGCAATATTTTAGGAGTAATCTTATGAATCCAGAGTTTTGGCAAGCGCGTTGGGGTGAGGGTCGTAACGGCTTTCATAAGTCTGAGGTCAATCCGTTGTTGCTCAAATATTTTTCAGCTTTAAAGCTAAAAAAAGGTAGCCGAGTATTAGTGCCTTTAAGCGGTAAATCATTGGATATGGCATGGTTAGCCGCGCAGGGTTACGAGGTCGTTGGTATTGAGCTGGTCGAATCTGCGGTACAAGAGTTCTTCGCTGAACATAGTATCTTGCCAACTATACATTAGCATGCGGATAATCCAGCTGTTAGGGATTATCAGGGTCAATTGGCAGGACAAATTATAACCTTATGGGTTGCTGATATCTTTGCGCTCGGTGCTGATGATATAGGTCATATTGATGCAATTTATGATCGAGCCGCGCTAATCGCTCTACCGCCTGATGTGCGTCCAAAATATAGCGAACATATCCGTCAGATAACTCCTAACGCGCCGCAACTACTGATCACTCTTGATTATGATCAAAACCAAAAAGACGGCCCGCCATTTTCTGTTAGCCTTGAGCAAGTAGAGCGGTATTATAGTAATCATTATCAAGTTACTGAGCTTGAAAGTAACCCCTCAATGTTAAATGCCAACGCAGCCCTTAGCGTCAGCGAGCAGGTTTGGTTGTTGAGCCATCGACGAGAAGCTAAATTAAACGCTTAAATGGTGAGTAAATAACTAAAGAGAAGTCCTATGAAAATTGTCGTTAGTCTTATGAGTGTCATCGCTTTTCTATTAGTGCTACTCCCGGGCCCACTCTATAAGTTTGGTATCGTCGATTTGGGGACGGCGTTTGCAGGCTTTACTTTTGGCATGATGGCAGGCGGTATCGCGCTGATTATGCTGATCTTACAAACCCTATTTAAACGGGACACGCTCACTACAAGCAGCGTTGTGATAGCCGTTACGTTATCTCTGATTGCGATTATCATACCGCTAGGTATGCTCAGTACCGCCAAAAGCGTCCCGCCCATTCATGATATCTCAACCGATATAGTCAATCCGCCAGAATTTGTCGCTATTGCTCCACTACGCGCTGATGCGCCCAATCCCGTCGAATACGCGGGTAGCGAGACTGCCGAGCAACAACGCAAAGCTTATCCTGAACTGCAAACCTTAACTTATACGCAATCAAAGTCAGAACTAATGGAAGCTAGCGAACAAGCCGTCAATAATTTGGGCTGGGAGCTTGTCAATACGGATACAAGCGCAGGTATCGTTGAAGCGACAGACACTACGGTTTGGTTCGGTTTTAAAGATGATGTTGTCGTTCGCGTGACAGACAATGGCGATGAGCGTTTGCTCGATATTCGCAGTAAATCACGGATTGGCGGTAGTGATTTGGGTAAGAATGCGGCGCGTATTCGTGACTTTATTAAAGCGTTAGATGAGGTTTTGGGAGAGTAGGTTTTTGATAGTAGAAACACATTCGCCTAATTCTGATAGTGTATTTCTTTTCCATTATGGCAATGACCTGCTACCCAAAAAGATAGCAAAGACTTTAGACTATTAAGTGAAACCTTTTGCAAAGTTGCTTATAACCAAACTGCTACTTTCTCAAAACCTTGTTGTATGGCCATATCCGCCACCATCAGCGCTCTAGAACCACTGGCACAGGTAAAGACTAGGCGTTTGTCTCTGGGTAGTGTGCGCAAGCTTTGGGCATTATAATTAGGATCTGATTGGTTTATAGGTTGGTGCTGATCACAAAACTTTGGCTGCTGCGCAACTTCAGCGCTGCTACGGACATCAATTATCCAATCCTGATCAGCATTTTTGTTTGTACTATCGTCTTGTCGAATATCGCTTTTTGCAATAATCTTTACACAATTCTCAGGTTCAGTTGCACCTGTAAAATCAATAATGGTCTGACGATAACTCCACATATCTAAACTGAGTAAACGTCCTGCCAGTTGGTGTTTATCTTGCACTACCACTTTTATCACTTCTTGAGCTTGTAATATACCCATTATACCTGCAGCCGTTCCTATCACACCTACACTGTTGCAGTTCTGATCTGCAGGAGGTGGGCTTGGGAAGATAGCTCTCATACTTGGACAGTCAGACTGTCCTTTGATACTAGAATGGCAAAACACCCCTACATATCCCGTCACACCCATCACTGATGCTGATACTAATGGCTTACGGGTTTTTAGACAAAAATCACTAAGTAGGTAACTCAAAGCAAAGTTATCAGAGGCATCGACAATCACAGTAGCTTCTGCTAGCAGATCATCAATGTTACTAGCAGTCAGTCTGAGGTTATGGCTGATAATTTCTATATCGTAATTTAGTTGTATGAGCGTGTCTCTAGCTGTCTCAGCCTTGTAATGGTCGATATCAGCTTCGCGGTATAAAATTTGTCGATGCAAATTTGTCAAACTGACTATGTCATGGTCAATTAAAGTTAGTTTACCTACACCAGCACCTGCCAAATAAAGGCTTGCAGGAGAGCCTAGCCCGCCCATACCAACGATAGCGACATGACTATCTAAAAGTCTTTGCTGCCCAAGTAACTTAAGTTGTGATACTCCTATTTGGCGCTGATACCGATCTTGTACTTGGTTGTAGGAGCGCTCAAGGTCTAGGATGTTGTGTCCAGCTATCTTATTCATTGCAGTCACTTTGCCCTATCCAACCATTGTTTTAGGCGCATTTCAGGATTTTTGTTTTTGAGGACATCACTGACCACACTTATACAGTCTGCACCAGCATCATAGACGCCCTGAGCACGTTCAATAGTCAAGCCCCCTATCCCAACTAAAGGTATATCACCGATAGCATGCTTCCATTCACGAACCCGATCAAGCCCTTGCGGTTGCCAACGCATCTTTTTTAGAGTGGTCTCATAGACGGGTCCTAAAGCAATATAGTCAGGCTTGATTGCTAAGGCAATTTGCAACTCTTCGCTGCTATGCGTACTGATGCCCAGCTTCATGCCAGCTGCTTTTATTTTATCCACATCAGCATGTACTAAGTCTTCTTGACCAAGATGTAAATAGTCGCAACTTGCCTCAAGGGCTAATTCCCAATAATCATTAATCACCAACTGGCAGTCTACAGCTTCACACTGTTTTTTTGCTTCAATAATTTGCTGCATAATAACTGCTTTAGGTTTATCTTTAAGGCGCAGCTGCACCAATCTTACTCCAAGTGGCAACAACCGAGGCAGCCATGATACGTCATCTACAATCAAATAAAACTTTGGAAAATTTTTCATTGTTTTAGGTCTGCTCGTTTTGACGATCAACGCTCAATGAATTAAGAGTAGGGTCTGTTGACTACACTTAGCTCATTTACGTCGAACTTTTATAAGGTGTCAGGATGACTAAGTTTACCTCAAAGAAATAACGAGAGCTAGAATACCTTATGAGTCAAACCAAAACGGTGTCCCTATGATAGGTGTAGAAGGACTCGCCATGTCACGAGGTAGAATAGGTGTTGACTGATACGCTTGCCTGCCAGCTCTAATTGCTTTTGCAAAAGCAGTGGCCATTGTTATAGGGTCACCAGCCTTAGCTACCGCCGTATTTAACAATATAGCATCATAGCCAAGCTCCATCGCCTGACACGCTTGTGACGGTAGGCCAATACCTGCATCTATAACAAGGGGCACATCAGGAAAGTAAGCACGCAAGGTTTGCAATGCTTTTGGGTTTTGTAACCCCTGACCACTACCAATCGGAGCACCCCAAGGCATAAGTACCTCACATCCTGCCTGTAGTAGTTTTTCGGCGACAATTAAGTCGTCGGTCGTGTAGGGATATACCTGAAAGCCTTCATTACTTAAAATCTGAGCAGCTTCAACCAGTGCAAAGACGTCAGGCTGTAGAGTATCTTCGTTACCGATCAGCTCAAGCTTAATACGCGGAGTATCAAACAATTCTCGTGCCATATGCGCTGTCGTTACAGCCTCTTGTACCGTACGGCAACCTGCCGTATTAGGTAAAACGTAGCTACCTGTATCCTTGATAAGTGACCAAAACTGTTGCCCCGCCCCATCCACTCCTGCCTCCCGCCTTACTGAGACGGTCACCATTTGTGTTCCTGACCTTGCAATCGCTTCAGCTAACACTTTAGGTGAAGGGTACTGCGCTGTCCCCAATAACAGACGGCTGTCAATAGTTAAGTCATAGAGCTTAAGCGGGTCACTATTTAGGTTATGAGCTTGATCGCTGTTAACGTCAAACAAGCTTAGATTTGTGGTTTGACTCATATTAACCTCCCTGCATCGGTGCCACTACCTCGACTTGATCGCCATCACAAATCATATAGGTGGCGCGAGTATGCCTTGCGATAAAAGCTCCATTAACCGCTGTGGCGACACGACTATCTGCTTCAAAGCCCTGCTCTAACAGTAATTGAGCCAATGTCTCAATGTCCGTTTGCATCGCTGTTCCGTTAAACTGAATGTTCGTCATAAATTAAGGCACTCAATGCTGGGGGACTGTTATGCTGCAATATAAGGTCGCAAGCTATTTTGGCACAAGCTGGCGCTAATAGATAACCATGCCGATACATACCATTGATAAGCAGACGCCTCCCCTGTTTGATGATTTTGGGCAAGTTATCGGGAAATGTTGGACGCACATCAACGCCGATCTCTACGATTTCTGATTGAGAAAAAGCGGGATTGACAGCATAAACCGCAGATAGCAGTTCCATAACTGAGCGTACTGATGCACGTTCACGTGAGGCACTCTCAATCATAGTCGCCCCCAACATAAACTGCTGATTAGCACGAGGGACAAGATAAATAGGAAAACGTGGGTGCAACAGCCGTACGGGACGTGAGAGACTCAGCTCAGTATTGTATAGATGTATCATCTCTCCTCGTACACCGCGAATATCGGATAATTTGGCGCTCGCACTATAACCTCGACAATCAAGTAGCCAACTGTCCTGTTTTTCAGCGCTAGTAGCCAACTCATCGATCTCAGCATCACTAAGTGTGGTGCTGGTAACCACTTTTGCATGTTCACACACCTTCTTCCACAACACACGCAAAACGCGTCGAGGCTCGATGTGTGCCTCAGTCGGATAGAACAGAGCATCTTGATGCTGATGCAAGATTGGCTCAAGATCGTGTAACTGCTTTGCCCCTAGCTTTTTCCATTGCTGTGTTTTTTGGGCGAAGTGCTTAAGCATATTTTGATCACGGTTTGGTGAGATAACCACAGTACCATTATCAGTATATTCACAATCAGCATTGTATTTACAGAACGACTGCCAATAACGCATTGATATACCTGACAATTCGCCTATTAAAGGTTCGGCTGACTCCATCTCACAGTAAGGTGCAAGCATACCCCCTGCCCACCAAGAGCAGGCGCTCTCATCAACTCCTGTGCTGGCGGTTATGACTTGGACTTGGCAACCTGCATCAATGAGCATATCAGCACATGTCAATCCAACAACGCCTGACCCTATAATCGTGATCATTTTAATTCTTTAATGTTTTTTCTATAGTTTGGCTATATTATAACAATGACATTATGATAAAGATATTAATAAGATGGCTTGCTATATATCACCTACAAAGTATCAGTTTAAAATTGTAATATAGCCAAAATAAAGACCAATCAGGGCCACACTGTAAAATAACATTACAAAGACATCCCTATTTCACTTTAAAGCTTTAAGAAGTAAGACGGTTAATGGTGATACAGTATCCAAAACACATAAGCTGATTCATAGGGTCACAACGTGCTACGATATCTTTTTATCATACTTAGTTTTGATGCCGAACACTCAAACATGCCCTACTCTTTAACAACGTTACTAAACCTTATTATCGGTTATCTCTAATGACCACAGGATATTTTTATGCGCATATCTACGCTCTCTCTATTCATCGCTGCCATTGGGTTTAGTCTTGCCAGCACCGCTCAAGCGGCCAAACCGGATGCTCCTTATTTATCCAATAGCGAGTTTCAGCAGTGCTTAGATGGACTCAAAAATTCCAGCAAGTTTCGCGATGTAGACAATTATACTTTTAATAACTACCGCCCAAGCGAACCTGATCCTAGTGTGATTCAATCACTGAACTATCAGCCCGAGTTTCAAAAAGACGTTTGGGATTATCTATCAGCATTAGTAGACAAAGAGCGCGTTGAGGACGGCATCCGTGCCAAGCGTCAATGGGGCGATACCCTACGTCAGATTGAATCACGTTATGGCGTCAGACCTGAGCACGTATTAGGTGTCTGGGGCGTTGAGTCAAACTTTGGACAGACTTTGGGCAAAAAGCCTCTGTTTGAGTCGTTGGCGACCCTGTCTTGCTTTGATCGTCGACAAAGTTACTTTCAAGGTGAGTTCGCTAATGCCCTCAAGATTGTACAGCGCGGTGATATTGCGCCAAATGATATGACGGGCTCTTGGGCAGGAGCGTTTGGGCAAACGCAGTTTATGCCGAGCACCTTTTTGGAGTTGGCCGTAGATTTTGATGGTGATGGTCGTCGAGACCTTGTCAATAGTGTGCCTGATGCGCTAGCCTCTACTGCCAACTTTTTGGACAACCGCGGCTACCGCACGGGCGAGCCTTGGGGTTATGAGGTCAAACTGCCTGATGGATTTTGGGCAGCTTCCAATCGTAAAGACAAAAAGTCAATAAGTTATTGGCGTAATAAAGGGTTAACGCTTGCTAATGGCAGCGCGTTACCTTATACCTTAGATAGCGCAGGTTTACTGCTGCCAGCAGGTATGGACGGACCAGCATTCTTAGTGGGCAAAAACTTCGATACCTTTTACTCATATAATGCTTCAGAGAATTACGCTCTTGCCATTGCTCATCTATCAGATCTGATCATGCGTGAGGACAGCAGCAAAACAGACTTTGTTACCGCATGGCCAACCAGTGATCCTGGTATTAGCCGTCAACAAGCAAAAGATATCCAGCAAGCGCTCCTAAACGCCGGCTATGATATCGGCGGTGTCGATGGCATCATTGGTGATAATACGCGCACCGCTATTCAGCAATATCAGACAAGCCGCGGTATCTTTCCCGCGGATGGGCGCGCAGGACAGAATTTTTATCGCGCTATTGTCGGTAATACCGCACCAAGTCGTCCTCAGTACGCCAATCAGTATGGACAGCCAGCAGGTGCACGTCCATTGACACCTGCGCCAGCAGATCGCATGGGGCAACTGATTCAGCAGCAAACGATAGCGCCAAATGCACCCTCAAATTCATCACCGACGCCTGTAAGTAACGTACGTTATCGCCGTGTCATTGGTGATGATGGCGTGACGCGCTTGGTGCGTATCGACTAAAAGGTGTGGGTACAAACTAGAGATAGAAAAAAGCCACCTCATTGCTAATAAGGTGGCTTTTTTACTACAATAGATGTTTACTACTATACGATAGGCGGCGGGTTAGGCTCGCCATTGTCACCGTCCCAGTTTTCACGAGCTTTCTCATCGAGATCCGCAGATGTTTTAGGTTCCCATTTGCCATTCTCTTTCCACGTCGCATCACCCCAGTCATCGTTTTCTTCTTTTCTGTCTAAGTCTTTATAGGCTTGACTAGGATCAATACCACGGCGCTTCATGTCTGCTACCTGCTCCTCAAGCGTACGGAACTGATCGGCGTCATGCATCGTATTTTCTAGAGTATCGATATCTTTTCTTAAATCGTCTCTTTTAGAGTCAGTCATTATGCTCTCCTTATGTTTTTTAATAGTTATAGAATCACGTTATAGTGCACATTATCTATCAATAAATGCAAAATTGACAACGCAGACTCGTATGCTTTGTATTACAAAACGTAGTCTTAGTCAATTGTCGATCGTTAATTACTAAGGACTACTGACAAAATCTTGCTGCTCTTTTGATAGTTTTTTGGCATAAAAGGTCAACTTCCAAAGTTCTTGTTTGACTCGTGCGCCAAAAGTGGTGAGCTCAATCCAGTTGGCTGCAACCAGTTGCCGCTGTAGCCTATTAAGATCATTTTGAGCGATCTGACAACGAGCAACCGCATGAACCTTGGGCATTAGCTGCTGAACATCGTTTTCAGCTTTACTAGCAATCAAACGGTTGATACTGCTTTGGAGGCCATAACTTGAAAAGGTCGGTGATATCTTGATAAGCGCTTGTAATATTTCAAGCCAAGTCAAAGCAATGGGCATCGTCACCTCCGTTAGATTGCCGCCCTCATAAGCATGAGCAGTGTATTGAAAGCTAAATATTTCAGTAAGTACGATGGGTCTACTCAAACTGGGCGAAGCAGTAGTACTGGCAGTAGAGCAGCTATTTTGATCTTTAGATACTCTAGTCGATACTGAGCTTCTACGCGGCGATAGCATCGTTGACTCGTTTGCAAGTGGCGAGCGTTCTCGTGTCTTTGTCCAGCTGCCTGTTATCTTTTGACTGGCTATGATTTCGTCATGGGCTCGTATGAGGAGCTGCTCCATTTGGGTATCTTCATCGTAGTAATGAATATATTTTGCATGCTTTTCAACCGTACGGATAAAGTCTGTTAGAGGCGGTTCAATGTTAATGAGTTGATGATGCGTCTTTATAAGTACGAGCAATGGCTTTAGCTTGGCTTCAGCGCTCAAATAGCTCAAATGCATTTGACTGACGCCAGTACGCTGCGTGGTACCGTATCTATCGTCGATGATGATTAGCGCATAATCGCAGGCATCGATACACTGACGTCCATAGAGAGAGGCTTTGGGTAATTTACTTGATACATCGTAAGTCAAAAAAGCACGTTCTTGAAAGGCGATGGCTACGCTATCTAAAGTTAGTGACTGATCGTTGTCAGCACGTATAACATGAATGTGATAGCAATAATTCGACACGATAACCTCTAATATTAGACCGGGATGGATTAATCGCCTATCTAGATGCACTCATTAAAATATATTCAGTTTTTTTTATACAGCCTAGCACAGCTCAGTTTTGAGTGTAAATTTTATTATTATAAAGGGCTGATACCGGTTCATTCTAAAACATTATTAGCAGTAGATAAACTCATTTTGCTATGGCTCATAACATGCTATTAATGGTGACAGAACGAGCGTACGCGTGCCTAATAAACGCTGGATCAGCTGTCCAAGATTGTCATCATATTTGCTTGCATAAAAAACTAGCGGCCATTGAGTATGACCATCTATAGGGTAAACGCTTATAGCATTACTTAAGGGTTCATTATCTAACACACTGATAGACGGCGCTAATAGCTGATGACTTACTAGTAACTGCTTGACTCGCTCAGCAATGGCTTGACCTGAATCAACCACTTGCATGGATAGCTGCTGCTCTACAATGTACTGCTGAATAAATGTCTTAAAAAAAGGATAATGCGTGCAACCTAAGACCAGCTGATCTACGCCTTGCTCAGCGAACCATTGAAGTTGCTGACGCAAATCCTGAGCGGTGATGCTATCCTCTGGCATGCCAGCCTCAACCCAAGGGACAAGGTTGGGATCAAAATATTTAGTCACTTTTGTTAGATTGGGCCGTGCCACATTAGCAATCACCTGATTGAGCAAAATACCATCTAATGTCGCTTTGGTTGCTAATACTGCCACATGAGCGCTCTTGCTGGCGATGACCGCAGGTTTAAGCGCTGGGACAAGACCGACGATAGGAAGCTGAGGATAGTGAAGACGCGCCGTCTCTAACGCGTGAGCGGATGCGCTATTGCAGGCAATAACGATAAGCTTGCAGCCTCGCTCATATAGCCATTTCACTGCTGATAGAGTCAAAGATTCGATATCTTGACTGTCGCGATTGCCATAGGGCACATGCAAAGTATCGGCGTAATAGATGTAACGCTCAAACGGTAATTGCTCAGTTAAATGTAGATAAACGGACAAACCACCAATGCCAGAATCGAACAAACCTATCGGCTTGCTCGTCTGTTTTTGTGCAGCAACATTCATGGTTTTACTATCATCATTATTAATACATTATTATGGCGGTTATAGAGCATCGTTATGGCAACTATAGAATAGCGTTGTATCGCACTATTTACTATAAAAGCCATTATATACTTAGCATTTGTGAACTGGCAAACAGTAGATGGCATTCTGCAAAGACTAGCAAGCAAAGTCTAGTAGCACTTATTCGGCAGGCATAGACAACTGGTAAGATTTACCACCACTTTGCAATGTCAAAATAGTTTCACCGTTTTGTTCCGTCAGCTTACCAATCTCAATCAAATGATAAAAAGCATTGCGACCGATAAGAGCGTCCAAGCTGTTTCTCACTGGCATATAGGGACGAACTTTTGAATCCTCTGTGCTATGACTATTCGTATCTTGGTCATTTTTGATTTGGCTGTTCTCTTCTTGGTCACTATCTCCTTGATACTGACGCAGCGTAATAGGATGCTCGTCGTCCAATCTGACAACGTCACCAGTTGTCGTCGTAAACTCTAACCATTGCTCATTGTCTTCGTTGACAATACCGATATCATTAATGAATAAGGGGACGTCTTCAACGGTGATACGCATTTTTTGAACAGGTGTCTTCAAAAAATAAACTAAACGGCCCTCTTCTTCCTCTGCCCACAACACTGTAGCAAAAAGGCTAACAAGTGACTCTCGGGTCATATGACCACCTTCATGCCACCATTCCCCATTTGCTTTGATAGTTAAGTCCATATCGACGGTGTTTTCAGGATGCCATTTCTCGAGAGGCGGTATGCTGCGACCCTGCCGAGTTCCTGCTTCTGACTTTAAATACTGGTCCAATGCCTCCATGTTATTTAGACTAGAAGGCCGACCATTCGTGGTTTCGCTGTCATTGGTCAGCTGATTTGTAGTGTCACTATTATCGTTATTCATCTTGTCGTTCTCCAGTGATTTATTGAAGTTTGCTGTAAGCCATATGAGTATTAGATTTGGTTTTGTATATTATGACGCTATATCATCAAATTATGTTTAACGTAATAACCTCACCATACCACTGATAGTTCTAAATGCGTATCGTGTTTGTACGACTTTTCTTTTATAATGAGTAACGTTTTTTATCCAATCATAAGTGTTGGCGTTGCGTTGTAGGTTACGATAGTCAATTCTAATTTGATCAACCCAATTTTTGCATACCTTATATTTAGACGCTCATATTTATACGTCAATATTTAGGTATTGATATTGATGATAATAGTTATATCGCAAGTACTAAGATTAAAGACAAGTACTTAGACCAGAGAAATGTCCCTTGATATCCAAAAGACCATTTTTATTGGGCAGCCTTATCAGTGCAGCAAGACTTATTGTTTAATTGCAGCGCTTGTAATGTCCATAGATAAGCCATTAAGAACTCAGGAGTAGCTATGCAAGAACAAGATAAGCAAACGCCAGTTGTAGATACCGAGACTGTCAACACTGACAAGACTGCGGTTGTCGATACACAAGAGTTAGAGGCAACCACACTTGATACGACCAAAACGGACAGTTCTGATACAACCGACAACTCAGCGGTGTCTTTGGACAAAGACGCAGAGGTTGATGAGACTGTCACTGAGCCTGTTATAACAGAAGAGACCGTGGCTGTAGATCCTGAGCCTATCGTTGAAGAACCCATTGTCGAAGAGCCAGTGATTGAAGAAGTCGTCGTTGAAGAACCTGTCATTGAAGAAGAGCCTGAGATTGAACGCGAGTCGATGGAGTTCGATGTTATCGTCGTCGGTGGTGGTCCTGCGGGTCTCTCGGCAGCGATTCGTTTGCGTCAGCAAGCCATTGCGGCAGGTAACGACGAATTTATGGTCTGTGTCGTCGAAAAAGGCTCTGAGTTTGGTGGTCATATCTTATCAGGTGCGGTCATTGAGCCGCGTGCTCTAGATGAGCTAATCCCTGATTGGAAAGAAAAAGGCGCACCGCTCAACGTTCCTGCGACCGAAGATCGCGTTTACATGCTCGGCTCTGCTACGCGCTCGACCAAGTTACCTGATGCGATCGTACCTGCCAGTATGCACAATCATGGCAACTACATCGTATCGCTAGCCAACGTCGTACGCTGGCTTGCTGAGCAAGCAGAAGAGCTCGAAGTTATGATGTTCCCAGGGTTTCCTGCATCTGAGATATTATACAACGACGACGGTTCTGTCAGAGGTATCTTAACAGGCGATATGGGTGTGGCCGCCGATGGCGAAGCCAAACCGAGTTTTGAGCCAGGTTACGAGCTACTTGCCAAGTACACTATCTTTAGTGAAGGTAGCCGTGGTCATTTAGGCAAGCGCCTAATCAGTCGCTTTGCTCTCGATACTGATTGCGACCCGCAGCATTATGGTATAGGTCTCAAAGAGCTTTGGGATATCAAACCTGAAAAGCATGAAGAAGGCGTTGTGCTACATGGTTCAGGGTGGCCATTGACAGATACGGGCTCTACTGGCGGTTGGTGGTTGTATTTTGCAGAGAACAACCAAGTTAGCTTCGGTATGGTTATCGATCTGTCGTACTCAAACCCTTACATGTCACCGTTTGATGAGATGCAGCGTCTAAAACTACATCCCCTTATTCGTGATATTTTAGAGGGCGGTGAACGCATCTCTTATGGTGCTCGTGCTTTAACCAAAGGCGGCTTGAACTCACTACCTAAGTTTACCTTTCCAGGTGGTGTATTAGCAGGCGATGATGCTGGATTTTTGAATCCTGCCAAAATCAAAGGCACACACACTTCAATGAAGTCTGGTATGCTCGCAGCTGAGGCTGTATTTGAAGCGGTACAAGCAGGTCGTCAGCATGATGAAGTTGTTGCTTATAGCGCTATGTATAAAGAGTCATGGCTCTATCAAGACAACTATGAGGCACGTAACTTCTCACCTGCGATGCACCGTATGGGCCAGTGGATGGGCGGCGCGTTCAACTTCATTGATCAAAACGTATTGCGTGGCAAGATGCCTTTGACTATCCATGATAACACTCATGACTATCATCATTTAGAGCGCGCTGCACATGCTTATCAGCCAGAGTATCCTAAGCCTGATGGCAAACTGGTATTCGATAAACTGTCATCAGTATTTATTTCAAACACCAATCATGCTGAAGATCAGCCTGCGCATTTGAAGCTCACCGATCCAACTGTACCTATTTCGATCAACTTGCCGCTCTATGCTGAGCCTGCGCGTTTATACTGCCCAGCTGGTGTTTATGAAGTGGTCAAGGACGCTGAAGGTGCAAAGTTCGTCATCAATGCGCAAAACTGCGTGCACTGCAAAACCTGTGATATCAAAGATCCGTCACAAAACATCACTTGGGTAACGCCAGAAGGTGGCGGTGGTCCAAACTATCCCAACATGTAGTCTTAGCTTTGTATAATGTCAAAAAACCGCTCTTATTTTAAGAGCGGTTTTTTTGTGTCTAGAAGTATAAACCGCTGATTGTAGGTACAACTCAGTAGTCTACCCAACGATTGCTAGAAATTAACTCGTTATTATTACTCCGAATAATACTCGTGCCATAGCGGACAAGATTGTTGAACCAGTCTGCGATATCTTCATCCGTGTTGTACCCTTCTCTCTATAAATTATATCTTTGTCTATATGCCAACACTTGTAATTGCCGCTTATCATAAAGTTAGGAATAAGTCTAGCGGCCTACGTTTGACTATAGTAGATAAAAGTCGACTGTAATCGTTGGTGAAATTTATGACTTTTATACAACTATTTAGCAAATAAATAACAAACATTTATTTAAAATTATTCTTTTATTTATAGGCAAAATTTTTCTGTTACTTATCCTCATCTCCTACTATACTTAGCTTTAAGAACTCAAAATTTCACTCTAAAGTGGCAAATTTACAGTCTGAAAAGTTAGTTGCTGTAAAGTAATTTTAATTTACTTATTGTTAATTGACGCGTTTTTGTATATATTCCTAATAAGTTTATGACTGTCCAGTATAGTCATTCGCAAATGAGCAGACGAGCAAACGTTAGATACATTCAAACTAATATTTAGTTTAAATGCTCTATCATAAGATATTAGCTCGTACTAAAGTAGAGATTACTTTGCTTGAGTTATATTCGACTTTACTTAGTAATACTAAACCTGCTCAATCGGTCGACAATATTGATTGGATATTTAATTGGTCATTATGCTTTAGCAGTTTTTACAAGGTTTTAATCCTTTAGTGTTTAAGACTTTGCTATAGACAACACTGATTGCCCTGTGCGATAGATGCTAAACCACAATGTCTGTTTGAGCTTATCCAATATCTTGATTTTATGTTAGGCAAAAGGAATTGTCCTATGGAAAACCACAACGATTCATCCGGTTATTGGCGTGCCAATGTCCGTCTTATTCTAGGTAGCCTATTTATATGGGCTCTCGTGTCTTATGGCTTTGCTATTCTTCTTCGCCCATTACTAGCTGGCATTAAAGTTGGCGGTACAGACTTAGGCTTTTGGTTCGCCCAACAAGGCTCCATTGGTGTCTTTATTATCTTAATTTTCTTTTACGCATGGCGTATGAATAAGCTAGATAAACAATATGGCGTAGACGAGGAATAGAGCATGAGTCAATTTACGATTAACATTATTTTTGTAGGCCTATCCTTTGCTCTGTACTTCGGTATTGCAATTTGGGCACGTGCTGGAACCACCAGTGAATTTTACGTGGCAGGCGGCGGTGTTCATCCTGTCGTCAACGGTATGGCAACAGCCGCAGATTGGATGAGTGCCGCGTCGTTTATCTCGATGGCAGGTTTGATTGCAGCAGGCGGTTATGGTGCTTCAACGTATTTGATGGGTTGGACGGGTGGTTACGTTCTACTAGCCATGCTACTAGCCCCTTACTTACGTAAGTTCGGTAAGTTTACGGTTCCTGATTTTATCGCCGATCGCTTCTATTCAAAAACAGCAGCTATGATTGCTGTGGTGTGTTTGATTGTCGCCTCAACCACTTACGTTATCGGTCAGATGACTGGCGCCGGTGTTGCCTTTTCACGCTTCTTAGAAGTTGAGAATACAACGGGTCTACTTATCGCCGCTGTTGTTGTTTTCTTTTACGCCGTACTTGGTGGCATGAAAGGGATTACATATACGCAGGTTGCACAGTATGTGGTTCTAATGATTGCTTATACCATTCCAGCAGTCTTCATTTCACTTGAATTAACTGGTAATCCTATTCCAGGTCTAGGTCTGTTCTCAAATGATATTGAAGCTGGTATTCCCATTCTAACCAAGCTTGATCAAATTGTGACTGATCTTGGTTTTGCCGCTTATACTGCTGATGTGCCGAACAAGCTCAACATGGTGCTATTTACTCTATCACTCATGATAGGTACAGCAGGTCTACCACACGTTATCATTCGCTTCTTCACCGTACCTAAAGTTGCTGATGCGCGTTGGACAGCAGGTTGGACACTTGTCTTTATCTCACTGCTATACTTCACAGCGCCAGCCGTTGGTGCTATGGCACGTTTGAATCTTATCGATACGGTTTATCCACAAGGGGTCGCTGAAGTACCTTTAGAATACGATCAACGCCCTGATTGGATGAAAACATGGGAAGATACGGGTCTGATTAAATATAACGATCTAAACAACGATGGTCGTATTCAGCTCTATAACGATAGTGGGTTAGGTGCAGCTCAATTAGCACTTACCGCAGCAGAGGCTGACGGTAGCGATATTGCCGCAGCAACAGCAGCAGTTGATACCGCTCGCATAGCACATGATGCAGAACTTGATGGACGTTTCACTGCTGCTGGGTGGGAAGGTAATGAGCTTGATGTAAACGCTGATATCTTAGTACTTGCAAATCCAGAAATTGCACAGCTTCCACCATGGGTTATTGGTCTTATTGCAGCAGGTGGTTTGGCCGCAGCGCTATCAACAGCTGCAGGTCTACTACTTGCTATCTCATCAGCTATTAGTCATGATTTGATCAAGCGTAATCTTAATCCAAATATCTCTGATAAAGGGGAGCTCTTAGCTGCACGTATCTCGATGGGTGTTGCTATCGTTATTGCGACATGGCTCGGTCTCAATCCACCAGGATTTGCCGCACAGGTGGTTGCCTTAGCCTTCGGTATTGCAGGTGCATCGCTGTTCCCAGCATTGATGATGGGTATTTTCTCTAAACGTATTAATAACCTAGGTGCTATCTTTGGTATGCTTGCAGGTCTTATTAGTACTTTGGTTTATATCTTTGTTTTCAAAGGCTGGTTCTTCGTTGGCGGTACTGCTAACTTCCCAGATACCGCAGAATACTGGTTATTTGGTATCTCACCATTGTCATTTGGAGCGATTGGTGCTCTTATTAACTTTGCGGTAGCGTTTGCGGTCTCCTACGCGACTGCGCCGCCGCCAGCACACATCCAAGAGTTGGTTGAAAGCGTACGTTCTCCACGCGGCGCTGGTGGAGCGATTGACCACTAAGCGACTAAGTACATGGTGACACGTAATTTGCTACACTAACGATCACTCACAGGCAGTAGCTGCTTGTGAGTGATTTTTTTGTTCCGTTGTTTTTATGACAGAATTTAAAATTATATTATCGTATAAAGGAAATCTTATGCTTTTTGAGTTTATCGCTACCATAGCCGCTGCATTTGGTATGGCTGGATTGGCACTGATCATAACTCACCTGAGTAAACTGGCAGGTAAACGCGCACCCAAATGGCTCATACCTTTGTTTGCCGCTATTGGTATGTTCGCTTTTCAAATAAACCAAGAGTACAACTGGTATCCTCAGCAAGTGGCTAAGCTACCTGAAGGCGTCACTGTGGTTAAAACCGCTGAGAGTACGGAGTGGTTTCGCCCCTGGTCTTATATCAAGCCGCATATACTGCGTTTTATAGCTGCAGATAGTGGCAATGCGGTCGTTCAAGTAGATAACCCTAACCTGTACTTAGTCAATTTATATTTATTTGAGAGGCGTAGAAGCGTGCAAAAAATACCGCAAGTGATCGATTGCCTAGCGCCAGCACGAGCTGATTATGTATTACCTGAAAAGGATAGCAATCTGAGTATTGATGAACATGTTAGACAAACTACGGCATGGCGAGAGCTAACACAAAACGATCTGTTATATATCAACGTCTGTACCAATAAAAATTAGATAAATAAGCGAATATTGTTAAACGTTAGCCTATCTCATTGCTTGTATCAAAATTGATTCTATCCTATAGATACTAGCAATGAGTGAGCACTGGCAACAAATAAATATTAGTAGTGAGCAGGTCTACACCCTAACGAACTCTGGTACGTGCGGTATAGTCATGTTTTGAGTTCGCCCCCAGCAATAAACCTGCGCACAGACCACCAAAGTGTGCAGCAAATGAGATACCAGGCTGCGGCATCAGACCTTGTTTAATCGTTAGCCAATACCCTGCCCCCATAATGATACAAGCTATCAGATAACCCCAGCGCCGCGCAAATAGTGCGCCGCCTATCATATAACCTAGCATAGCAAAGCACAGTCCTGAGGCGCCTATATGAATCGATAACGGCGACCCTATTATCCACGTTACTGCTCCAGATGCGATAATTAGTTTCAAAGTAGTGCGATACGCATTGTTTTCGAATAGTCCAAATAAAAATAAAATCTGTAGCAGTGTTATAGTATTGCCAAGTAAATGTGCAAAATTACCGTGCATAGTCCACGACGCAAACACCCCTATCATACTGCCGACATCTAATGCGCGCGGTACAATACCAAAGATATTCCACAATCCGAATAATAAAAACTCGTTTAAAAAGAACATTCCCCACATAGGTACAAGCACAAAAGCATAAAGGCCAAAAACTTGCTTTAGTCTTGCAATGATTAGATCAAACAAGGCTTGCCAATTCATAGGTGTTCTCTTCTAATTGCGATTCATATATCTGAATTTACTATCTACTAAATTTCAATAACGTGAGAGTGAGACAAAGGTCTATTGATTGACTGCTAAAGGTGATACTTGTGTAGGTACAAATAGTAAAGATGATGCGTCCTTTGGAGTATCTAAATAGCTATTATTGTACAATAAAGACGCTGAATGATAAGGAACTAGGGCCGTTGGCACAAAACGGCGAGCAGCGTCAATATGCTTGATAGAATCATCAAAAAATATATGCGGTGCAAAGGTTTTGAGGATAGAGGTTTTATCTAACCCCCCTAAGAAAAACGCCATATCCACATTCACGCCCCATTCCCTTAACGTCTTTATAGCGCGCAGATCAGCTGGCGCATTGCGTGCGGTCACTAGAGCAATCTTTATTGGGCTGTATGTTAGCGATGTAGGTAATCGAGATTGTAATTTTGAGAGCTTAATGAGTAGCTCAGCATAAGGGCCTTTTTCTATAGGCATATCACGCAGCTTGGCTTCTCGATCATGGAAAGCTTGCAGGCCCTCTTGTTTGTACAAAAGCTCCCCTGAATCATCGAACAATACCGCATCGCCGTCGAAGGCAATACGTAACTGCTCAGTATCGAGCTCATAAGTATTGACAGGAGTAGCATCTAATATAGCACAGGCACAGATACTAGCATCTGCTACTTGTTGCGCGTCATCGCGGTTGGTCGTCAAAAACAAGTCAACCCTAAAATCTTCGATATAAGGCGAAACAGGGCTTCCTGATATAAAAGCCGACCGTGAAATGTTAAGACCATGTGCACGTATGGCATTTAACACTTGAATACCTGTATCAGGGCTACTTTTAGACACAATGACAACCTCAATTAAAGGCGCTTCAAGCTTTTTATTCGCCGAAATACCCTCATTGCAATAGGTGTTCAGATTGAGTAGAGCTTTGATCAGTGGATACCCTGCGCCTATGCTCAAGTCATCGTCTTCACGCGCAGCCATATAATCACGGAACTCTTGGATAGCTTCATCAGGAGATTGCTGTAATAAATGTAATAAATGATTTTCAGATTCTGATAAATCGAACAAAGCCGTCGCGGATATAGCAACAATTAGAGTCTTACTGAAATCAACAGCCATAATTTTACTCATTAGCTCTTCGTAAAGGAATAAAGTATAAATTTTGCTCAGTCTACTACATCTATTTACTCAAGAATAATTATTGTTGTTGAAGTATTAGATAGGGTTAGTGTTGGCCAAGCGCGAGACATTAGATATGATTAAATACAAAAAAGACTGCGTTAACAGTCTTTTTTTAAGCGAAAGCCAAACAACTAGCTTAGATCAGAATCGTCATTAATAACGAAGCTGACAATCATAATGACATGATACTTAGAAATTTTACCATCAGTCACGCCTACTTTTTGCTCTTTAACCCAAGCACCCTGAACGTTTTTAACGGTCTTTGAGATACGCTCGATACCTGATTGAACGGCATCTTCAAAGCTTTTCTCAGAGGTACTGCTAATTTCAATATTCTTTGCAATTGTCATAATTTACTCTTCCTTGAATTAATGAGTGATAAGATTAAACCTTTACTGGTAAAAACATCTCAATAAAGATCTGATCGACTATCATCATAACCCTGAGAGGTAATAACAGCAATACATACCTGTTAAGTAATGTAGTAGAGTTATTTGAAATCTACTTACTCATAAGACACTGGGTAATACGCCTATAGACTATTTCTCTTCAATAGCCCAAACAAAGAAAAGCCCCTTGATACGTCAGTATCAAGGGGCTAGTCAGGAATAGAGCGCTGACGATGACCTACTCTCACATGGCCGGAGCCACACTACCATTGGCGCTACGATGTTTCACTTCTGAGTTCGGGAAGGGATCAGGTGGTGCCATCGTGCTATTGTCGTCAGCAAAGGGGTTAGATATGAGTCTGTGTTGTTTTACTTATTTTGACTAAGTATCACTATTCCTGAATCAAGGATATAGGTGATATCGAAATAGTTGCTTGATACAAACCACTTGGGTGTTGTATGGTCAAGCCAAACGAGCAATTAGTACAGGTTAGCTACACACATCGCTGTGCTTCCACACCCTGCCTATCAACGTCGTAGTCTTCAACGGCTCTTTAGGGAAATCTTATCTTGAGGTGGGCTTCCCGCTTAGATGCTTTCAGCGGTTATCCCATCCGAACGTAGCTACCGGGCAATGCCATTGGCATGACAACCCGAACACCAGTGGTTCGTCCACTCTGGTCCTCTCGTACTAGGAGCAGCTCCTCTCAAATTTCCAACGCCCACGGTAGATAGGGACCGAACTGTCTCACGACGTTCTAAACCCAGCTCGCGTACCTCTTTAAATGGCGAACAGCCATACCCTTAGGACCTGCTTCAGCCCTAGGATGAGATGAGCCGACATCGAGGTGCCAAACACCGCCGTCGATATGAACTCTTGGGCGGTATCAGCCTGTTATCCCCAGAGTACCTTTTATCCGTTGAGCGATGGCCCTTCCATACAGAACCACCGGATCACTAAGACCTACTTTCGTACCTGCTCGACTTGTGGGTCTCGCAGTTAAGCGCGCTTTTGCCTTTATACTCTACGACCGATTTCCGACCGGTCTGAGCGCACCTTCGTACTCCTCCGTTACTCTTTAGGAGGAGACCGCCCCAGTCAAACTACCCACCATACATTGTCCTCGGTATTGTTATACCTGAGTTAGAACCCCAACATGACCAGGGTGGTATTTCAAGATTGGCTCCACAAACACTAGCGTGTCTGCTTCAAAGCCTCCCACCTATCCTGCACAAGTCAGGTCAAAGTTCAATGTAAAGCTGTAGTAAAGGTTCACGGGGTCTTTCCGTCTAGCCGCGGGTACACAGCATCTTCACTGCGATTTCGATTTCACTGAGTCTCTGCTGGAGACAGCGCTGCCATCATTATGTCATTCGTGCAGGTCGGAACTTACCCGACAAGGAATTTCGCTACCTTAGGACCGTTATAGTTACGGCCGCCGTTTACTGGGGCTTCGATCAAGAGCTTCGCTTACGCTAACCCCATCAATTAACCTTCCAGCACCGGGCAGACATCACACCCTATACGTCCACTTTCGTGTTTGCAGAGTGCTGTGTTTTTAATAAACAGTTGCAGCAGCCTGGTATCTGCGACTGTCAGCAGCTCAAGGAGCATGTCCTATCACCACCAACAGCGTACCTTCTCCCGAAGTTACGGTACCATTTTGCCTAGTTCCTTCAGCAGAGTTCTCTCAAGCGCCTTGGTATTCTCTACCTGATCACCTGTGTCGGTTTAGGGTACGATTCGTTTATAACTATTGCTTAGAAGCTTTTCCTGGAAGCATGGTATTTGCCACTTCACTGTACAAGTACAGCTTGCTATCAGATCTCGACCTTGTTGTAGCCCGGATTTACCTAAGCCACAAGCCTACATCCTTTCACCTGGACAACCAACGCCAGGCTGACATAACCTTCTCCGTCCCTCCATCGCATTATAAACAAGTATCGGAATATTAACCGATTTCCCATCGACTACGCCTTTCGGCCTCGCCTTAGGGGTCGACTCACCCAGCCCCGATTAACGTTGGACTGGAACCCTTGATCTTCCGGCGTGCGAGCTTTTCACTCGCATTATCGTTACTCACGTCAGCATTCGCTCTTGTGATACCTCCAGCATGCCTTACGACACACCTTCACAGGCTTACACAACGCTCCCCTACCACTTGAAAACAAATTCAAATCCGCAGCTTCGGCTCCTAGTTTGAGCCCCGTTACATCTTCCGCGCGGGCCGACTCGACTAGTGAGCTATTACGCTTTCTTTAAAGGATGGCTGCTTCTAAGCCAACCTCCTAGCTGTCTATGCCTTCCCACCTCGTTTCCCACTTAACTAGGAATTTGGGGCCTTAGCTGGCGGTCTGGGTTGTTTCCCTCTCCACAATGGACGTTAGCACCCACTGTGTGTCTCCCGGATATCACTCATCGGTATTCGGAGTTTGCATCGGTTTGGTAAGTCGGTATGACCCCCTAGCCGAAACAGTGCTCTACCCCCAATGGTGTTCGTCCGAGGCGCTACCTAAATAGCTTTCGGGGAGAACCAGCTATCACCGAGTTTGATTAGCCTTTCACCCCTATCCACAAGTCATCCCCTGGCTTTTCAACGACAGTGGGTTCGGTCCTCCGGTTGATGTTACTCAACTTTCAACCTGCTCATGGATAGATCACTCGGTTTCGGGTCTATGCCCTGCAACTATGTCGCCCTATTAAGACTCGGTTTCCCTACGGCTCCCCTAACGGTTAACCTCGCTACAGAACATAAGTCGCTGACCCATTATACAAAAGGTACGCAGTCACCCCAATAAATTGAGGCTCCTACTGCTTGTACGCACACGGTTTCAGGTTCTATTTCACTCCCCTCACAGGGGTTCTTTTCGCCTTTCCCTCACGGTACTGGTTCACTATCGGTCAGTCAGGAGTATTTAGCCTTGGAGGATGGTCCCCCCATCTTCAAACAGGATTTCTCGTGCCCCGCTCTACTTAATATGTCAACTCTAGAATTTAAAATACAGGACTATCACCTACTACGGTCAGCTTTCCCACGCTGTTCTTCTATTCTAAAGTCAATCGGCTTCTCCCCGTTCGCTCGCCGCTACTTGGGGAATCTCATTTGATGTCTATTCCTAAGGGTACTGAGATGTTTCACTTCCCCTCGTTCGCTTCCTAATAAATTAGGATACCTAGCTTATGCTAGGTGGGTTTCCCCATTCAGAAATCTCCGGATCACAGGATATTGCCGCCTCCCCGAAGCTTATCGCAGGCTGTCACGTCTTTCATCGCCTCTGACTGCCAAGGCATCCACCATGTGCGCTTAATTACTTGACCATACAACCCCAAAGGGTCTTTGTCTCACAATTATAACGATATCACCTATGTTTACGCTTGATTCAGTTCTCTTATTACTTTTTAATAACTCACCCCTGGGATAACAACTGATGTCGTTAAGAGGTGAGCTATTAAGGTTAAGATTAACGCGTGAACACGTTAGTCCTAACCCAGACTCATATCTATGTTTTTAAATAGTTCCTGTATCTTCGTCAGATTCCAGGTTCTGTATAAAACAGAAGTAAATAATCATCAACGATTACTTAATTCTGTTTATGCTCTCTATAATATTCTATCTAATCGCGCTGTTTATAATGGTGGAGCCAAACGGAGTCGAACCGTTGACCTCCTGCGTGCAAGGCAGGCGCTCTACCAACTGAGCTATGGCCCCTGAGAAGCGTGTAAAAATTGCACTGCAATTTTAGCTTCGCAAGGAAAATCCTTTAAATAGGATTTTCAAAAAGCTTTAATTACTTTTAGCTCATGCAATGTAACGACTGTTCTAACTACCGCTTAATAATGGTAGGCCTGGGCAGACTTGAACTGCCGACCCCCGCGTTATCAACACGGTGCTCTAACCAGCTGAGCTACAGGCCTATGTCTGCCTGTAAAGGCAAAGCTAATAAACTAGCTTAAAACTAAAGAACAACTTGTTGTGAATTCTTGCCAAGATGAATGCTGTCTATAAGGAGGTGATCCAGCCGCAGGTTCCCCTACGGCTACCTTGTTACGACTTCACCCCAGTCATCAACCACACCGTGGTGAGCGCCATCCTAAAAGGTTAGGCTACCCACTTCTGGTGCAATCAACTCCCATGGTGTGACGGGCGGTGTGTACAAGGCCCGGGAACGTATTCACCGCGGCATTCTGATCCGCGATTACTAGCGATTCCTACTTCATGGAGTCGAGTTGCAGACTCCAATCTGGACTACGATAGGCTTTTTGAGATTCGCATCACATCGCTGTGTAGCTGCCCTCTGTACCTACCATTGTAGCACGTGTGTAGCCCTGGTCGTAAGGGCCATGATGACTTGACGTCGTCCCCGCCTTCCTCCAGTTTGTCACTGGCAGTATCCTTAGAGTTCCCGGCTTAACCCGCTGGTAACTAAGGACAAGGGTTGCGCTCGTTGCGGGACTTAACCCAACATCTCACGACACGAGCTGACGACAGCCATGCAGCACCTGTATTCTAATTCCCGAAGGCACTCTCGTATCTCTACAAGATTCTAGATATGTCAAGACCAGGTAAGGTTCTTCGCGTTGCATCGAATTAAACCACATGCTCCACCGCTTGTGCGGGCCCCCGTCAATTCATTTGAGTTTTAACCTTGCGGCCGTACTCCCCAGGCGGTCTACTTATTGCGTTAGCTGCGTCACTAAGTCCTCAAGGGACCCAACGACTAGTAGACATCGTTTACGGCGTGGACTACCAGGGTATCTAATCCTGTTTGCTACCCACGCTTTCGAGCCTCAGTGTCAGTATTATGCCAGAAGGCTGCCTTCGCCATCGGTATTCCTCCAGATCTCTACGCATTTCACCGCTACACCTGGAATTCTACCTTCCTCTCACATACTCTAGCTCTACAGTTTCAGATGCAGTTCCCAGGTTGAGCCCGGGGATTTCACATCTGACTTATAGAGCCACCTACGCTCCCTTTACGCCCAGTAATTCCGATTAACGCTTGCACCCTCTGTATTACCGCGGCTGCTGGCACAGAGTTAGCCGGTGCTTATTCTGCAGCTAATGTCATCGTCTATGGGTATTAACCATAGAGTCTTCTTCACTGCTTAAAGTGCTTTACAACCAAAAGGCCTTCTTCACACACGCGGCATGGCTGGATCAGGGTTGCCCCCATTGTCCAATATTCCCCACTGCTGCCTCCCGTAGGAGTCCGGACCGTGTCTCAGTTCCGGTGTGGCTGATCATCCTCTCAGACCAGCTACAGATCGTCGCCATGGTAGGCCTTTACCCCACCATCTAGCTAATCCGACTTAGGCTCATCTAATAGCGAGAGCAGTAAACTGCCCCCTTTCTCCCGTAGGTCGTATGCGGTATTAATATGGGTTTCCCCATGCTATCCCCCACTACTAGGTAGATTCCTAAGTGTTACTCACCCGTCCGCCGCTCGTCATCTTCTAGCAAGCTAGAAATGTTACCGCTCGACTTGCATGTGTTAAGCCTGCCGCCAGCGTTCAATCTGAGCCATGATCAAACTCTTCAGTTTAATCTTGCTATGAAGCTCTTTAAAGAAGCTTCTAAACTTGGCTCATCTAATCTGGCAAAATCGCTTTAAATTATGTTCGTAATGAATTAACTTTGAGTTTTTCTGCTGACTAAATGATAATTTTTATAGTTAATAACTCCTCCGAAAAGAAGAAGTAGTCAACTTTATTTTTAGCATTCTTGTCTCAGCAAAAATCCACACAAGTTGTTCTTTAGTTTCGCTTTTAAATAGTGTCTCACCTCTGTCGTCCAGTAGGTAAGTATATCCCTTCAATTTGAAGGTTGCTAATAACGAATCCCTTACAGGCTTTGCTATCTAGCGAGCCGACTATCTTATCATAATGATTGATATTGTCAAGCTCTTTTATAATTTGTTTCATCCGATTCGCTGGTCGCTATCACTAAGTGTTCTTAGTGTTTAACCGCTAGCTTGTCTCGATGAGGTGCGTATTATAGACGGTTAAATTGTGGTGTCAAGAGGTTATTTAATTTAGTTTGAATGTTTTTATTTGAACTACTAAGGTAGTTTGTTTTAACGTTCATTCTAATTATTGGTTCGCTCAATGATAATTCACTTCGCAATCCGCTTTCCCTTTCAACTGGAGCGCATTATACGTAGATTTTAGATTCGGTCAAGCGGTTTGAGAGATTTATTCTTATTTAATTCTACGTAGCTTTAATAACTCATGTTTATCAGTGGGTTGAGATTTAAACTGATTTCCGCGGTAGGTTGACGCTTCGCCAACCACATCATACACATCTTCTTTACCCCTTATAACTTACCCACCTTCTCAAAAAACGCTTTATAGGCTGCTATCTTTTTATCTAACGCTAGCGGATAAGCACGAGAGGTAGAAGGTAGTCTATGTAGAGTTAATTCATTGACTGACTTCCCTAATAACTCTGCATCCTTATTTTGCCATTGATACGGATAGTCGATACTTTGATTGGTTTTGGGATATTTCGACTTTATGGGAGGCTCTTGTAATAGGTTTAGCAGCACTTCAGTCGCTTTGCCGCCAGTCGTAAATAGTGCTTTTACCTTTGGGACTTGTGGCAAGATGAGGTCCAAATCAACAGGAGTGACGACCGTTAGATTTTTGTCCGAGGCGTTGCCTGTCTCACGAATGGCCTGTCTGACTGTTGGACAAGACGCAATGCCGCGCTCAAATAAAAATTCACTTATCTGCTCAGGGTCAAACCGTTTCTCATCCCCTACTCTAAAGTGATCTATATCATCAAAAAAGACGCCACCATAGATACGCCACATATCATTATAAAAATTGGGATAATGGAAGCTCATCGCCCATTTATCAGAGGTCGGGGGAAAGGAACCCATCATCATAACGGTGGCGTTGGGTGGTAGCACAGGTTTAAAAGGATGATTTTCGATTTCTAGATTAGTAATTTTTGCCCTATTTAAATTATTAACAGAGTCATCTTTGTCGACTTCAGCCTTTAAGATTGGTTTGGTCATAACATTCTTCATTAGAAAAGCGGTTTTTTTGTTATCATAGCATACGAGCACCATCCGCTATCAAGAACCCAATATCAAGAACAAAGGCCTAGCGCCAAACCTGCCTAATAAGAGAGTACCTATGAGTGAGCTAAACATTACGGTCATCGATCATCCCTTAGTACGCCATAAGCTCAGTCTGATGCGCGAAAAGGATTGTAGTACTTACAAGTTTCGCACCCTAACCAAAGAGCTTGCCCGCCTGATGGCTTATGAAGCAAGCCGTGACTTTGAGATTGAGACATTTGTGATGGAGAGCTGGTGCGGCGAGATCGATGGTGAACAAATCGTCGGTAAGACAGCAACCGTCGTGCCTATCTTGCGTGCAGGATTGGGTATGCTTGATGGTGTGCTCGATTTGATCCCGACGGCTAAAATCTCTGTGGTAGGCTTACAGCGTGATGAAGAGACTTTACAGCCCGTACCGTTTTTTGAGAAGTTCGTCAGCCATATGGATAAGCGTCCAGCGCTGGTCATAGATCCGATGCTCGCCACGGGCGGCTCTATGGTCGCCACTATCGACATGCTAAAAAGGCACGGCTGTCAAAATATAAAAGCGTTAGTGCTGGTCGCGGCTCCCGAAGGCGTGCGCTTGGTCAATGAAGCGCATCCTGATGTGACTATCTATACCGCAGCGCTCGATAGCCATTTAAATGAAGACGGTTATATCATTCCAGGTCTTGGCGATGCAGGCGACAAGATATTTGGTAAGCAGTAAATTTTGTTGAATAATTATTTGTTAAATAGTTGAGGGGCAAATGATGAACGTATTGATTACTGGAGCTAGTGCTGGATTTGGTAAAGCGTTAGCTAAAAAATTAGTCGAAAAAGGCCATCGTGTTATCGGATGTGCGCGACGTCTCGACAAACTCAATGCTATGGCTGATAGCTTAGGCGAGTTGTTTTTACCCGTACAGATGGATGTCAGCGATACCAAATCCATTGCACAAATTATTAAGGACTTGCCAAGCGATTTTAACCAAATCAATGTGCTGGTTAACAATGCAGGACTCGCACTGGGTACTGAACCTGCGCAAAGTGCCCAGCTTGATGACTGGATGCAAATGGTCAATACCAATATCAAAGGACTTATGGCGCTCACTCATGCCGTCTTGCCAGCGATGACAGCGCGCAATAGTGGTTATATCATTAACGTAGGTTCAATCGCAGGCACTTGGCCTTATTACGGTGGTAACGTTTATGGTGCGACCAAAGCCTTTGTGAAACAGTTTAGTTTAAATCTACGCGCAGATCTGTTAGGTACACAAGTACGCGTGACTAATCTAGAACCGGGCAATGTGGCGGGTACGGAGTTTTCAAACGTGCGCTATCATGGTGATGATGACAAAGCAGCTCAGGTCTATGATGGCTTTAAAACCATGACGGGTGAAGATGTTGGTGACATTCTATTATGGCTCATTGAATCGCCTGCGCATGTCAACGTCAATCGTTTGGAGGTCATGCCAGTCGCTCAAACCTTTAATGGTTTAACGATTGCCAAGGACTAAACGTCTAAGCAGCTTGATGCTAAATATCATCTGATATAGGTGTCATTCTAAGCTTCAGCACAGATTTAGGCGTTAGCGCAATTCCAAGCGTTAGCGCAACTCATAGTGTCGAAGCAATATAGAGTGATCTATGTTGCTTTTTTTATGAGGGTCTATTGTAGAGGGCTTGGGCTCAATGCTAATTTCATTGACAAGGCGTAGATCATTAAAGTCTAAAATCAATACCTCGTTGCGAGTGCGTTCGCTCGTGCGTTTATTATGCTTTATAGGAAAGCCAACGACTTGCTGACTAGCGGCTTTTATATGATTGATGACTAATTTTCTAGATATTGCGCGTCCTGATTTTATGGCGTTCTGATTTATTTTTTGCGCATCGCAAAGTGCAGTTGCAGGATTAATAGTGGTGGTAAATAACTTATCAATACGCGCGCTTTTGGGAATATCACCTGCGACAAATAATATCTGATTGATAGGCAAAAACTGCGCATGGCGCATGAGCTCCCGGTGAAATAATGCTGGCATATCCATATTGAAGCTATCTTCGGTTTGACGATAAAAGGCAGTAAAGCTGCGCTGAATATAGCGCCCGAATACAGTAGCATTAATCCATTCTTGGTACACACTATCCTTTAGCAATCGCTTAGCAAACTCTTTTGGGTCAATCTCAATATCTGCTGCCAACAATGCCACTAGTAAACTTTGTGGATCTATGAATGCCTGCTGTGCCCATGTTTGCGGATAAAGACTTGCATCTAGTGCGGACAACGTGGATCTACTCATAGGCTTATATCCTTGTTCGTCATTTATTAAAAACGTTTTTGTGCTATGGTCAGTTTGACGGTTTTTGACGGACGTTACCGTAGCATTTGTTATAAGAGGTGTTATCACCGAATTTCCAACCGATACTGTAAGGATATATGATGGCGAACACATCGCTCACTTTGACACTGGAATGGTTTTTGAACCCTGATCATCTGCCCTTTATCGCCGGTATTCATACTGGCGCGTATAAAGATGCTGGCCTCGACATTACGATGATTGAGCCCACTGAACACTATGATGGTTTTGCTGAGCTACAAGCGGGTAACATCGACTTTCATGTCAATGAACCCATTCATTTATTTGAGCATTATTTTACCGATCTAAAAGCACTTGGCTGCTTCTTTGTCACTGACGGCGGGGTCATGATGAAGCAAAGCAGTATGGATAAGCTTACACAAAATCAGCCCATTCGTATTACGACCCCTTCGGCCAACCCTATTACAAACAAAATCGGATTTGAGATACTGCATCGTTACGCGCAGAAAAATGGCTTTGAATTAGCTCGTGATAATGTTGAGTTTGTAGAGACTGACTTTCAACATCTAAAAAATCTACAAGAGGGCGATGCGACAAGCGAGTTCGATGGTGCTTGGCTATGTTTTTATAACTTTGAAGGGATAGAGGCCAATCATATTGGGCTTGATTATACTTTTATTGATCAGCACTTATCGCCTTATCCAAACTTCTCAGCGCTGGAGCTGATGACTACACATAGTCTGTGGGGAAATAAAAAAGAGGCTATGGAACGTTTTGTCAAAGTGACCACTGAAATGGCTGAGCTGTGTACTAGCCAGCCTGAAAAAGCGCGTGAGATTTATTACGGCTACACTGGAGATGAGCCCTCAGCGTTAATGGACGACATTATCAATGACACGCTAAAACGACTGATTGCGCCGATCAAACCTGATCGCGAACGCTGGACAGCTTTGCGTGAAATGCTCATTACTCTAGATATCGCAGCTGTTAGTGATGACGAGTACGCGAAACTGTGGCAGTAGCAGCTCAAATAGCACCAATATCTACAACCTCCTAAAGGCATTGTATTCTCAAAAATTATAGAACACATTATGATAAAAAACTTGCTCTCAAAATATCAATTACAAACCATAAATATCACAGCGGCTGACGGTACGCTGCTACCAGTCTCGGTGATTGGACAGGGGTCTCCTGTCTTACTATTACATGCTTATGGTATGGACGCGCGTGAGTTTTTGCCGTTTATAGCGCCGCTCCTTGGTAAACACACCTTTTATTTGCCGCACTTTAGAGGGTTTGGTGAAGCCAAAATAACGTCTCTGACTCAGTTTGATTTCGTCCGTCAATACGCCGATGATATGAACGAAATCGTCGAGCATATCTGTACATTACGACAACTAGAGTCCTTGCCTGTTGCGGCTATCTCTATGGGCGCACAAGTCATGTGGGCTTATTTTGAGCGTTATGGTGTGGCACGAATCAGCCGATTTATGAATATAGATCAAAATCCTGCTATTCATAATCAGCCCGACTGGCAAGGCGGTCTGTTTGGCGTGCGTCAACAAGAAGTGTTCGATATCTTTCAAGAAGTGATTGACCGGACTTTGCCTTATGCTAATATTGGTAGTTTTGCTCATCTGCCCTTTGCGCTCAAACGCCGTGCTACAGATGTCGAGCGGCTGTTTTCTCTACTATCTGTGAATCGTACGCGCTCAAAAGCGTTTATACAAATGACAACCTACAAAAACGATCCTAAGCTTGCGCTTTATGACCATAGTATTTGGGACCATAAAAGACAGTGCTTGCAAGCGTATTTAGAGCTGCCTTATGACTTTCGCGGCGCTTTAGAAAAGGTAACTATTCCTGTCGTTAATCTAATCGGCGGACGCTCCAAACTCTATGACCCTAAATGGCAACAAAAAGTCACTCAGATGCTGCCCAATGCCACCGAAATTATTTTGCCGCATTCAGGTCATGCCGTACCGCTTGATGAGCCCGTTAGGTTTTATAAAGTGCTTAAAGCATTCTTTTAAAATGATTTTTAGAGACGACCACTACTCACACAACCACACTATATTTATCACAACCTCTCACAGCAAATAACATAATCTGCTCTTATACTTAAGAGCTGGCATACCACTGTGATGTCTTATAAAAAGATAATCATAAATAACGCCACCAAAAAAATAATCATTCAAAAGGATATGAATATGCCCTATGTAAAAGTTGCTACGCAAAACAATCAACCTGTCAATCTATATTACGAAGTCCAAGGCAGCGGTAAGCCTGTGGTGCTCATACACGGCTGGCCGCTGAGTGGCCGCGCGTGGGAGTCACAACTCATGGCGCTGGTCGAGGCTGGTTATCAAGTCATTACTTATGATAGACGCGGCTTTGGTCAATCTTCCCAACCTTGGGAAGCCTATGACTACGACACCTTGGCACAAGACTTAAAAGCGCTAATGGATGAACTTGATTTGCAAGATGCCACTATCGTTGGTTTCTCTATGGGCGGCGGCGAAGTGGCGCGCTATCTTGGCAACTATGGCTCAAATCGTGTCAGTAAAGCGGTACTCGCCTCGGCAGTGCCACCTTATTTATTTAAGGCAGATGACAATCCTGATGGCGGCTTAGAAGAGGCGGATGTGCAAGAGTTTTTGGATGGAGTTAGCGGCGACCGTATTGCCTTTTTGAATGACTTCACTAAGAACTTTTTTACGCCAAAAGACGGCAAACTGTTGGTCAGTAAGCCCATGCGCTTGTATAACCGCGATATCGCGTCACACGCGTCTGCTAAAGCCACTTATGACTGTGTTAAATCCTTTGCGTACACTGACTTTCGTGATGATTTAAAGAAATTCGATGTGCCAACGTTGGTGATTCATGGTGATGCCGACCAAATCGTACCCTTTGAAGTCAGTGGTGAGCGCTCGCATGAGATGATCGCTGATAGTCAATTGCATATCATTGAAGGTGGCCCACATGGTATTAATGTCACGCATGCTAAAGAGTTTAACGAAGCGCTTATTAAGTTTTTAGACAGCTAATTGACGTCATACTTTCACTCAAAGAAGAAAAGCGACCTCTATAGGGTCGCTTTTTTTGGGATGTTAAAAAGGCATTTTAATCATCAATCCGCTAGAGTTTTAATCAGCTCAAAGCGTGGTACTTCTTTGTCATCTATCATAACCGTCTCAGCAAACATCGCAAGCGGTCGTACCCACACGCCATACTCGCCGTAGAGACAACGATAAACCACTAGCGCCTCCTCGGTTTCAGAATGCTGCGCGGTATGCAAGACTTGATACAGATTGCCTTTGTAGTGGCGGTAGATGCCTTGGGGGATGGATTGATATTTTTGCTTCATGCCTCTTGCCTTTTTTTTATTTACCTTATTAATCCTACGCGCTTTATCCCACCGTCACCTTAGCATAGCCCTTTTTACCTGCCTGAATGACTGCCGTCTGCCCTGAGGTTAAGCTAAACCCAGCATCAACCACTTCGCCATCGACTTTTACTGCGCCGCGTTTGACCATATCTTTAGCGGCTGAGTTGTTTTTGGCAAGCTGTGCTTGGTTTAGGATTTGAGTGATAAATAGCGCATCCGCACCTTCTAAATCCAATGTAATCTCTGGCAGATCAACAGGCAATTCGCCATCGGCTAAGACGTTACCAGCAGATTTGTGCGCATTAGCAGCCGCGTCGCTATCATGAAAACGCTCGATTAACTCTTCGGCTAAAATGCGTTTGATCTCTTGCGGATTACGACCATTATCCATCTCCGCCATCAAGCTCTCAATTTCATCCATCGGCTTAAAGCTTAAAAACTCAAAGTAGCGACGGATAAGCGTATCTGGCATGGATAAGAGCTTTTGGTACATGGTGCCTGGCGCATCATAAATACCGACGTAATTGTTTAAGGATTTAGACATTTTATTGACGCCGTCTAGCCCTTCTAAGATTGGCACAGTAATACAAACTTGTGGCTCTTGACCATAGCGACCTTGGAGGGTTCGTCCCATCAAAATATTGAAAGTTTGATCGGTACCGCCAAGCTCAACATCCGCCTCAAGCGCGATGGAATCATAACCTTGCACTAAGGGATAGAGAAACTCGTGAATGGCAATAGGCGTTTGCGCGGCGTAGCGTTTGGAGAAGTCATCACGCTCTAGCATGCGCGAAACCGTCAGCTGGCTTGAGAGTTGAATCATATCGCCCGCTGACATATCTTTGAACCATTCAGAGTTAAAGACAATACGGGTTTTATCTTTATCCAAAATCTTAAAGACTTGCTCAGCGTACGTCTCAGCATTGACTTTGATTTGCTCGTCGGTCAATGGCGGACGCGTGCTATTTTTGCCCGAAGGATCGCCAATCTTGGCCGTGTAATCGCCAATCAAAAAATAAATCTCATGGCCCAAATCTTGAAAATGCTTGAGCTTATTGATGAGTACCGTATGACCTAAATGCAAATCAGGCGCGGTAGGATCAAAGCCTGCCTTGATACGTAGCGGACGATCTAGCTTGAGTTTAGCGATTAAATCGTCTCTAGATAACACCTCCTGCGTACCGCGTTCAATTAGAGCAAGTTGGTCTTCTAAGGTATGGGTTTGAGTGGTCATGAGAATCTCTTTATTGTCATTATGAAAAGGCTTACACGTTTGGGCCAATTAGAATCTTGTAGCCTATAAAAGATGGTAGAATTTGAGAGATATACTAGCGTTTTTTGAGGTAAATTGCCATGAGTAAGCCTGTGTCTGTTATTGATAATCAAAACCCCAACGTAGATCTAAGCGATGGCGAGGATATGTCGCTTGTCGATACCCTAGAGCAAACCCTGTTCGAGAACTTCGATGATGGTCTATATATCGGCATGATGTCAGGGACGAGTTTGGACGGTATGGACGCAGTATTGTGTCAGTTTACGGCGGACTCTGACGCTAGCGCCGCTCCTATGCACCTACTAGCAAGTTATAGCCAAGACTTCCCGCCGCGTCTGCGAGAAGTGCTGCTTGCCTTGTGTCAGCCTAATGGCGTGCAAGCCTTAACGCCAGTAGAGAGCGAGCCTGATAGCGAATTAGACTGGTTTGGCTGGGCAAGCAAAGCATACGGTGAATTTGCCACCGAGGTGGTCAATACCTTATTGCAAAGAGCCAATATCGAGTCAGAGTCCGTACTAGCGATTGGCTGTCATGGTCAAACTGTGCGCCATCGCCCGCAGATGGGCTATACTTTGCAATTGCTTGATGCCAATATCATCGCTGAGCGCACAGGCATCAGCGTCGTCAGTGACTTTCGTCGCCGCGATATGGCGGTTGGCGGGCAAGGTGCGCCACTAGTGCCCGCCTTTCATCATGCTCTATTCTCGGATGCACATACGACACGTATCCTGCTTAATTTGGGTGGTATCGCAAACATAACAGTCCTGCCTGCCGAATCAAATAATGTGACAGGCTATGACACTGGTCCTGCTAACTTGTTGATGGACGCATGGACTGCGCTTCATACTGGTCATGATTATGATGCAAATGGCACTTGGGCGCAGTCTGGACAGGTCATTGAACCGCTACTGAATCAGCTGATAGAGCATTCATTCTTTGCAAAAACGCATCCCAAAAGTACGGGACGCGAAGACTTCAATCTAGAGTGGCTACAAGATGAGCTACAAGAATTCGATCAAGCGTCGGCTCATATTCGCTACTCATCCGCCGACGTGCAAGCGACTCTAACCGAGCTGACTGCTATGAGTGCCTGCGACCAGATCAATTTATTTATTCAGTCTCCTGCTGACAGTACCGTCTATGTCTGCGGCGGCGGCGCGTTGAATGGCTATTTGATGACACGATTGCAAGCGCACTTGCCACATTCGACGGTAGAGACTACGGCAAGCTTGGGACTTGACCCAACGTGGGTGGAAGCCGTAGCCTTTGCGTGGCTGGCGCGTCAAACCTTGATGGGCGAGACGGGTAACTTGCCTGCGGTCACTGGCGCAAACAAGGGTGTGGTGTTAGGTCAAGTGTGTTTTGCTTAGTCAATTAATCCAAGTTTACAAACGTACACTAATCTATATTATAATGATCGGTAAAAATGATATTGTTTTTGTATGATTATCACACAGTCGCTATAGGATACAGGGTATGAGCCAACAGCAGCAGCTAAAGTCACGTCGTAAAACACCGCATCATGAGCGTACCGATGATAGGCGCGTCGTCGTCACTGGTATGGGGGCGATCACGCCTCTAGGATTGGATGTTGAGAGCACTTGGGTAAGGTTACTAAGTGGTGAGAGCGGTATCACACCCATTACTCATTTCGATCCTGAAGCGTACCGCGCGCAGATCGCAGGCACGGTCAAAGACTTTGATGCCAAAAACTATATGAACCCTAAAGACGCGCGCCGCTATGACGAGTTTATGCACTACGCGGTGGCAGCGACCTCTATGGCACTACACAATGCAGGCTATATCGATGAAGTGAGTGCTACGGACAGCCCTGTCAAAGACGTCGACCAAGAGCGTTTTGGGGTAATTTTGGGTTCAGGTATTGGCGGTATCCAGACAATTGAGAACAGCCGTGATACGCTAAGGGACAAAGGCGCAAAAAAAGTCTCGCCCTTTATTATTCCAGGCTCTATCGTCAATATGGCAGCAGGTCTTGTCGCTATCAAACATACTTTGAAGGGTCCAAACCTAGCCACATCTACCGCTTGTACTACAGCGACGCACGCTATCGGATTAGCAGCACGCCTTATTGCGCATGGTGATGCCGACGTTATGCTGGCGGGCGGTAGTGAAAAAGGCTCAAGCCCACTAGGTATCGCAGGATTTGGCGCGATGCACGCACTCTCTACGCGTAATGACGAGCCAACAAAGGCGTCGCGTCCGTTTGATAAAGGCCGCGATGGTTTTGTATTAGGAGATGGCGCAGGCGTGATGGTGCTTGAGAGTCTCGCTCATGCCAAAGCGCGCGGCGCGACGATACTGGCAGAATTGGTCGGTTTTGGTATGAGTGATGATGCCAGTCATATTACCGCGCCACCTGAAGACGGTAGCGGTGCTGCCCGTGCGATGCAAAATGCTATTGACGACGCTGGTATTGAGCCATCTGCTGTGGGTTACGTGAACGCTCATGGCACCAGCACGCCCGCAGGAGACGTCGCAGAATCCCTAGCCATCGAAACGGTATTTTATGACATAAAAGATACTATACTCGTCAGCTCAACTAAATCAATGACGGGTCATTTGCTAGGTGCAGCGGGCGGTATCGAGGCGATATTCACCGTGTTAGCGCTGCAGCATCAGCACATACCGCCGACGATTAACTTAGATAATGTCGAGGACAACTGTAATCTAGATTACGTCGCCAATACTTCACGCAAAGTTGAGAATTTAAACTATGCGGTGTCGAACAGCTTTGGCTTTGGTGGTACTAACGGCTCGTTAGTCTTTGCGCGGTGGTCGTAACTTGAGCCCTTGTTTAACGCTTTGCGTAGCGTTTAGCTTATCCTAGCGCAACGCTGACGTCAGATTACTACGTTTGTCCTCTTGCAGCCCCTTATCTCACTTGCGTATGATAAGGGGTAATTTTTAGCACTTTATGGAAGATATCATGTCAAGCTACTCATTCTCTCAACAATTTTACCAGCGCTGGACGTGTGCGCCCGAGCTGATACGCTCGGCTATTATCCAAGAGCTCACTGATATCACAACATTACTTCAGCCTAATACCTCATTCGAAGATTTTGTCTTTGATACGCATGATTTGGACGCCCATCTCGATGAGTTGTATGACAATCATCATGCAGAAGAAGCTATCGCTAAAGCCATCGCAGATAAACAAGCTGCCGATGCGGCTGAAGCCCTACGTCTAGAAGAGCAAGAACAGATAAAGGCTAAAAAGGCGCAAGAGAAAAAAGAAGCTTTGGAGGCAAGAGAGGCGGAAGAGAAGCGCAAACTCCAAGAGCAGATAGACAAACAGCAAGCGAGTGAGAGTGCAAGTGAAAGTAAGAACAACTCTACAGTTGAATACAACGTAAAAAATAACACCACTATAAGTGATGAAGCTGATAACGCTAATAAAGAAACAGATAGCTCAGACGACAAAATTGATACGGCTACTGACAATAGTATAAGTGCAATCACTCAAAATGCGCGCACGCATACCGCTATTCATTTGTCTTTGAGTGACAAAAGACTAGGCACGGATCATGGGAGTCTGATTCGTGAGCTTGAAACGAGTATTGACGACTACGTTAGCGAGCAAATGATGCTAATCTCTGAGAATCTCAAATCTTGGATGCGTGCTGAAGTCACTCAGCGCTTGGCTATCGCCGATCAAGTAGATACTCACAAAGAAGAAACTGCTCAAAGAAATAAAGAAGAGCCACTTGATGATGAGAATAACAAAGAATAGTGGTTTAAGTGCTGTTTGGATTTATCTTAATAAAAAAGCGCTATCATTTAAATGACAGCGCTTTTTTTGGCAAATCTAAAGGTTAAATAGCTTGCGTACGCTGGGTCAGCCACTCTAAAGCTTCTCCCTCAGTGCGATTTTTTAGCTCAATATAGACTTGGCTGTGATAATCGTTGAGCCAGTCAAGCTCTACTTGATCTAACAGTGACTTGTCGATTAAACGCGTATCTATAGGACAATAAGTCACCGTCTCAAACTGTAAAAACTGACCAAACTCGCTAGGCTCAGATATCAGCGTATTGACCACTAAGTTTTCAATACGAATACCCCATTTGCCCTCGCGGTACAATCCTGGCTCGTTACTGGTGAGCATTCCTGCTCGCATCGCTCGCTCCTTGGTATTACTCGCATTGTATGAGATACCTTGCGGGCCTTCGTGCACGTTTAAAAAATAACCCACGCCGTGTCCTGTACCATGACCGTAGTCCATCTGCGCTTGCCACAATGGCGCACGGCAAATCGCATCAATAGCGGGCGAGCTGATACCCTCAGGGAATTTTGCGCGTGCTAGAGCGATATGTGATTTGAGCACTAGCGTAAAGTCGCGCTTGTGCTCGCTTGTGACTGTGCCAATGCCAACCACACGGGTGATATCAGTCGTACCATTTTGGTATTGAGCACCTGAATCAATAAGTAGTAGACCGCCCTTAGCGATATCAAGGGTGCTAAAATTCTCTGGCGTTGCGCGGTAATGCGGTAAGGCGCCATTTTCATTGAAGCCTGCAATCGTCGGAAAGCTTGGTGAGACGTAGTTTGGCTGCTGAATACGCACCTCAATCAGCATACGATCAACATCCAATTCGCTTAAATGCTCACCCTTATCTAATCGTGCCTCAAAGTTACTAAAGAATTCACATAGCGCTGCGCCATCTTGACGCATGGCTTCGCGAACATGCTCGATGTCAGACTCTGACTTGATAGATTTTAGCATAGTGCTCGGTGCTATTTGCTCAATGAATCCAACATCATCGACAATTTTGGACAACGTACCTACTGCGATTTTGCTTGGATCTAACAACAGCAAATCGTTAGGCGTCAACTGCCCTAGTGCGCCTTTTATGTCGTCGTAATTCGCCAGACTAATTCCGCTCTCTTTTAGAGATTTTTCGATGTCACTGCTGACCTTAGTAGTATCAATAAATAACGTCGCTCTATCATCGCTAATGAGCATATGTGATAAAAACACAGGATTGTAATCGACATCAGACCCGCGTAAGTTAGTCAGCCAAGCAATATCATCCAAGCTAGATAGTAGATGATGGGTCGCGCCAGCATCAGTCATACCTGCGCGAACGGCTGCAAGTTTTGACGCCGCAGACTGCGCGACAAACTGCGCCTCGTGCTGATACAGTTTTGCCGTCGGTAGCGTAGGACGATCCGTCCAAACCACGTTCAACACATCGCGATCTGTGATTAAAGTTATATTCCTACTATCAAAAGCGTCTAATAATTTATCTTGATCGCTGATAGATAGCACATTACCATCAACTGCTACACTATCGCCTTCTTGCAACTGGTTGGCTAGCCATTCAATATGATTGAGATTACCGGGTGCCAGTTTTTGTAATGCAATACCCGTCTCAGACAGTTCAGCCGCCGCATGCACCCAATAGCGGCTGTCCGTCCATAAACCTGCAAAGTCAGCAGTGACCAATAAAATACCGAAGGAGCCCGTAAATCCTGATAACCACTGACGCGCTTGCCAATATTCAGGTAAGTATTCAGACAAGTGAGGATCGGCAGTTGGAATAATAAGCGCGTTCAAATCTTGTGCTTTTAGCATAGCTTGTACCTTTTCAATACGCAGCTTAATATTGGTTTTGGCCGTTGGGGCTTGGGTAGACATAGAACCTCTTCATTGGTATGGGAAATGACGTCACAAATGGATTGTAATACTACCTATCTGGGGATGAGCGCTTGTTTCTAAACCGCGCTCATTTGTATGCACGGTCTTTATACAAAGTCGCTGTTAAAACTTAAACACAAAAAAACTCGCCATCACAATATGAAGGCGAGTTTTTGGTAGCTAGTGAGCCGTATGCTACTTGAATAACTGATCGTTTACTCTACGATATTACCTTCAAGATCACCATCCGCTTGCTCAGCGCTTAGATCTATTCCTGCTGTCGCATCTTGAACGGCTGCCTGATCAACCACACCGTCCGCAGTCGCTTCAGCTGCTTGTGTGGCAACGATAGCATCTCCTGTACTTGGATCAGGAGTAACCGTTGCAGCGCCTACCGTTTGATCCTCTACCGCTGCTGACTCTCCAGCACCCAAATTCATATCTTCTGCTGTATCGTCAGTTGCAGCAGCTGGCGCGGTATCTTCAGCAATGATAGCTTCTGCATTCTCAGCAGCGACAGATTCGTCGTTAGCTTCTGCAGTGATATGCTCACCTGCTGGGCGCATATAAGCAGACACAACAATAAGTAAAACGATGGCTAAGAACATTCCTACGCCAACTAAGGCGAACATGAACTCTTTTTTTGGATTGTTGTTGATGATATCTTCTGACATACCTTATCCACCTTGGACAAAAAATATTTTAAATTTGACCTATTATATCGCAATTTTTACTGATTTGTGAAAACCCTTAACCATTTAAAGGTATTATTCGTAAAAATATAGCCCGCGACTACTTATAGCTAGCGAGTGCTTATAGCTAGTAACTACTTCTAGCAACGAGCTATGCCTTTGTTATCTTTTGGTAGGGTGCTGCACTTGAGCACGTATACTGCTGCGACGACCTAAATAGCTGAGCAGTAGTAATAACGCGATGATAATCAAAATAGGATAATGACCAAAACGCATAAAGGGAGTATTGCCTACTCGCGCTTGAATATCACCGCGTAATACCGTGCGCTCAAACTGCGGGGCGCGCTCGACGATACGACCCTTGTGATCAATGATAGCGGTGACTCCCGTATTGGTCGCGCGCATAAACCAGCGCCCATTCTCTAAGGCACGCATCTGCACCATTTGCAAATGCTGCAACGGTCCTGCTGAGGTGCCAAACCAAGCGTCATTGGATATGGTCAATAAAAAGTCTGTACCAATGGCGTTTTTGCGGGTGGTATCAGGATAAGCGACCTCATAACAAATGGCCGTACCCAGATTGTGACCACGTACACGTAACGGCGCTTGCTGATCACTGCCTTCGCTATAGCTTAGAACATCCTTACTGCCTGCAAGATCAGGGAGGATATCGAGCATACCTTCGAACGGGATGTACTCTCCAAACGGGACTAGGCGCTGCTTTTTGTATATACCCTCAGCCTCGCTACCTAATGCAATGACGCTATTATAAAAAGGCGCATATTTATCTGTAGTAGGATCAAACGCTGCTTCGTCTTTGTAAGGGATACCGGTGACCCACGTAGTATCGGTCTCATTAGCCATTTTTACCATTTCATTGATAAAGCCAACCGCATCCGTTTGAAACATAGGAATGGAAGACTCAGGCCACAAGACAATGTCGCGTCCCCATTCGCTGCGAGTTAATTTTGCATAAATTTTGAGCGTCTCTACCTGAAACTCAGTGAGCCATTTTAGGTCTTGTGGAATATTACCCTGAATTAAGGATACAGAAAGATCAGGCGTACCTTTAGGCTTAGTCCACTGCGGATTGATAAGCCATAGGGAGGTACTGATAACCAAAAGCGCTATCGATGCGATCATATAACCGCCGCGGCGACATAATAGCTCAACCATACTAGCGGCTAATAATACAGCTACAAAAGATACCGTAAACACGCCGCCAACAGGTGCTAATGACGAGAGCCAATACTGCTCGGTAAAAGCATAACCAACAAACAACCAAGGAAAACCCGTAAATAGCCAAGTCTTTAGCCATTCTTGTACTATCCATAGCGCAGCGAAAGAGAACGGCTGACGACCCACAAAACGATTAAATATGAGCGCCAAGAATCCATGGAATAACCCCATACCCAGACCCATAATCGCAATCAAGATAAGCGCAAGCCACATAGGCGTATTGCCATAAACATGGATTGAGGTATATAGCCAAAACGCACCTACGCACCACAGCCCCATACCATAGGCTTCACCGATAATAAAAGCACGACGTCCACGCATCTGCGGCATGAGTAGCGCATACAAAATTGCAGGCGACACGATAGCAAGCGGCCAAACGCCATAAGGTGCAAGCGCCAAAGTGAACATTGCCCCTGCAAGCCAAGCTAGTACAAGTGTCACGCCAAGTGGCATAGTCTTGGCTTTGGCTGGATTTAGACGCTTTTGTAAATCAGTGGTAGACAGACGCATATCGATATCCAAAACCTTAAAAGTCAAAAAATCTTGAGTCTTACTAAAATAAAATTTGCCTATAATAGCAGATAATTGGTCAAATAGATGACTACGGACACAAGAGCCGTGGTATCACAGAAGACCCGTAATGTAAAAATTTTATCTGACAGAATACAAAAAACACGACCGCAATCGTGTTTTTCGTATTCTTCAATTATTTGCTTTTTGAGTATTTGCTTAGGCATGAAGCCAGTGGCTACTTACTAGTTAACACTGATTATTCATCAATGACTACCTATCAATATCTGTTGATCAGCACCGATCTTGGTCAGCTCCAAGTTTTGAATAAAGCGTCCTTCAGCATCCGTTATCGTGATCTGCCAATCGTCTATCTTGACGCTCTCACCTTGTAAGTCGCCAACATAACCCAAAGTCTGCATCACAAGGCCACCCATCGTATCGACATCAGTGTCATCAAACTGCGACCCTAACTCATCATTGCAATCCTCTATCACTGTCGATGCTTGTACTCGCCAAGTATTGGGTTTGTCAGGATCGGCGATGATATTATTAATGTCGCTATCTTCGTCAAAATCGTCGTGCTCATCCACGATGTCGCCGACGATCTCCTCAAGCAAATCCTCCATCGTAACCACACCGCCAAAATTACCAAACTCATCAACGACGATCGCCATGTGTACTTGGGTGCGTTGCAAGGAGCGTAGCAAAGTATCAGAACGAGCATTTTCACTAATGTATAGCGGCTGACGCACCAAGTCTTTTAGGCGTTTGCTATCAATTTTGTCATCCTGATCGCGCAACATATGTACCAAAATAGGAATCAGATCTTTGGCAAGTAAAATACCGATAACCGCATCATCATCCTGACTATCAAATACAGGATAGCGCGAATGAGTCGTATCGAGGATAATGTCCATCACCTCAGCGAGGCTCGTACTCTCGTGAAGACTTACAACTTGCGGACGTGGCGTCATAATCTCGCGCACTTGAGTGGCGGGTAAGTCCAAGACACCCTCCAACATATCGACGGTATCAGGTTCTAGAAATTGACGAGATTGTTGCACCAAACTGATCAATTCGTCACGGGTTTCGGGGGCGGTCGATAGCCAGCGTTTTAAGCCGCGCATCGACCAACTACTCGGGCTAGGGGCGTCGTCAGACATGGTGATGTGATTTAACCTCTTAATTGATGATTTTACGATTAATGGTATCTAAATATATAAATGCAACAGATGGTAGCTCTAGACGCTCATTTTGAAACTGAAAATCTAATGCATCATTTGCTAAGTGGGTTGCTCTAAAAAACGACGCTTTGCAAATTAGTTTCACTTTATCGTAAGGCTAACAGACATTCAACGACAAATTTATCCAAATTGTATTGCCAGTGTGTTATAAACTTTAATCAAAACCTCTACTAAGTTACTTTACGCTTATGTCACTACGCTCGTTGTTTTCTCGTCTATTATCCGTCCATTCTGACGACGCGCCTTTGAATACTCAAGGGTTGGATAATCGACGCTCAAAACTCAAATGGTGGCACTATATTGCTTGGGTGTTGATTGCTGTAACGTTGATACTATCTGCCGTTTGGTTATTACTGGCTATTTGGTATCAGTTTGGCGCGTACAGCCCCGTTACTTGGATGGTGACCGCTGTTGTCTTGGGATTATTGATACCGCTGCTATCAGCAAAATATTTATCCAAGCTCATCAATAAGATGACGGATAGAGAAGGCAATAGAACCATCAGTACGATAAGAACTAGAAGAGTATTGGCTGGTAGTTATGTTTTGGTATGGATTATCAGTCTGGTTTGGTTTTTCTCTATTGAACCCAGTCATGATCGCAATTGGATGTCTGAGGTTAGCCAAAGAGTGACTTATGAACGTGATATAAACAATCCTAATCTAGTTACTTTCTCTAATGTGCGTAACTTTGATTGGCATACCGATGTCGAGGCCACCGAGCGCTGGGAGACGCGTACCGTTGATATGTCTAAATTATCTGGCGTCGATGTGTCCAACTCATATTGGATGGGACCACTGATTGCACATACGCTAGTCAGCTTTCGTTTTGAGAATGATAGACCGCTCTCGTTTTCATTTGAGATTCGTAAAGAAGAGGGTGAGTCGTTCTCAGCGCTGGCTGGATTCTTTCGCCGCTATGAGCTTAGCTTGATCGCATCGGAGGAGCGCGATATTATCTATACGCGTAGCAATGCGCGCGGCGAGCAGGTGTATCTATTTCCTATTAGCCATTTGCAACGCCACGAGGTTCAGTCGCTATTTGAGTCCTATTTGACGGCGGCTGATGAGCTCAATGCCAAGCCTGCGTGGTACAACACCTTTACTAGCAACTGTACCAACATTATCTTTTATATGGCGCGTATCGTCAGCGGTGATCGTCTGCCGTGGGATTATCGCATTTGGGTCTCAGGCTGGTTGCCCAATTATCTGTTCGATGTCGGTATGCTTGGCGGCAATACTACAGAGCAAGGACAGTCTTGGTCGATGGATACGTGGTATGAGCACACTCATATTAATCCTAAAGTTCAAGGGTTTGATAATCGGATCGAGCGCGTAGTAGATGCTCGTAGTAGTGAATTCTCTACCCAAATTCGCCAAGGCATTCCTATCCCGCCTCTTGCTGACTCTGAAATAGAGGCTGAAAGCAGTGCGAAATCTGCGGCGCTGGCGTCACAAGAGTAGATAACAGGATAATAACTAAGCCGCATTCGATAGAATTAATGATTAAAGCGTAGTTATACGATTTTTAGGAAACTCTACAACCACAGGATGTCCAACAAGCTCCGTTAATTCAGCTTCTAGACGCTCTCGCTCGGCTTCATCTGATATTTTACGATAGATCATGACATTGATGGTATTGGTCATTGGACTAAAACCAATCGTTTGGGTATCAGGATAACGCTTTAATATCTCAGGCCACGCTTTTTCTTGTAGAGCCATAATCTGCTGCTGACTTTTATCACTACTCGCTTGAATATAAATAGGAATTGAGAAACGGTTAAATTCATCTTGCTTAAAATGATAGACAAACTTTGAAGGGATAGCTTGCACTGAGGTCAATGTGGTTATTTTGATGGAAAACTCATTGGGATTATTATTTTCATAATAAATAGCGGCAACCGACTCACCCAAATACTCTGCGACCGCTTGAATCAAGGGCATACTGATGCCTTGTAGTAACAATCGTTGCTGCGCCTCAGTTATCGTGACGTCAAATTCTTGTGCATAAAACCAAGGAGCGGCATTCCTTTCTTCTTCTGATAGGATATTTAAGTAATAATCTGCTAATGGTTCCTCTTGATATTTTTGGTCAGCTACCGCCTCTATTTTTTGCCAGTCTATAGTCGTGGTTATTGCAGGTTCAGCCACTGGCTTATCGGACATCACTGAATCTGAAGCCACCTTTGTAGGCATAGTTTGCATCGTATTCGCCTTAGTTTTAGCCACAGACGAGGTATTGGAGCAGGCGCTCAGTAACACAATACTTAGCATCAAACTTCCTGTTAAATAGCTTTTATTCATATCTAATCCTTAGGTTATGAATTTTTACAAAATGAGATAAATAACAAATACACAATTATAAAATGCTGGGCTAAAAGCGCCAGCCTACAACAAAAAGCTAAATCATTGAAAATGAAGTGAGTTTAATAGCAACTAAGGCGTCACCCAAGTTACCACGCGATCCTCCATCTCATCATCAGTGATACCCGTTTCGGACACGCAGCGCCCTGCTATGCCCACGTTAGCCGCACGCATTTGCTGCTGAGTTGCGACCGCATCGTTAGTCAGAAGTAGATGCCATTCTGGTAGCGCTTGCCCTTTATATAGCCTTTTATACGCGCAGTGCTCAGGTAGCCACATCATCGTCGGCACCTTATCGGGCGTCAATTGAATACAGTCAGGCACGTAATGCTGGCGTGTTGCGTAGTGCTGGCAGTAGCCCGTCGCGCAGTCCATAAGCTTACAAGCGACATCGGTATACTCAACCAGCTCCTCATCTACATCGCCATTCTCGTCTTCATCGATAAACTTAATCAAACAGCAACTACCGCAGCCATCACATAGGGCTTCCCACTCGCTATGATTTAGCTCATCAAGCGTATACGTTGACCAAAACTGCGCACGCAAGGTGTCAGCCTTTGGCTGCGTAGAAGTATGTAAGTCGACAGCGTGTTGATTGAGTAAATTAATAGTCATAAAATTGCCGTAGCATTCTGATAAAGAGCGTTACAGTATTATAGCTGTTTTTGACTGGGATGGGCGTTAAGGTAGTACGGGTCAATCAAATGATGTGTTCCCCAAATAGACAACTATAAATTTATAACATAAAAAAGGATAACAAAATGTCAATTAAGACCTTTGAGTTAATCAGTACCACAGAGAACAACGTCGAGCTTATTAGCTATGTTGCACTACCTGAAAACGCGGCGGACGATCATCCAGTCCCAGGTATCATGGTCGCGCCAGAATGGTGGGGCGTGGTCGATCACCCAAAAGATACCGCTGAAAAACTTGCCAAAGCCGGTTACGCGGCTGTTGTTATGGATGTATACGGCGAAGGTAAATTGACAGGCGATGCGGCACAAGCGAATATGTGGATGGAGCAAGTGCTCGCCGATCAAGACATGCTCATGTCACGCTGCCGCCTAATCTTAAATGACTTTAGCGATCAGTTGGCTGTCGATGGTGACAATCTAGGCGCGATTGGCTTTTGTTTCGGTGGTAAAGTCGTCCTCGATATGGCCCGCGAAGGAATGCCACTAAAAGCTGTTGCCAGCTTCCATGGTAACTTAGCACCTAAGCAGCCTGCGGACAATAACTTTAGCGCAAAAGTGCTCGTCGCTCACGGCGCAGATGACTCTATGGTCTCTATGGATGCGGTCGCGGACTTCAAAAAAGAGATGGACAACGCAGGCGCTGACTATACCGTCGACGTCTATGACAACGCTAAGCACGGGTTTACCAACCCGCATGCGGATGAGCGCGCTGCCAAAAACGATATCGATTTGGGCTACAACGAAAAAGCGGCTAATGAGAGCTGGGATAAAATGATGGACTTTATGAAAGCTAATTTGTCATAAACAAATAAACTAATCTCTCATCTTCTCAAAACAGAGCACGGTTATCCTGCTCTGTTTTTTTGTGCGTCACATTATTTTGTAGATAAACGGGTTCAAGGAAATTTACCAAGTTGTGTTTATCGTAAAATAGCGTCATCATCAGTTTATTATCAAAAAAGGCAATCGCAATGCTAGGTTGGTTTGGCTTTACTATTTTGCTGCTTGTCATCGTTGTGCTACATAATAAGGTAAATAAGCAACTGCTTGATTTACGCAGTGAAGTCTCGCGCTTACAAATAGAGCTCAATAAGCAAAAGAACGCTGATGTCAATTTATCGACCAGTGCTACTTCTGATAATAACCTTAGTACTCCTCCTAGCGTATCGCCACCGCCGTTACCGCAATCTGCTCTATCTTCTACGCAATCAACCAATGACCTTGATCATTTAGATGATGAATTTACGACTGATGAATTATTTGAGCAAGTAGCGCTGTTATCTAATTCTGATGCTCAATACGATCACACCGACCCTACTCTCATCAAAACTCCAAAGGCTATAGACCCAGACGAGCAATCGTTGCCTATTGTCACCTCTTTATTTCATTCGATTAAAAACTGGTTCTTTGGCGGTAATTTGGTCGTACGTGTTGGGGTCTTAGTGCTACTAGTCGGCGTTGTACTACTACTGCGCTTGCTTAGTGACTATATCGAAATCTCTATCGAGTCCAAACTCCTAGCGATCGGCGCGATAGGATTGGGGCTGGCAGGACTAGGGCTTAAACTGGCAAAAAATCGCTTTGCCTACGGCATTACCTTGCAAGGCGCAGGTTTGGCTATTGCTTATTTGACGACCTTTTTTGCCTATAGTGTTTATCTAGTGCTCCCAAGTCTACCCAGCTTTGTCGGACTTGGCGTATTATCCGCTATTACTATCATATTAGCTGTACGTCAAAACGCTTTTCCGTTGGCGCTACTCGCCTTATCTGGTGGGTTTTTTGCGCCTATTTTGACCAGTAACGATACGGGTAGTTTGACCACTCTATTTAGCTATTATCTGCTACTCAATGTGACTATTGCCATCATCGCCCATTACCGCACGTGGAAAGTGCTTAACTTATTTGGCGTCATGGTAACCTTTGGGCTGGCCTATTATTCGGGTACTAGCTATTGGGGTATCAGCGAGAACCTAAGCGCGACTATAGAGGCGCAGCGCTGGTCGCTTGTGCTACTAGTTGCTCTGCATGTAGTGCTCTACTTGTTTGTCGTTATCCGCTACGCGCAGCAAATCATCAGCTACAACGCTCATAATGAGCAAGCGTTATTTGAGGACGATAGCCGCAGCACTGATCCTAGCCGTAGCGATATCACCAACATTAATAATAGCCACGTTAACGGCAACTATTTATTTCCAATTGATACCGGTTTATTGTTTTCCGTACCGTTGTTAGCCTTTGGACTTCTGGCCGCGTTACTCGGCGATATTGAACATGCTTTGACGATTACTAGTGCCATCCTTGCGGCGGTTTATCTCACATTAGGTTGGCTGTTTATTCAGCGCAGTCAACGTTATGCGCTTATTACCGAAGGTATGCTGGCACTAGGTTTTGGCTTTTTGGCATTAGTAATCCCGCTAGCATTAGATGCGCAGTGGATTGCGTTTGGCTGGTCAGTACAGGGACTGGCTCTCGTGTGGTTTGGACGGCGCTCCCTGCGAGCATGGTCAGTATTGTTTGGTCTATTACTACAGCTAGTCAGTATCAGCATGCTGGCTGACACGCTGGTGTTCTCGTCTCAAGACTATCCTACTTTAGCGCTGAGCATCTCGGCTATGAGTTATCTAGCCAGCCTATTTATCTTACGCGCCAGCAACTCGCCTGCAGTTATAGATAATTCTATAACGCCTGCTGCCGATAGTACGACTAACGATAGTACGACTGACGACACTGATTTTGATCTGGCGTCGACATACGCGCAGCGGCTAGGCATCAGCACTCAAGCCGCTAGTCAATGGCTGAGCACTATCAATAGCCAAAGCACCGCCTTTAGTCTGGTGTGGCGTAGTCCACTTCTGATACGGTTTTTGACGCTAACCGCAGTTACCTGGGCGCTCTATGTGCTGATGCTCGATAGTGATCATTGGCTTGCTGACTGGTCATTGTCAACGACGACTATCATTGCGCTCTCAGCACTATTTAGCCTGAGCATTTATTGGCTCATCAACCGTTATCGCATGTGGCAGGAGATTAGGCAGCTAAGTTACGGACTGCTAATCGTGTTTTATACCATGCTTATTTTGCAACTGCCGCAAAAGTTTGAATTTAACCATACTTGGACGACAGCGCATTGGCTCATTTTCGCCATACTGCTTATCGGCTGGCTGGTTATTGGGCAGCTATGGTTAAAGGTATGGCACGATAATGTAATTGATGACCGTCAGAGCAAAGCTATCGCTCAACGTTCGCCCTATCATGATGCCAGTTGGCTAGGTACAGGTATTTTGGTACTAAGCGCTGCCATTCATTACTATCTACCAAGCTCGCAAGGTGTTATCACTTTACTAGTGCCGATTGGACTTATGACCGCTCTAATGATAGTCGCCTTACGGGGCAGCAAAACCCATAATGATAAAACAGTTGCGCCTATTTATTGGTTTCATTGGCATGATGCCTTGATCGGCTGCGCGGTGATGTTTGCACCGCTAACCTTACTTTGGGTCGTCATCACCAACTTCTCTTACGACGGAGTAATTTGGAATCTGCCTTATTTGCCCTTGTTTAATTTATACGATGTAACGTTATGGCTTATCTTGGGCTACAGCGGACTGGCTTATTATTTAAGTCAAAACGATTATCCACAAAACGCACTAAGCGCTGACAACACTTCTACCAAGCCTCTTATTAGTAGACCGCTACTCGTCATTTTAGGACTTATTGGCTTTTGGGTCATATCAAGTATGCTTATCAGAACGCTACACGCCTTTATTGGCACGCCGCTTTGGGATTATCAGCCTATGGGCGCTTGGCAGAGCGAGCAAGTACAGACGGGCTTGACCATTCTATGGACGCTCCTCGCCCTACTAGCAACTATCATTGCCAGTCGCGGCTGGCACCGCACGCTTTGGTTTATGGGTATCGGCTTGTTGGGCGTTGTGGTGCTCAAACTCGTACTCGTCGATCTATCACAGACCGAGGCGATTTGGCGCGTCATCTCCTTTATCGGCGCAGGCAGTTTGATTCTGCTTATCGGTTATCTTGCGCCGCTGCCGCCTGATGAGAGTGAGAATACTCTAGCGCCTTGATTTAGAGCAACATGATGCGCGTGATGTAGTAAACTAAGCGTCTTTAAAAATATTAAATACAAGGCTGTTGTCTCGATGAATAACCCAAGCATTCAGTGGTTCCCAGGACACATGAACAAAGCCCGTAACGAGATCAAAGAGATCATGCCAGAGATGGATGTGGTCATCGAAGTCATCGATGCGCGCATTCCCTACAGTAGCGAAAACCCAATGGTAGCAGCGCTGCGCGGACAAAAACCCGTCATCAAAATCCTAAATAAAGCTGACCTCGCCGACCCCAACCAAACGCAGGCGTGGATTGAGTATTTAGAGAGTCAAGATAAGGTCAAAGCTATCTCTTGTGATGACAACAAATCTAGCGAAGTTAAACGTATCGTACAGCTATGTAAGCAATTGATGCCCAATAAAGCAGGCACAGGCAGACAAATTAAAGTGCTGATCATGGGCATACCCAACGTGGGTAAATCAACGTTGATTAACAGTCTAGCAGGACGCAGTATCGCCAAAACGGGCGATGAACCTGCCGTCACCAAGTCGCAGCAGCTGATCAAAATCGATGATGACATCATGCTCTATGATACGCCCGGCATGCTCTGGCCAAAAATTGAAAACCCAAATTCGGGCTATCGCTTGGCGGCTACAGGCGGCATCAAAGACACCGCGTTTGACTTCGCTGATGTGGCAGGTTACACCGCTGAGTATTTGATTCAGGCCTATCCCGAACTGCTCAAAGAGCGCTATAAAATTGAAGATTTGCCACAAACGGATTGGGAGTTTTTTGAGGTTGCGGGACATAACCGAGGTCTGCTAAAAAAAGGCGGCATCGTTGACACTTACCGTATGTCTGAGATTTTGGTCAATGAGCTGCGCAGTGGCACGCTGGGTCGCATTACGCTTGAGACGCCAAAAATGCGCGAAACGGAGCTATTATTGGTAGAGGAGTTACGCGCACAAGCGGAAGCCAAAAAAGAAGCGAAGTTAGAGGAAAAGCGCTTACGTAAGAAGCGTGCAAGGAAGAATCGGAAGTAGAATTTCAATGCAGCTTAATAAAATAAGTATTCATTTGCTTTAAAAAAATTTAAGGTATTTCTTGAGCTATGAGAAGCAATAAAACTAAATGGATAATTTATACAGTGTTAGTGGGTTTAATCCCAATTCTTGCAAGATTCATTGTTTGGCTTGTTACTAAAGAAGGTAGTGTAGATCCACTATCAGCTTCTGATTTCGTTGCTTTCGGTCTAGTCTTGCATATTTCTAACATCAATGAAGTAGAACATTACTCTGGGCGAGAACAGCAATGGAAGACTGTTCAAAATGGCATTTCGATTACATTCATAGCCTTTTATAGTATTTTGTTAGCTCTAAATTTAATAGGGGATAATATTGTTGATATTAGAGCTATAACATTTTGTGCTATTGGCTTATCAGTAGTTTCATTTTTAATCAGCTACTCAGTGTATGATAAGGTCTCAAGAACACCTACTTCTTCTATCGAGAATACGATATGACTACTATAATTATAGTTTTATCTGTTATTTTAGCTTTTATAGGTATAGTTATAGCTATTTGGTCAATAATAGATACTCGAAGAAAACACTACGACGAATACATCAAAAGGAAGAGAAGTGATTAAGAATATTATATACCTAGATGAGGATAAGATGTATTCATTGTCTTCACAGCTCTTTGAAGGTGTGACTGAATATGTTTTGAATGAGAAAAACTTGGAGAAGTCTGAATCAGAAGAGCAGAAAGGCTATATTTCAAGTGGCAAGATAGTAGGAGACATCTTGAAGAATAGCGAAAGAAATACTGAAAAGAAGTTTCTAAATGATTATTCATACACACTTTTCGAAAAGAAACTTATAGAAGAAGACAAAGTAATTATAGCTTCATACCAAAGTTCTAATCTAGAAAAACTGATGGCAGAAAAATCATTTATAAAAGTTACAGCAAAAGCAACATTTAACGATATAGACTCAATAAGGAATACTCTCGATAATTTTAACCGGATGGGCAAAGCTTTAACTTATGTAACTAATTATGAGAATATTAAATCAGCTAAAGAAGAGCTTTCAAGAGTCCAAAAAAGTAAGAATGAAAGGTCTAGAATCAGTGAAGTAAGCACTAGGCTCAAAGACATTAGCAATATAGACAAACAAGCTTCGGAAACTGGTTTACAGTACGATGAGGAGTTTCTTAATGATCTAAGCTTTCTTCTAGAATACGGATTTCAAAGTCAATTAGAAGTACAAATGAAATTATCAAATAACATAGCTTCAGCCAATCTCAATCGTGATTTTTTTAGAGAATCCGAAGACTTAATCATTCGCAGGTATTCAAGACAAACGGAGGTGGAGTTCACTTTGTTTGGTATTATTACACAGTATAAAAAAGATCAAGTCGCTCCTTCTAAATCAGAAGTTGATCCTCAGACTATCAAAGAAGCTATTATGAATATGGTTGCTCATGTAACTAATTTAGAAGCAGCATTTACTGGCCGACTTATTAACGAAATAATCATTGATCCAATTGCATTATATACCGAATTATAGACAAAACTACTTAGCTTACGTAAGGTGCGCACAGCGCACCAATAAAGACTTACTACCTTCTTGTAGCAATCCTCATTACACCCCATAAACTACCTTATTTATCAACTACAAAACACTATCTTTGCTTTACAAGGAATACGTTTGCCTACTCCCTTCTCTCAGCCTGATTTAGCTCTAAATTCTTTCGCGCCGCGCCTCCTTAACTGGTTCGAAACGGACGGACGCCATGATCTACCTTGGCAACAGCATCAGACCGACACGCCCAACCCTTATATCGTCTGGCTATCAGAAGTCATGCTCCAGCAAACGCAAGTGAAGACAGTGCTGCCCTACTTTGCGCGTTTTATGACCTCATTCCCAACGGTGCAAGATTTAGCCGCAGCCGACTGGGATACCATCGCTGAGCATTGGGCAGGTATGGGCTATTATGCGCGCGCACGTAATTTACATAAAGGCGCGAAGCAATTAGTAGAAATTATTAATGAGACAGGTGACTATCCGCAAACCCTAGCCGGTTGGGAGGCAATCTCTGGCGTTGGCCCATCGACGGCAGGCGCGATTATGGCGATGGGACTCCATAAATATGGCGTGATCTGTGATGGTAACGTCAAACGTGTGCTGACGCGCTGGGCAGGAATTGACGGTGATATTACCAAGTCCGCTACCACCAAAGAGCTGTGGTCACTAGCGACACGTTTAACGCCTAAAGAGAACTCAGGGCTATTTGCACAAGCGATGATGGATATGGGCGCGACTTTATGCATTCGCCGTAGTCCTGCTTGTACGTTATGCCCGTTAAAAGACGATTGTATCGCTCATGCGCAAAGGCGCGAAACGGATTATCCAGTCAAAGCCAAAAAACAGCCGAAGCCGAGCAAGTTTAGTAATGCACTTGTTATCGAAAATGAGAGTGGCGAGATACTTTGGCTACAGCGTCCTGACAATGGTATTTGGGGCGGGCTGTGGAGTTTGCCTTTACAGTTTGTTGAAAAGGTTAGCGGAGAAATTGGTAAAGCTAATAAGACTGTTAATAGTGTATTATTAGCAGTCGCTAGTAACGAAAAAGTGTACGAAACAGAATTTACTACTGCTGAGCAAGTCATCTTTGAATGGCTGGCAGAACATAATCTGCAAGCGACGTCAGTCAGTCATACCTTACTCGATGATGCCCCGATCAAGCATTCATTAACCCACTTTCATTGGTACTTACAGCCGCAGAAGCTGATTATTGATAACTTACAAATCAGGACGCTTAATGACAAACTCGCAGCGGCTAACATAAACTTTAAATGGTTAAGCCAACAAAAAGCGCGCGATAGTCTAGGACTACCGCGCGCTATGGTTAAGATTATCGAGATCTAGAAATCTAGAACTTTTATCACCTATAATAATTTAAGGCTTATGATTGCTTTAAGACTTCGGTGGACGCAGACGCATCAGACCTTCTTGCTGTACCGTCGCGACCAACTTACCGTCCTGCCAGAACTGACCATGATTGAGCCCCATGCCATTAGATGTTGTATCGCTCCACATGTCATAAAGTAACCAATCGTTGAGATCAAACGGACGATGAAAATGCATCGAGTGATCGATACTCGCCGCTTGTAGACCTTTGGTCACAAAGCTCACCCCGTGCGACATCAGCCCCGTACCGACCAGATAAAAATCTGACGAAAAGGCCAGTAGCGCTTGCTGAATAGCAAGGGGCTGCTTACCAAGCTCATAGATGCGTATCCAGTGTGCCTGCTTGGGTTTGCTTGGTTCAGGGTTGATAGGGTCACGCGGTTTGACGGGCTTGAGCTCCACATGACGCCGACGCATAAATCGCGCCCTCAATGCCTCTGGCACTTTTTCAACGTAGTCCTCTTTTAGCTCTTGTTCAGTAACCAAGTCCTCAGGTGGCGGATAGATAGGCATGTCTTCTTGGTACTCAAGTCCCTCCTCCGTCGGTGAGAAGGAAGCGATCATCGAAAAGATTACCTGCTCAACAGGCGGGCGACCCTTGACCTCTTTGTACTGAATCGCGGTGACTTCACGTGCAGATAGACTACGACCATCACGCAAACGGCGCACCTGATAAATCACAGATTGGTTGATATCACCGCCCCGTAAAAAATACCCATGCAGCGAGTGACAAGGTTTATCTTCGCCAAGAGTGTGGGCTGCGGCCATAATGGCCTGTGCGAGCACTTGTCCGCCAAAGATACGAGAGCCTACATAATCATGGCTCTTGCCTTCAAAAACATCAGGACTGACTTCGGTAAGTGCTACCGTCTCCAGCAACTCATCTATAAGCTTTGCATAATCAGGCATGACGATAAGTTTCCTTTTTATTCAGTGACAATCATCGGCACTTGAGAGTACTACGATATCAGTGGCGTTGCTAACTACTAACATGCCAAAACCGGACATCTTAACCAATATTAATCGTTTTGACCACCGACTAAAAGACTATTACTCAGCATTGGCCTGACTAGGGCGTATCCTTAGCAATAGTGCACTGATCCAAAGTCCAAATATGTGAAGTAAATTTAAAGTTTAGTTGCAAAATATCAGTAGGATTTTATAGTCAAAATAAAAAAAGGCGCTATCAAGCACCTTTTTGAGCTGTCTATATTTAACTAAGGTTTTACAGCGACCAATACGCGTATAGAGTCAGGCACCAAAGATAGATGTGAGAGTGCTTGCTCACCTTGTGCTTTGAGTAGCTCTAAGCGCTCAATCTCCGCAGGTCTTACATTTGGGTTAATCGTTTGCAGATGTTTGAGACGTTTGATCTCGCGTGACCACTGCTGGCTAAATCGGTCGCTTGCCTGCGCGCCTATCTCACTGAGCTGATTACGCGCAATCGCTTCGGCCTCGTAATAACGCTGCTCAATAATATCACCGCGTACTTTTATCACTTGACGCGCGCGATTCTTATCCAGACGCTCTATGTGCGGCATAATCATATCGCTACTGATACGCGCAGATAAGTCGCTGCCTTGTTCACTGATAAAAACGCGAATGTTTTGTGTACTCAAAGTGGCTGGCAAGTTCAATAATTTAGGGGCAATAGCTTCGACACGGAAGTTAACCTCTAGCATAACCATACCTTGCGGCATAGCAGCACTTTTTAGCATTGCAACCGTGGTGTTACCAAAGGTGCTCGTGCTCGCCAGCTCATAGATGGCCTGCATGAGAGGGTGCTCATGCGTGATAAATTCGATATCTTCACGTACAAGCGCCTGCTCACGCTCAAAAGTTAAGCTCATACCGTCTTCGTCACCAAGCGGTAACCCATCGATATAATCACTAATCTCAGTACTATCGATAGGTGCAATCACCCACGAGCCATCGCGTTGAATATTATGGTCGATATTCGCTGATGCAAAGAAGCGCTCAATGAACTGCGGTAACAGATTATTCCCATCAAACTCATGCATGGCGCTTGCGATACGACCTGCGACCCGTGGACGGCACGAATTGTACTCAAGCAGACGATCGCGCCCTGCCTGCAATTGCGCCTCTAGTCCTAAACGCAATTGCTTGGCATCTGTAACGAGCGTCTGCAGTGCTGTGCGGTTATCTGCGGTATCTACGCCTTCTAGTAGCGGTTTTAAGGTGGCAATGTATTGCTCTTGCACGCTTTGCGCCGTTGGCGAGATTTGATTGAACATATTGAGCGCATTGTTATACCACTGATATAGACGCTCTTGCGCCGTACTCTGTACATAAGGGATATGTAGCATGATTTGCTGCGTCTGACCGATACGATCTAGGCGGCCGATGCGCTGCTCCAAAGTATCTGGATTGGCAGGTAAGTCCCACAGTATCAGCTGGCTTGCAAACTGAAAGTTACGCCCTTCAGAGCCAATCTCTGAACACAGTAATATCTGCGCGCCCTCGCTATCAGCGAAGAAGGCAGCGGCCTGATCACGTTCAAGCAAAGTCATTTGCTCAGTAAAAATAGCGGTCTTGATGCCTGCATGCAGGCGCAATACTGCCTCTAGGCTCTCGACGGTCGCACCACTACGAGCAATAAGTAGTACTTTTTGTTGTTTGAGTACCCCTTTTAAGATATCGATCAGCCAAGGGACACGCGGATCATCCTCAAGCCAGCCACCATCAGGCTGATTCTCCTCGCCCCATAGCTGCTCACGCAATTTGCCTGTCGTCTGATAGCTATCCACCCAAGCTTCAGGCAGTGGTAGCGGATGCGCCTGACTACTACGACCATGAAAGCCCTTGACACTCTCACGCGTATTACGAAAGAGAATACGCCCTGTACCGTGACGATCTAAGAGCTCATTCAGCGCGTGCGTACGCAGCTTATCATCCTCATTGACAGATGCCAGCTCATCACTACTAATGTCTAATAACTGACTAAGCGCTTTGATCTGATTATCGCTAAGGGGTTTATCTTCTATTAACACTCCAGCGACGGCAGCCGTTTCAGCAAAAGCGTCTTGGCTTGCGATAAATTCATCTAGATCATCAAAACGATCAGGATCCAGCAGACGCAGACGAGCAAAATGACTTTGCGCCCCCAATTGCTCGGGCGTTGCCGTCAGTAGCATGACTCCGGGCGTCTCTTCAGCGAAATCCGCTATCAAGTCGTATTTGTCATTGCCGCCTTGCCCCTCATCCCAATGCAAATGATGCGCTTCATCAACGACCAGTAAATCAAACCCAGCTTCCATCGCTTGATCGTAGAGATCAGGATGGTCAAGAAGCAGATCCATACCAGCGATGATGCATTGCTCAGTAGCAAAGACATTTTGCTCAGGGTCATGCTCTTTGATCGCAGCCGTACGTACCAAATCAAACAGCGCAAAGTTTAAATTAAAGCGGCGACGCAGCTCGATCATCCACTGATATTGCAAGCTATCAGGCATAAGGATTAACACCCGCTCAGCTTTACCTGTGAGTAGCTGCTGATGAATAATTAAACCCGCTTCTATCGTTTTACCTAGACCTACCTCATCTGCGAGCAACACACGCGGCGCGATACGCTTGCCAACCTCGTGCGCGATATAGAGCTGATGCTCAATGATGTCAACGCGTGCGCCCATCAGTCCTTTGAGCGGGTGACCGGCCAGCGCCGATTGCATACGCAAGATATCTTGGCGCAGCTCATACCAATCTCCGCGCTCAATACGACCAGCCAATAGGCGCTCAAGCGGCTTTGCAAGGGTGATATTGGCAGCAAGGCGCGTCTCCATAATAGGTTTAACAGCGCCCTCATCGTTATCTTCAACGCTGTATTTGAGCACGCCCATCACCTCATTGACGCCATTGACCATATAGGTTTTGCCATCTTGGTCGTAGATACTGTCACCAATCTTGAAAATTACGCGCGATAGTGGCGCAGAACTCTTGGCATAGACGCGCGTCTCTTCGCTCTGCGGAAATAAAATATGCACGCAGCGATCATCAACATCGATAACCACACCTAAGCCAAGCTCGGACTCAGTATCGGATAAGTAACGTTGGCCAACGGCGAATTCAGTACTGTGTAATGTAGCGGTCGTAATAGTCATAGGACGATGTCTTTTTGTACTCAAGTGATGAATTAAAAGCGGTATAGGCGTTGTCGATACATTTGACCAAAACTAAGCGATTAGGCTTAAGGAAATGAGCTTTGAGTCTTATAGCAAAAAACGCACCATTATACAGGGTTGGCAGTTAGATGCGCTCTTAGTAGTCAATTTTCAAGACCTTTACCATAGCTTTAGCTCTATTCAAGATAAGGCACCTAACAGAGGATAGAAAAATAAACAATCTAGTCTCGGGAAACCGTTATATCTGAACCTTAACAGTTAGTGTGTTACCAATTAGATACTAATATTTACGGTATGAAATAATAAATAACTAAAAATTATATTTAGACATTTAGCAAACATAATGTTAATGTTTGTGAAATAACCACAAATATAATATGGTTTTAAATGAATATAACTCTCTATTTAGAGCTGAACAATACATCAAATAGTGCTTAATAATCTTATGTATTGCACATTTGAACATATAAATTCTAACCGTTCATAAGTTTTTGATTGACTTTATACATCGTTTAAATGTTTACAGGATTTTTTTATTAGAAGTAAATCCGTTGATACGGATATTCAATAATCAACATTAGTTGATAATAATATAGTTTAAGGACAAACCCTATTATGAGCACCGCCAAAAAAGTTGGTTTTTTTAACCAAGTTAGTACTCAAGTCACCCTTGTTCTATTTCTCGCCCTTGCAGCAGTACTAGCGGTGGTTTTCTATGTTGTAGATAAGCAAGGTTATGAGAAAATCCGCTTAGAGTCTGAAAAACTTATCGTTCAAACGGGTAATGCCACCGTAGATAGCATCTCAACAGATATTGAGCGTGTTTCGCGTAGCGCTTTGAGCTTACAAAAAAGTGTACAGACGCTACCTGTTGAAGAAGATATTCTACAGGCCAGTCTAAACAATGCCTTTAACAAAGATGACTTTGGCATATTGGGCAGTGGTGGTATTTGGCCTGAGGTAGGCGCTCTTGGCAATGATGTAGCAACGCACCCGTTCTTGATGGTACGCCAAGATGGTAATTATCAGCCTGTGCTTACCGATCCAAACCCTAGTAATCCTTATTTTCAAGAAGGCTGGTTTGGCGCGGTAAAAATGATTAAGCCGGACGAATGTTTGTGGCAGCACGTACGTCCTTCGCAGGCTAAAGGTGAGCTTGCTATGAGCTGCGGACTCTCAATCGAACGTGACGACGCGTTTTGGGGTGCAAGTACCGTTAACTTTACGCTCACGCAGTTACAAGATAACATTGTTAAGCTAAATGAACGCATTGGCTCAGGCTATATGCTCTTGATTGATAACAGTGATAAAGTGATCTCCTCGTCTAATCCTGAGCGTTTAAGTTATATTGATGAGGCCACAGGCGTACCCTTGACTATACAGCAGGTCGTCAACTCAGACGCCGCTTGGCAACCTATTTTTGACTTCTTAGACAACAAAAGAGCTGAAACCGTTCAAAATGTTGCGCCGCGCATCTCACCTACTGTCCAACAAGTTCTAGGCGGTCTTGATCAAGCTTATGGCAATGATCCAGAAAATGGTTACTTTATGGTCAGTTATGCCGCTTATCTGGATAATAAAGAAAATCAAAAAAATAATTTAGGGAATCGCTTACTTCAGAGCTTTGATCTGGTTAATGATCAATACTACGAAGGTAGTCAAGCCTATGTGTTTGAGATTCCTGAGACCTACTGGAAGCTGATTATTGTACAGCCCAACCTTGAGATCGACTCTATTGCTGATAACTTAAGTAAAAACTTGATCAGCTGGATTGCTCTAGCGCTCTTGATAACCGCTGCTGTGATTTATTTCATGTTGAACTTCTTAGCCTTTAACCCTTTGAAGAAAACCACTGATAAGATCTCCAGAGCTGAAAATCTCATCGACAACAAGCAATACAATCAGCTAAGCGACGTTAAATTTGCTAAAGGTCGCAACGAGATTGGCCTGGTTAATGGCTCTATTAATGATCTACTAGGGCGAATTCAATCGAACGAAGGTAAGCTTGCCAACATCAACCAACAGTTAGAAATCAAAGTCGAAGAACGTACCGCTGAGTTGCAAGACACGCTAAAAGAGCTAAAAAACTCACAACTACAGCTCATACGCTCAGAGAAAATGGCAACTTTAGGACAGATGGTGGCAGGCGTTGCACATGAGGTTAATACGCCCCTATCTTATGTACAGAACAATCTTGAGATCATAGGTCAGTTGACTGAGCAATACGAAGAATTGATTGAGCTGGTCAAGGGTCTAAAAGAAGTTAAGACGGATACCGCTGGTTCAGAAGAGAAGATTGATCAGTTGATGGCTAGTATTATTAGTGCGTCTGATGAAATTGAAGAGGACGATCTCTCAGATGAGCTCAAAGAGCTGATTAAGGACTCCTTGTTCGGTGTTGAGCAAATTACTGAGATGGTTCTCAATCTACGTAACTTTGCCCGCCTTGATGAGTCTAAAGTCAAAACTATCGATGTGCGCGAGTGTATCGAGGCCTCGCTCAAAATCGCTGGTAATTCGCTCAAGCATCAAGAGATCGTTACTGACTTTGCAACGACGCCTGAGATCAAGTGCTCACCGTCACAGATTAATCAAGTACTGGTCAACCTGCTAAACAACGCCTCACAAGCTATGGACAACGACTCAGGCGGTAAGATTGAGCTGCGTACGCGTGCGGATGATACTAACGTCTATATCGATGTGATCGATAATGGTAAGGGCATGAGTCCTGAGACACTCGCTCAGATATTCGAGCCTTTCTTTACAACCAAAGGCGCAGGTGAAGGCACAGGACTTGGTATGGCGATTAGTCAGCAGATCATGGAGCAGCATAACGGCGATATTAAAGTTGTATCAACTGAAGGAGTTGGCACTACCTTTACCTTAATGCTCCCTATTAACAATAACTTAACCGAACAAAATATCGTAGCTTAATTAGGCTACGATATTTTGCTCAGCTCATATTTCATCGTTATTATTCATTATAAGGATATTGTCATGAATGAAGTTAAAAATGAATTGGAAACTCCCGTCAATACAGGGCCAAAGCCAAAACTGGCATTTATCGATGATGAACAACGTATTTTGCGCTCCATGAAGCTTATGTTCCGCAAAAGCCATGACGTGTTCATTACTACTGATCCTGACGAGTACATCGACTACATTAAGAACAATAATGTACATGTAGCGGTTAGTGACCAACGTATGCCTGATCGTGTTGGCGTTGATGTTCTAAGAGAAGTTAAAGACGTCTCACCGTCTACTATGCGTATCCTATTGACAGGTTATGCCGATCTTAACGCAATTATTGGTTCTATTAATGAGGGCGAGATTTATCGTTATTTGACCAAACCTTGTAAGTCTGAGGAGTTACAGTCTGTCGTCGGACGCGCGACAGAAATTGCGTTGAACTATAATCCAGAGGAAGACGTCGATGCGGTTTACCATGTGGACAATAAGCAAACCTTATTAGTTATCGATGAGACCAGTGAGCTGATTGAACAGATAACTAAGCAGTTCTCAAACAACTATATCGTGCTGCATGCAACAGGGTTAGAAGAGGCTTATGATTATCTTGCCAACTACGATATTGGGGTTTGTATCACCGATATTAACGTCAGCGGCGAGAATATCGCACCGATTATCTTTACTCTCAAACAAGATGCCCCGCATTTGGTCGTCTTGGTTCAAACTGAGTTCCAAGATGCAGGCTTGTTGATTGATCTCATTAATAAAGGTCAAGTCTATCGCTGCCTGCCTAAACCTATGCGCGCCAGTTTGCTTGAGATAAGTGTCAACCGTGCTTTTCGACATCATAGTAAGCTCAAAGAAAGCCCTGAGATGGTTAAGCGCTATGAAGTCGAACACGATCCTGACAACGATGTCCGCATCGACTTGAGCAGTCGCGTACGTGGCTTTATTGGTAAATTGCGTAAGCGCTTTGCCTTATAAATAAGGACAACTGTCCCTTAACTGATAACACCCTTAGCTACTAACAAACGGCCTCTAATTCATCTTTGAATTAGAGGCCGTTTGTTATTTGATCGACTGTATATATAATATGAATAACGCATTAAACAAATCACTAATCGACCGCTAAAAAACCTTAAAAAAATAATCTAAGGAACATCTATGCACGCTGTATTTTTGGATAAAGGCACTTTCTCTGAGGGCATCGACTTGCCAGCGCCAGCTGGTATTACAGACTATATCACCTATGATGAGACGCCAAATGATACCAAGACCATCGCCCAGCGCTGTAGTGATGCTGATATTATCATCGCTAATAAAGTTAAGATCTCAGCTAAAGTCATCGCGCAATTGCCCAAGCTTAAGCTGATTCAATTGACGGCTACGGGTATGAATAATGTCGATCAACAGGCTTGCATGGCTCATGATGTTACTTTATATAACGTTGCAGGTTATGCGGTCAAAAGCGTCCCTGAGCATACCTTTATGCTGATGCTCAATGCGATGCGCGGTGGTATTTATTATCATCAAAAAGCTGCGGATGGTACTTGGCGTGACAATGGTAATTTTTGTTTATTAGATACTGCGCTTATAGACTTAGAAGATAAAACGCTCGGTATCATCGGGGTAGGCACTATTGGCAAACGCGTCACTGAGATTGCGCGTGCTTTTGGTATGAGAGTATTGTGGGCCGAGCATCAAGGACGTACGCCGCGTAACGCCGAGTACATGGCGTTCGATGACGTCTTGGCTACAGCAGATGTTATTAGCCTACATTGTCCGCTAAACGAAGATACCCAGCATCTGATTAATGTAAATACACTAGCAAAGATGACTAAGCGGCCTCTACTAGTAAACGTGGCGCGCGGCGGTATCGTTGATACTCGAGCCTTGGCGGATGCGCTAAGCGGCGAGCAAATTATCGGCTACGCAAGCGATGTCTTTGAACAAGAGCCTATCGCCGCCGATGATCCCTTGCTGGATTTTAGCACTCATCCACGCGTTATCTTTAGTCCGCACAATGCTTGGGGCAGTAAAAGTGCTCAAGAGACACTATGGCAAATATTGAGCACACAAGTCGCTGAGTTTATTAAAAAATCTTAACGAGTGAAGTGTAACCAGTCATCTTTGATGCGGCGGTATTTGAGCATAATACGATCGCTTAGATAGTTGCTAGTCACCTGCCAAGGATAGCGATCGCCTTGTTTGGGCAACTCATCTTTGCCGCGGCGAATGTAGCCCGCTGACAGTGAGCCCATGATTGTATCCTCTTGTACTTGTACATGTTTGCCATCACCATTAGCGATTGGTAGTGCCGTACGGTAATCATGTTTTTTCATATACTTGAATAAACGCAGCAAATACTGACAAGCTAGATCTACTTTTAGCGTCCACGAGGCATTGGTATAACCAAAGATGACAGCCATATTGGGGATGTTCTCAATCATTACGGCTTTGTAAGTCATACGCGCGCCAATATCGATAGGCTCACCATCAATGAATACACGTGCGCCGCCGAGCATCTGTAACTTAAGCCCTGTCGCTGAGATAATAATATCGGCGTCAATGTGCTGACCTGATTTAAGCAAGATGCCCTGCTTGGTAAAATGATCGATATGATCAGTGACAATATCAGCGCGCGACCCTTGTAGCGCTAAAAACAGATCGCTATCGGGTACCGCGCATAGGCGCTCCTCCCACGGATTATAATCAGGCAAAAAGTGATCAACACTTACCTGACTGCCTTTGAGTTCTTGCTGAGCCCAATGTTTGAGCAAAGCACGCATAACGCTTGGCGCACGTATCGCAAGCTGGTAGACGCCTTGCTGACGTAGAACGTTACGCACGCGCAGCAGCGTGTAGGCTTGCTGTTGCGATAATGGTGAGTACTTAGCAGATAGCCAATCGATCGCATAGTCGTCTCCTGCTACGCTTGCTACATATGTAGGCGTACGCTGAATCATAGTGACATAACGCGCGCACTGCTCGCTGTCTTCGTCGACAAGCGCGGGCATTAGCGTCATCGCTGTCGCGCCGCTGCCTATGATAGCGACATTTTTATCATTATAATTAATATCACTCCAATGCTGCGGATGGACAATCTGCCCCTCAAAATCCTCTTCTTTGTCAAAGTGGGGCCGATACCCTTGCTCGTAGTCGTAATAACCTGTTGCTCCAATGACAAAATGTGCGGTTAGCGAAAGCACTTCACCGCTGGCATTATTCTTTATCGCCGCGGTCCACAACTGCGTGTCACTTGACCATGATAGCTGCTCAACCTCGTGCTGATAGCGTATGTGTTCGATGACGCCGTACTCGCGCGCCGTCTCTTTGATATAGTGTTTGATATCGCCCCCTTCTGCCAGCATACGATGATCCAGCCACGGGCGAAAGCTATAACCGAAGGTGAGCGCATCAGAATCAGAACGTACGCCGGGGTAAGTGAACAAATCCCAAGTACCACCTAGATCTTCACGTTTTTCTACTACCAAAAAAGACGCTGTCGACTTTTTATTACCTGCCTTACGATGTTTTTTGGCAGCTTTGCAAGTTTTTTTATTATCGAATAATGACGCTTTGTTTTGTTGCAAATAGCAAGCCGTACCAATACCAGCGACGCCTGCTCCAACAATCAATACCTCATAATCTGCTACTGGTGCCTTTTTATTCTCAAAGCGGTTTTTAATTCTCTGTAATATCGCTGTCATCATTTTAAACCTTATTGTTTTAAGTGTATCTTTTTAAGGGGGACTTTCGCCTCTATTTATAACAAGTATTTAGATATAAAAAATATCTGCATGTATAGCTTTAAAAGGGACTAGGACTTTCCCAATCCATCCAAGCACCTAGTATAGGATGTTTCAGACGCAGCTGCTCGGCATGCAGATTGAGTCTTGGCGCGATAGTCAAGGCGGCGTCTTCAGCATAAATAGGATCACCGATGATAACGTGACCGACGTGCACCATATGTACACGCAACTGATGACTGCGACCCGTTACAGGCTTTAATTCAACTCGAGTAACGACTTGACCGTCGCACTCCTCAAACGCTACAACCCTGTACAAAGTTAATGCGTGTTTTGACCAGTTAGGATCGACGATATGACGCGGCTTGATCGTTGGCTCATAGCGAACAGGTGCTGATATCTCGCCTGTCGCGCCAACCTCTTGCCACTTCCCAAATACTCTTGCTTGATACTTTTTTTGCGGTAAGCGATCAATGAACTGCTTACTGATGTGAGTTTGTGCTGCTGCATTTTTGGCAAATATCAACAGACCTGAGGTATCCATATCTAAACGATGGATCAGCTTGACCGCTGGATTTGCGCGCTCAAGCCTTGCCAGCAAGCTTACCTTTAACGTTTTGCCATCGACACTTAACAAACCTGCCGGCTTATCTACTACCCAAATATCATCGTCCTCATAAATGGTAATGTCTTTAGCAAACTGTTCAAAAAACTCAAGCGAATAAGCTGCTTCTTGCGCATTAAGAGCTGCAATATCGTTATCAGTAAAAAACATAAAAAAGGGTACTTGTATTGGCGTGCATTGAGGTAAGACAGTCAAAGTTTGATCAAGCTCATGTAGTTTTGAAGTGAACGGACGTTAAAGAAAATAAAACAATGTTAAAGAGTAGGACTATAAATAATGCTCTAAAGTACAATGGGCTAGAACTAGAATTAGGAATAAAGCTAGATAGAGTAGCAAAATATTCATACTCAAGCCTAAACTCATTATGGACAATAGAGAAGACGCAACCTGTGCGCTTATGTTTCAATTTATTGTATCAATAGTAATTGTTGAATAATTTAACCCGCTTGTGTCTACCAAGAGCGAACAAACATGCTAGTATAACGGCACTATTAAGCAAAATACTTAAGTACTCACATAGCAAAAGATTAAATTATGCATTGTATGTACTACAACTGATTTTATAGATTATAAAATAAGAGAGAACCTTATGTCAGACCTAATTGTTAATACAACCGATGCCAATTTTGACCAAGATGTACTACAAGCTGACATGCCTGTACTTGTGGATTTTTGGGCCACATGGTGCGGTCCTTGCAAAGCTATTGCCCCTATCTTAGAAGATTTGGCGGGTGAATATGAAGGCAAGGTCAAAATTGTCAAAGTCGATGTTGACAACAACCCACAAGCTGCAAGTCGCTTCGGTATTCGCAATATCCCAACTTTGTTCGTCTTTAAAGATGGTGAAAAAGTAGATTCAGTTATGGGTTTACAACCTAAAGGCGAACTAGCTAAAGTATTGGATAAGCATTTGTAAGCTTAACTATAAAAGCGCCATCAAGTCATAAAAAAGCCATTATTTGTCATAAATAATGGCTTTTTTGCTTATCTTTTATACAAAATATTCGATTCTATAGATTTTTTAACAAAAATAATTGACAATACCCTGCCAATAACCGTATAGTCTGCTGACAAGAGAAACGCAGCCGTTTTTCTAGGCTCCTTATCGCTATTCTCTTCGTGTTGTTATAAAAAGACACAGCTGCCCTCAAGGCAGACAATCACTAAAAAACGATAACTTACGATAACTAGCAAACTCTGCTTTAAGCTATTTTTATTGCCTTGCTTTTTATGTTGCCATTGACTGTCATCTGATATAAATCACAAACTATACAAAGCATAATGCTTATTTTGTGCATGCATCCTATTGCTACACTATCCTCGTATTAATCAACGTTGCGAACTGCGCCGTTACTGGCCCTTTCTGCCCGATAATCTGCTAATGACCTCTCTATGAATTTAACTGAATTAAAGAAAAAATCAATCGCCGAGCTGTTGGCTATCGCCAAAGAGATGGGTCTTGACAATATGGCGCGTAGCCGTAAACAAGACATCATTTTTGCTATTTTGAAGACTCATGCTCGTAATGGTGAGGCCATTTATGGTGATGGTGTTTTAGAAGTACTACCAGATGGTTTTGGCTTTTTGCGCTCCTCTGAAGGCTCATATCTAGCAGGACCTGACGACATTTATGTCAGCCCAAGCCAGATTCGTAGATTTAGCTTAAAGACGGGTGATAGTATCGCTGGGACTATACGTCCGCCAAAAGATTCTGAACGTTATTTTGCTCTTCTAAAAGTTGGCGAGATCAACTTTGACACTCCAGATCGTTCACGTCACAAGCTTATATTTGAGAACTTAACGCCTCTGTTTCCAACCGAACAGCTCAAGCTTGAGCTAGGTAATGGCACTACCGAAGATTTGACTGGCCGCATGATTGATCTGATTGCCCCTATCGGTAAAGGTCAGCGCTCAATCATTGTCGCACCGCCAAAAGCAGGTAAAACGGTATTACTACAAACTATTGCACAGTCCATTACCCGTAATAACCCTGAATGTTATCTGATTGTACTCTTGATTGATGAGCGGCCAGAGGAGGTGACTGAAATGGTACGTACGGTACGTGGTGAAGTGGTTGCTTCGACCTTTGATGAGCCGCCCCAGCGCCACGTTCAAGTTGCTGATATGGTTATTGAAAAAGCTAAACGCTTGGTTGAGCACAAACAAGACGTTGTTATTCTGCTCGACTCTATCACCCGCCTTGCCCGCGCTTACAATACGGTTATTCCCTCATCAGGCAAAGTCTTGACTGGTGGTCTTGACTCCAATGCCTTGGAGCGTCCAAAACGCTTTTTTGGTGCTGCCCGTAACATCGAGGAGGGAGGTAGTTTAACGATCATCTCAACTGCCCTTATTGACACAGGCAGTAAAATGGACAGCGTTATCTTTGAGGAGTTCAAAGGTACAGGTAACCAAGAGATTACCCTTGAGCGTGACTTGGCCGAAAAGCGTGTATTTCCAGCGATTAACATCAAAAAATCAGGAACTCGCCGTGAAGAGCGTTTGATGGATGGGGACACTTTGCGTAAAGTTTGGATACTACGCAAACTGCTTCAGCCTATGGATGGCGTGCAAGCGACAGAATTCTTGCTGGATCGCTTAAAAGAGGTTAAAACCAATGATGAGTTCTTTGAAAAGATGAAGCGCAAACCGCAGAGCTAAGGTATTGTTTTTTACTTTGAACAACAAATAAAAAAGGACTGTTGATGACAGTCCTTTTTTGTGTTCACTATAAGCCCCTAACTCATTTTGCTGCGACACATGCTGGAAACAACACTTACAGCCTACTATCAAAGATTAGCGTTTTTACTACGACTAGTATAGTCGTAAAAAGCTACTATTGGCTATAGTAAGTACAAGCTTGGTATTACTATAAGTTCTGTATTCTAATTTTGACACTTTGAGAGGTAACACTATGAAATTCGCAAAATCTATGGCAATGACCGCAGTAGTAAGCTCGGCTTTAGTTATGACTGGTTGTAACTCAGGTCTATACGGCAACGCTAGTAATACCGCAAAAGGTGCTACTGCTGGCGCAGCGGCTGGTGCTTTGATTAGAAGTAAAGGCGATAGCAAAGACATTGCTCGCGGCGCACTAGCTGGCGCAGCTATTGGCGGTGCTGGTGGTTATATTCTTGACAATAACTAAAATTTAGTTATTTATACCAAAAAGCCTGCAAATATATTGCAGGCTTTTTTGTGCCAGTTATTACCCTCTTCTATTGAGAGCAACTAATGTTATAAGCCACCGCTAAAAGTATCGCAGGATTGTAGGTTGCCAGACTCAAGTCCACGGGTGAACCAGTTAACACGCTGTTGACTGCTACCGTGAGTGAAGTTATCAGGAACCACCGCCCCGCCACTCGCTTGTGCTAGACGATCATCCCCGATTTGACTGGCGGCATTCATCGCCTCATCGATATCTCCAGCCTCCAAGAACTGTACGCGTTGCTGATTACGATTGGCCCAAACACCCGCAAAGCAGTCAGCTTGTAACTCTTGCAATACAGATAGCTGATTGCCTTGAGTCGCCGTAACTTGCCGGCGAGCCTCATTCACTTGTTGTGAGATACCGAGTAAAGTTTGAACATGATGACCGACCTCATGTGAGATGACATAAGCCTGCGCAAAGTCGCCTGCTTTGCCTTGGTTCTCTGTATCCCCTGAGCCTTGCTGGTCGCCACTAATACCTAGATTGCGACGCATCTCAACAAAAAATGAGGTATCTAAATAAATGGTTTGATCTCCTGGGCAATAAAAAGGGCCTGTAGCTGAGGTTGCACTGCCGCAAGCAGAGCTAACTTGACCATCGAATAAAGTCAACGACGGCTCTTTATACGTACTGCCTGCCTCCTCAAATATTTGATGCCATACCTCTTCAGTGTCTGCTAGCACAACTTTGACAAACCGTGTATCACGATCATCTTCAGTAGCAGGTTGCGTAGAACCTTGAGAACCGCCACCTGTAACTACCTGACCTGTCTGTAACGCGGTCATAGGATTCACACCAAATACAAGCCATAATATACCAGCGATAATGATACCTCCTATACCGCCCCCTATCATCTTACCGCCGCTGCGACTAGTACGAACATTTGAGCTGCCACGCCTGTTCTGCCATTTCATAATATTATTCCCTAAAAACAAGTTGTCAATAATAGGAGAAACTATCTAGTACAGATAAACCACTATATCTGATAGGATAGCCCACATTATTTTTAGTGTCTTTCAGACTTGTGTGTTATTTAATCACACTTTATAGGTTGAAAGATTAAATTTGGTAGGTAGAGCTGTCTACAATTACAATAAAAGCTAATTAATAAGCTGTCTTCTTGTGAGTAAACCCTTATTTATGAATCGTATCTTTTTAACTTAATAAATGATCTTTGATCTACTGTATCTCATGAAATAATTACGCAAAACTATATTGTTATTTAATTGTAAATACTATTTCTATTTATATAGAAAAGATATAGAATGCGTGAAAGCTGAGTAGCTGCAACTAAGAGTGGTTGATATTCGACATTACGGGTATTCAACTTTTTATTGTTGCTATTAAACATTTCATTTTTTTGGAGAATACACTATGAACCTTAAATTACTTGCACTTGCTGGTGTTATGACTGCTGCTATGGGCTTAACTGCTTGTGATAGCAATACTGAAAACGCTGCTGAAGATTTATCTGACGCACAAGAAGAAGTACAAGACGCTCAAGAAGAGCTAGCTGAAGGCATGGCTGACGGTGAAGTTATACCTGCTGATGCTACTGCTGCTGTTGTTGCTGCTGAAGCTGACATTGCTGAAGCGCAAGCTGCTACTGCTACTGATGAGATGGATGCCGAAGTACCTATGGACGGCACTACTACTAGCATGGACATCGCTAGCGAAACTGATCCAGCTGTTGCCGCTTCTGACGAAGTTGTTATTGTTGCCGAATAATAGTCGTCATCTTTATTGCTAATTATTGCAATAATGACTACGATACAAAAAAGAGAGCGTAAGCTCTCTTTTTTTGCGTCTAAATTTTTTATTCTTTTTGTGCATTGAGATCGCGCATCAAATCACTTGCTGCCTCAGCACTTAGCAAATACGGGTTAAAATCTATAGTCGTAGAATACTTAAGATAGATGGCTGCATTATCTTGGGTAGGTGATGCGTAATTCATCGACCATTTTGCCCATTCTCTATGCTTGAGCTCATGAGTCTCGATAACTTGTAAGTCATGATGACGTTGATCTGCCATCAAACTGTAGAGCAAGCGATTGATTTGTGCTCTTGGCCCTTCGATAGTCTGTAAAAAGTAGTTTTTGTTAAAAATAAGCATACCTGTTATGCCATTAGCTGCATTGTTCTCTTGAGCCTGCTGAAGTATTTCATTAAAATCTTTTGCTGACACGTCAGGGTTTGCGCGACTAGCATAAGTCATACTCACTAGAATGTGGGCATCTGAAGTTGATTGAACCATGAGTTGTCCTTTTATATGTTATAAAGTCTAATTAGCTAATTGAGAACCAAGATTTTTTCTTTTTAGGCGCAGCAAGTGCTTGTTGCTCTTGCTCATCTAACATCGATAATGTATCAATCAATAACATGATTTGGTTGGTGCTCATAAGGTAAGGATTAAACTGTATTCCTGTTGAATATTTGAGCGCCAAGCTTTTATTATCGTCGCTTGGAATCAAGTATTTCATCGACCACTTATTCCAGCGTCTTTGTTCAACTTCAGCGCATTCAATAATTTGCAATGAGAAATGACGATCATCTTTGACCAGTTTTCGCAATAGCTCATTAATGACAGGTCTAGACCCTTCTATACTTTGCAAAAAATAGTTATGATTGAATACTAAAGCGCCAGTAATGCCATTACGCTCGTTGTTCTGCTGCGCTTGCGCTAGAATACGAGTGACCTCACCGTTTTCGTTATGGTTGTTATAACGACTAATATAAGTGAGGCGTAAGATAATATGTTCGCCATGTAGCCTTTGTGAGTTTTGTGCTTGTGAGAGCTCAGCTAATTCCATTAAGTACTCCAGTTCATTCGATAATACGTGATTGTTGGTTATAGCTAGATGATGCTGTGCTATAAAAGTGCAATTAAGATGCCAGAACTACTGTCTCATCTTTTTGATAAAGCTATCCATGCCGCCAGATAACTTATCACTACTCGACTCTTGGATACTTTGCGCCAACGCCAATAATTGTGCGGTGTTGTCACATTGCTCTAAGTTTAAAAGATAGCCCCAAGCCTCTTGCGGCGGTGCGTTTTTTTCGATGTAAGTGGCAAGTTCTGACTTCAATATCTCGTAATTGGCATCTGGCAGCTTAGACTTTGGTGGATTTCCGATAGAGGCTACTTCATCTAGCTTTTGACTGTTAAAAGTTCGCTCAAATTCAGCTTCACTATTTTGTATAGTCGGTTTTGTTATTGACGATGGTCTAGATACCCTTGGCGTAGAAGAAGATGGACTTTTTGAAGAACCAATAACTTCAATACAATCGAACTCTAACAATAGCTCAAACAATGGCGTGACGCCGCCAAAACTTGCAAACATTTTGCTTTGGTTCAAAGTATCTAAATAGTTTTGATAGGTCCTTTTACCATCAATCATAATGAGCAATGTTCTTGCCTCTCGCGGCAAAACTCCTATGCTATGATTTTTGATCTCATCGCGACCTATTTCGCTTTTTTGAAAAACATCACCATATTTCATTTTTTATTTCCAATACTATTATAAAGATTACAGTCATCACATTAGGATGCTGTTTGAACCAAGATACAGGGTAATAAGCATAAAACATGCCAACTGCTACTGTAGTAGTACTTGTTTTTTTGATTGGTCAGTAATGATACTTACTATTTTTTGTATAATATCAATATTTATGAATGAAGGACAGCCATAAAACTAAACCTTAGTTTTATAGAATATAATCTATTATTTTTTAATACCTTTCATTATTTAAAGAAGCTGATTTAAAAAACAAAAAACCTACACCAGAAATTCAGTGTAGGCTAGTTTTAAGAGAACAGACGGTACTATTAGAGGGCTAGTTGGTAACCCGAAATAGCAAATATCCTAATATAAAGACATAAAATTATTATAGGATTGGCATATTACCAGTAATAAATATATTTATTTTTATATTATGCAAACATTATTTGGTACTTGTACTATTGAGTACAAAAAACAATTACGCTTCAATTAAATGCTCATCTACTTTTTGGCGAAATTTTTGACCCGTTTTAAAAGTGACTACTCGGCGTGCTGAGACAGCGACCGGCTCCCCTGTCTTAGGATTACGACCTGGGCGACTATTTTTGTCTTTTAGCTCAAAATTGCCAAAGCCTGAGAGCTTGACTTCTCGTCCCTCAATCAAGTTATCAGCGAGTTCATCAAAGAAATTCTCTACTAAGCAGCGACCTTCTTGACGCGTTAGGTCCAAATGACTCATTAAATGCTCAATCATGTCAGATTTTGTCAGGGTACTCACAATACGGCTCCTACATTAGCTCTAAATGGGTTGTCAGAATTTTATGCTATCGCCTACTATTATATAGGATTTTTGTTACCTTTTTAATAAAATCGTTTATTAATAAATAGTTAGCTATTTCCATGGTTCAAAAACGTATAGATTTTCTCTAACTGTCACGAAGTTGTACTGAATACTGATCCATAAGCACTTGTACCACTTTGTCAGTCGCAGTCTTGATTACCTCATCTGATAAGGTCTGCGTACTATCTTGCCATATCAAAGCAAAGGCAAGAGAGCGCTGGTTATCTGGGACTTTATCGCCTTGATAAACATCAAACAACCAAAGATCAGTAAGTAGCTCGCCTGCGGCAACATGTATTGAAGACTCTAGTGTCTGCAAACTAATATCACTATTTACTAGTATAGCGATGTCACGGCGTACTTGTGGAAACTTACTTGGAGTCGTGATGATACGCGGCTCGCGAGCAAGGGTTAGCATAGGCGACAACGATAACTGAGCGACCCAAGTCGTTGGCATGTCCAACTGTTTGGCGGTATTAGGATGTAACTGACCCAGCCAACCGACATATTCATCGTCGATATATAGCTTGGCGCTTTGTCCTGGATGCAAAAATGCGAGCTGACTACGCTCATAACGAATGCGAGCTCTATCGATCTGCGCAGGTAGTAATTGCTCAATATCATGCTTGAGATCATAAAAGTCTAACGCGCGGTTTTGGTAAGCTTGCTCATCCCAGATATCACCGACTGCAACCAAAGCAATACTTGGCGTTTGTACCAAATCACTAATGCTTTGGCCGACAAAGCTAAGACCTGTCTCAAAGAAACGCACGCGTGGCTGCTGACGATTAAGATTATATTGCACACAAGGCAATAAGCTGGATAGCAAGGTACGGCGCATCACAGCTAAATCACTAGAGATCGGATTGGCTAGTGCGAGTACCTCTCCTAACGCAGCATCATCTAATAATGCTTCTAGCTTTGCATTACTAAAACTAAAGCTAATCGCCTCCATATAACCGTTATCGACCAGCGATAGCTTCATCTCATGCGTCAAATCCGCTGTGTCATCGTAGTTCATACTAACTTGCAAATGCGGTAGTACGCTTGGGATATTCTCATAGCCATAGATACGCGCAATCTCTTCTATTAGATCCTCGCGGATACTCATATCGAAGCGATACGATGGCGGCGTACAAATCAAGCTATCTGTTTGTAGCTCTACCTCAAACCCTAATTGAGTCAAAATACGTACCATGATGGCAGGTTCAATCTCAATGCCGATGACATCACGTACTTTAGCAATGGGCAGAGTAATGGGCGCACGTGCTGGTAGATGCTTGGTACTCTCCACTTTTACGGTTTGACCTATTTGAGCGCCTGTGACCTTGACTATCAAATCACAAGCGCGTGCTAATGCCAGCTCAGGTAATTCAAAGTCCACGCCGCGCTCAAAACGCTGTGAGGCATCAGTATGTAAGCCAAAACGGCGTGCACGCGCCGCAATAGCTAACGGGCTAAAAAACGCACTCTCTAATACAATATTGGTTGTGCTATCGGTCACGCAACTCCGCTTGCCCCCCATAATACCTGCTAGAGCAAGTACGCCTTTATCATCAGCGATGACCAACTCATCGCCCGTTAAGGTAATGGTTTGGTCATTGAGTAAAGTAATGGTCTCGGCAGGATTTGCCAAACGTACCACGATATCACCTACAAGGGTATCGGCGTCAAACGCATGTAGCGGCTGACCCAATTCCATCAATATATAATTCGTCAGATCAACTAAAAAGTTGTGTGAACGTAATCCTGATTGGACTAAGGCATCTTGCATCCATTTTGGCGTAGCAATACTACGATCAAAAGTGCTAATTGATTGTAGTAAATAGCGGGGACAAGCTTCAACAGCTTCTACCGCTACGGCTGGCATCGTAGCGTTAGTAGCATTGTTGGTCGTTATCACGTTGTGAGCGATCTGCGGCGGCTGTAGGGGCAAATCGTTAATGACTGATATTTCGCGCGCGATACCACGAACACTAAAGCAATCACCGCGATTTGGGGTAATTGAGATATCCAATATTTGATTGTCTAAACCCAAATACTCACGAATATCTATGCCGACTGGTGCATCAGCCGGCAGCTCAAGCAGACCATCAATATTATCAGTCAAATCAATCTCTGATGCACCGCAAAGCATACCGTTAGAGTCAACGCCGCGTAGGTTGCCGTTTTTGATTTTAAAGCCAGTACCATCATCAGAAGGTAGGACCGCACCAACGGTAGCAACGGGTGCTTTCATACCCACATAGACATTAGGCGCACCGCAAACAATTTGTAGCAGCTCAGCTGTACCAATATTGACCTGAGTGACGCGTAGTTTATCGGCATCAGGGTGTGGCTCCATACTGACGACTTCACCGACGACGACACCACTAAAGCTGCGAGCGACTGCAAAGCGATCATCAATCTCAAGCCCTGCCATGGTCAGCTGTTCTGCTAATTGCTCACTAGTATTGTTTGGGTTTACCCATTGACGTAACCACTGTTCGCTAATTTTCATAAATATCTCGGATCAGAATTTTATAATAAAGATTTTGGATTAAAGGTTGGCGTATAAGTAGTAAAATCTAGCCAAACTGTTTTAAGAAGCGTACGTCGTTTTGAAAAAATAGGCGTAGATCATCGATACCGTAATAGAGCATCGCAAAGCGCTCAATACCCATACCAAAGGCAAAGCCTGTGTATTTATCGCTATCAATACCGCAGTTGGTTAGCACTTGCGGATGTACCATACCGCAGCCCATGACCTCAAGCCATTTACCGTTATCATCTAAGATATCAACTTCAGCAGAAGGCTCAGTGAATGGAAAGAAAGAAGGTCGAAAACGTACAGTCAGGTCTTTGGCAAAAAAGGCTTCTAAGAATTCACTAATTAAGCCTTTTAATTCTGCAAAGGTACTCGACTCAGTAACCATAAGCCCTTCTAGCTGATGAAACATCGGCGAGTGGGTTTGGTCTGAGTCGTTACGGTAAACACGACCCGGACAAATAATACGAATCGGCGGCGCGCTCTTCTCCATGGTACGGATCTGTACCGGACTGGTATGCGTACGTAGCAAATAGTGCGCATCAAAATAGAAGGTATCGTGCATCGCGCGTGCTGGATGATGCGACGGGATATTGAGCGCCTCAAAGTTATAGTAATCACTCTCAACTTCAGGACCCGTAGCCACATTAAAGCCTGCTTGTACAAAATACTGCTGCATACGCTGGGTGATCATTGTCACTGGGTGCAAATGGCCTTTTTGACCACCGCGAGCAGGCAATGTAATATCAATACTCTCGCTTGCAAGCTTTGCATTTAACACCGCAACCTCTAGTTGCTGTTGCTGCTCGGTCAATGCGTCTTGAATACGACTACGCACACCATGTAACCAGCCGCCGTAGGTTTTTTTGTCACCACTACTGAGCTTACCCATCTGCTTTGACCAGCCCGTGAGTGAGCTCTTTTTACCCGTCAGCTGTACGCGCAAGTCTTGCAATGCTCGCACATCATTGACTTGTAAGAGTAGCGCTTCAGCAGCACTAGCAAAGTCATTTAGCTGAGACTCATTGAGCTCGCTTAGCTCTGGGGACAGAGTCGGTAGCGCCGACAAATCGATGATGGCAGCAGGGGTAGTCATAAGACGCATTATTCCTGATTTAAACAAATTATTGATGGTAGGGGTTTAAGTAAAATTTGCAAACTATCTACTTGATAGACTATCTCTTTTCGTATTATAGAAATAAAAGCGAGTCATCAAAAACGGCTCAAACCCTTTAAATGATTTGATATAAAAAAAGCCACCGACCAGCGGTAGCTTTTATTAATATTAACCTATTAATGCATATCACTCTTATCTGTTAGACGCTTAGAATTCAAAAATCTAAAGACAGACCAATACTTATGCTAATTCCGCTTTTGCTTTTTCGACTAAGGCTGTAAAAGTAGCCGCATCATGCATAGCGATGTCAGCTAAAACGCGACGATCGATATCGATGTTGGCTTTTTTCATACCATTGATAAAGCGGCTATAACTTAAACCGTTTAAGCGTGCGCCAGCATTGATACGTGCAATCCAAAGACGACGGAACGAACGTTTTTTGTTGCGACGGTCACGATAAGCATATTGACCAGCTTTGGTCACTGCCTGTACCGCTACGCGATAAACACGTGAACGGGCACCGTAGTAGCCTTTTGCACGTTTTAAGATTTTTTTGTGACGGCGATTCGCCTGTACACCACGTTTTACACGGGCCATAAATTACTCCAAGAATTTTAATGTAAGGTCAGCAATATCAAGCTGCAAAGATCGATTAGATGTATGGGCACATGCGACGAACAGCTGCTTCGTCAGATTTGTCCACCATCTTAAGACCACGCAACTGGCGAATACGCTTAGCTGATTTCTTGGTCAAGATATGGCTTTTAAAGGCTTGCTTACGCTTAAAGCCATTTGCTGTTTTTTTGAAGCGTTTAGCTGCACCGCTTCTGGTTTTCATCTTAACTTTCATGATGAGTTGCCTCTTTGTCTTTGATAGAACCTGGTCGTCAAATAGTCAATAACGAATAGTTGCTACATCAATAGCCCCTAATCTCTATTTGCCTCGAGGTGGGAGGCGCTATTTTAGCAGATGGTACGCTGTTTTGCCAAGGAAAGTTTATAAGTCATTATTATGAATAATAGATTGAATTTATAATGTCATTTTGGGCTGTTATTATGCATTTAATCATTATATAAATAGGGCATCAGGTATACTTATATTTTTCACACACTATAAAACACGATCTATATTCAGTAGGATTTCTACCTCTACTGATTTTATAAATTTAGTTTGCTGAGTCAATCTGTCATAGCTTAGTATAGGGAGGCCACAAAAAGTCGGTTTTTGTATTATTTAAAAGCGCACATACCTAAAACTATTGGGAGAAAACGTTGTCAAGCCAATCGTTGGTGTTAGATGACAGAGTGTTTGTGTTCGAGACGCTGTTACACGTTCGGGCAATTGAGGTCAATATTAACCAATATTTGACCCTTGAGTCTTTGAGCGCATTACTAGTGGAGGCCAGAGAGCAGTTTTTGCACTTTAAGGGCGTTAAAGACATTAGCGGCGCTCACCAAGGTCTGGTCGTTGACAAATTGCAAGTGCATATTATTAGTCGAGCACGTGTACGAGAAGCGCTGCTATTTGAGGTCGGTATCGAACAGGTAGAGGATAATGGTGGCAGCATAGCGATTAGAGTGGTTCGCATGTCTGATAACTCTCTGATCGCAAAATCTCGGCAACACTTTGTCAATTATGATTATCGTTTGCAAAAAATCACCACTATCGATGAGACATTGAAACAGTTGCTAACCCCAAAACCTTTTCTCCCTTAACTCTCTCCTATTTATCTATTTTTCACTACAAGATGTTTTAAGGTTTTGGTATTTGAGCTTTAGTACATTTGCACTTTATTGTATTTGCACTTTATTAAAAGCTCTCCAGGATATATTGTGTGCATTTAGATTAAGAGTATTTAGATCAAGAGTATTTAGATTAAAGGTATCGATAATTGAACCTATTGATTATCAAAATACTTGATTGATTATTACATTTATATCTTGAACCACCCTCTTTTTTACTTATTGATTATAAGACCGCGAACTATGACCTTACCTGCTTGGCTTAACGCTATAACTTTTAATGCCGATGGCTTAATTCCTGCTATCGCCCAAGATCAAACGTCAGGACGTATTTTGATGATGGCGTGGATGAACAGCGATGCGTTACAACTGACGGCACAAACACAAACAGCCGTTTACTATTCGCGCTCGCGCGCCAAGTTGTGGCACAAGGGGGAAACCTCAGGTCATACGCAGCTCGTACACGATATCCGCTTAGATTGTGATGCTGACGTCATTGTCCTTAGTGTCACGCAGATAGGCGGTATTGCCTGTCATACGGGACGCGAGTCGTGCTTTTATCAGCGTTTAGACTTGTCAGGCTCAGAGCCTCAATGGGAAAGCGTGGACAAAGTACTAAAAGATCCTGCTGATATCTATAGCGCAATGTCTGATCATTCTGCTGACTCTAAAACTACAAGCTCTAAAACTACGAGCTCTAATGATAAAGATAAGAGTAGTCCGCAAAACAAGCCTTCTGATAGCTCTATTTTGACGCAGTTAGATCAAGTTCTCACAGAACGCAAAAATGCGAGCTCGGATCAGTCATACGTCGCCAGTTTGCATGCTAAGGGTTTAAATAAAATCTTAGAAAAAGTTGGTGAAGAAGCGATCGAAGCGATCATCGCCGCCAAAGATTTGGCACATTGTGATAAAAATATTGACTTATCATCGTACGACAAGGCTCAGAAAGAACTGGTGTATGAGGTAGCTGACGTCTGGTTCCATACTTTAATTGGGCTATCTTGGTTCGATATTGAATCTGAAGCGGTACTATCTGAGCTCGGTCGGCGCTTTGGCTTATCTGGTATCGATGAAAAAGCAGCACGCTAACCGAATTGACGCTAAAGGGTAAGAATAAGCAAATACTTTGGATGCTATAATACAGGCAAGTTTCATTTAGATATCAGACATAAGGATACGACTATGGGCAGTTTTTCTATTACGCATTGGCTGATTTTGTTGGTGGTGGTGGTGATTGTGTTCGGTACCTCCAAACTCAGAAATGCAGGCAAAGATCTAGGCGGCGCGGTCAAAGGCTTCAAAGAAGCGGTTAAAGACGAAGATTTAGAACATCAAAAAAAACACCGTGTGCTCAATCATGATATTAGCTCACAAAAGGCTGATGGCGTGAATGCGGGTACTAGAGTGGATGAAGTCGCAACCCCTATCAGTACTGATAACGAAAACCCTAGAGTATAAAGCGCATCCATTTATTCTGACGTTTGCCTTTAACCAGTGATGCCTGACTACTAGATGCTTGACTACTATGTTTGATATTGGATTCTCTGAGCTACTCCTATTCGGCGTTATTGCCTTGATCGTTTTGGGGCCAGAAAAGCTGCCTCAAGCGGCTCGTACGGCAGGTCAATGGTATAGCAAACTACGCCGTACGATATCAACGCTGCAGTCAGAGATTGAGGCTGAACTTGATTTGGCTGAAACACGGCAACTGATGCAAAAAGAGCTTGCCAAAATACGTGAAACAGAAGCTGAAATGCGCCGCGAGATAACAGAGATGCGCGGTAGTATGAAAGAGTTTGAATCGTCACAAAACCAAAGTATTCGCACAAAAGACGGTGATATAAAGGAAAATACTGAAGAAGGTAGCACCGAGCAAGATTTGTCTGTCGAGCCTGATTACAGCTATCACGCAGAAGCCTCTCAAACACCACGCTCTGCCCTTTCATCTAAAACAAATTCAAAGACTGAAAAAACGACACAAAATGCGCAGCCCATTATCACGCGCCCTTGGGAGAATATGTGGTTTCGTCTTGGCGCTTACGATAAAGCTCGGCGTCTGCCTGCCCCGCCCTATCTACCCAATTATCAAGCTGACGTCTTATTGCATATTGACTCAAGCAAGACCTCTACTCACAAGACGCATGCTCCTGCCTCTATAACCACCTCGGAGGCTGATTGATGAAACTGTTCAAACGGCAAAAAAGTCGCCAAGAAAAAATAGCGACTGATGAGGATATTACGTCAACAGGTGACTTATCAGGCTCGCTTGCTGATATGCCTATCACCGAGCACTTGATTGAGTTGCGAGCACATTTAATTAAGATTTGCGCAGCTGTCCTAATCATATTTTTGGTGCTAGTTGGGTTCTCACGCGAGCTGTATGATTTTTTGTCAGATCCGCTAGTGGCGCAATTACCTGCTAACTCAACGATGATCGCCACCGATATCACTTCAAACTTTATGGCGCCGATACGCTTAACTATATTTGTCGCCGCGTTTTTCGCTATGCCCTATATTTTGTATCAGATATGGTCTTTTGTCGCGCCAGGACTGTACAAAAAAGAAAAGAAGGTCGCTATCCCTGTTCTCTTCTCTTCTATCTTTTTGTTTTATGCAGGCGTGGCTTTTGCCTATTTTGTTGTACTCAAAGGTGTGCTCAAATTCTTTATTGTGTTTGCGCCGCAAAACGTGTTACCGATGACAGATATCGATAGCTATTTGAGCTTTGCCTTAAAGCTATTTATGGTGTTTGGCGTGACCTTTGAGATTCCAGTGGTCACTTTGCTGTTGATATTGGCCGGTATTGTCTCCATTGACAGCCTAGAAGATAAGCGCCGTTATATTATCGTCGGCTGTTTTGCGGTTGCTGCGGTGGTGACGCCGCCCGATGGCGTCTCTATGCTAATGCTCGCTTTTCCGATGTGGTTATTGTTTGAGCTGGGATTATTTTTGGCAAAAATACTGATAAAAGATGAATCCAAAAAAGAGATTAGCGCTGATTCGACAGCAGCGGTCAAATTAGATAAGTAAATGAGCTTGATCATCTTTTGACTTAAAGTCCCTCAGGCAATCTGCTACTATAGCTTAGACTCTTTATCCTTTTACTTTCCACTACTTTAGTCATTTATACTATGAATTGCACCTTAGCCATTGCCGATACAGTGGCTTTTTTTGCCCCTGCTATTTTGCTCATTTTGCAATACTCTAGCTTTAATACTTAAGCCCTGATACTCAAGCTTCAATACTTAAGCTTTAAAGATTCAGCTTCAATACCCTAGGTAACTTCTATGTCCGCATCTATGCCCGCTTATATGAGCGACCCTACCGAAGAGCAATTAAACGCGCTCAATATGGCGATGGATCAAAAGTCATTCAAAGTGGTGGCTTATGCGGGTGCAGGTAAGACTACGACGCTCAAGCTCATCGGGGAGCGTTTGCGCGGGCGTGGCTTATATTTAGCTTTTAACAAAGCGATTGCCAATGATGCGCGCGCCAAATTCCCCTCACATGTAGACTGCCGTACCTTTCATTCCTTGGCTTATCGGCATGTACCGCGTGATATTACGGCAAAGTTATCGCTACCTAGATTTTCACCTAAACGCTTAGGCGATGATTTGGGCTTGCAGCCGGTACAAGTACGTCGGCAAATGGATGGCGTCAATAAATACATTACTTTGACCCCAGCGCGCCTTGCACGTTTTGTCAGTGATGCGGTGAGTAATTTTTGTAGCACGCACGCCAGCTATCCTGCGCCAAGGCATATCCTGTTCCCCAGTTGGCTTGATGATTCAGACGCCGAACAACTGCGTGAGATGCTCTACCCTGCTGTCGAGCAGCGTTGGCTACAGTCGATTGATGCCCGCCATCCTGCGGGTATCGGTCATGACATTTACCTTAAACTTTGGGCGCTCTCAAAGCCGAGCATCCCTGCTGACTTTATCTTATTTGATGAAGCACAAGATGCAGATCCCCTAATGATGGGTATCTTGACTCAGCAGCCACGGCAGGTCATCTATGTCGGGGACGCTCATCAGCAGATATATGAGTGGCGCGGCGCGGTCAATGCGATGAAAAAGCTGCCATTGCCGCAGACTCTATTGACACAGTCGTTTCGCTTTGGTGAACCTATCGCTGAGGTGGCCAATACTTTGCTCAAAGCCTTGCAAGAAGACGTGCCTCTAAAGGGCAATCCTGCTAGGCAGTCCTCCACTGAAAAAGGCATGGTACATAGCAAAAAGGACGCCATTCTCTGCCGCACCAATGCGGCTGCCATGGCGCAGCTCCTGACAGGGTTGAAACTTGGGCACCGCGTCGCCTTACAAGCCGATACCGATCGCATGCTCAAATTCTGTCAGGCGGCTGAGAATCTAAAAAATGGCAAGTCCGCCTATGGTGTGCCAGAGCTGGCCTACTTCTATAACTGGTCTGATGTACAAGAGTACTCAGAAACCAACGAAGGGAGCGATCTCAAAACTCTAGTGAAACTGGTCGATGATCATGGCACTAATGTCTTGACGCAAGCGGTCAACAGTTTGACGCGTATTGAAAATGCTGATTATGTTATCTCTACTGCGCACAAAGCCAAAGGTCTAGAATGGGGCAAAGTGCAATTGGATGATGACTTCTATTACGATGTGACGACCAACGGTATTAAGATTAGCCCTGAAGAATTACGATTATTGTATGTTGCCTGCACTCGCGCTCAAGCCAATTTAGATATTCATCACATTAAAGATTTGATATTAGGATTGCAGTCGGGGAAGAAGGTAATTTTAAGCAAATAAACAGCTTTAATAATATTAAAAGCGATGAAAAAGGCTTCCCTTGAATCCTACTAATATTATTAATACATCACTACGTATTTACATATAACCATGAATATATACCGATGAATAGAGACGACCAGCAGACTTTCTTACCAGGGCAACCAGACCACCTACAAAATTTATTCAATAGCCCCGTCCGCCTTCTTGCGCCAATGGAAGGCTTGACCGACCCCTTGATGCGGCAAATCTTGACGCAAATTGCGACTGATTTAGGTCGCCCTTATGATTGGTCAGTGAGTGAATTCATTCGGGTCACACAGCACCTCTTGCCCGCGCATGTTTTTTATCGCTATGTGCCAGAGCTACATCATAATGCAAAGACTTCCTGTGGTACGCCTATTCATATTCAACTGCTTGGTAGTGAAGCGCAGCTCATGGCAGAAAATGCTGCTTATGCTTGCGAGCTTGGCGCACCCGCTATCGATATTAATTTTGGTTGTCCCGCCAAAACTGTCAATAGTCATCGGGGCGGTTCAGTATTACTTGATGAACCTGAAGTCTTATATGACATTATTAGCACGGTAAGAAAAGCTGTGCCCGCTCATATTCCAGTATCAGCAAAGATACGTTTGGGTTATACCGATACCAGTCGCATCGATGATATACGCGGAGCGATTGACGCTAGTGGCGCAAATTGGCTAACCATTCATGCCCGCACCAAAACCCAAGGCTATAAGCCGCCCGCTTACTGGGAAAAAATTCAGAGCTTTAATCGCTTAGATATACCCGTGATTGCCAATGGTGAAATATGGACAAGCGCGCAGGCGCAAAACTGTATGACGCAGTCAGGAACTCAGCATTTGATGCTCGGTCGCGGCGCGGTGACGCGTCCAGATTTAATTGCTCAAGTTGATGCCAAAGAAGATAATCCAGACAGAAATAAACTAGCATGGCATGATTTAACGACACATCAAATTGCGTTTTTGCAGGGGCAAGCCAAAAACGATATTGTACTTGTCGGTCGCTATAAGCAGTGGCTTGGAATGCTGACCAAGGGCTATAACGAGGCTCAGCCACTGTGGAATAGCGTCAAACGCGAAAAGGATAAAAACGCTATTATCGAGGCAATAAAGCAAAGTAGTTGTGTATAAACATACGCGTTAACGAATAGTTGTTTTAGGAGTAAAAAAGTAATTATTAGTCAGTTATAACAGTAACTACTATGCCTTAAGTGCTGATTCTAATCGCTAAATAAAATAGCATCAGCGAGCAAACCATCGATAACACCCAAAGTACTGAGCGAAACGTCGCTAAATTAGTGATATAAGCCGCGCAGTAACCCACCCGAATCAGTACATAAAGCCACGCCAGTACATTAACAATAGATTGCGGTACAAAGAACAGCATGCCGACAATAACTGCGGCTAAAAATATGGGCAACGTCTCATAGCTGTTTTGCTGCGCAGCATTAGCTCGAGCCGCAGTGCCAGTCGTGTCTTGCAAAAAGCTGCGCGGATGGGCATTGTCAGCAAGTCTAAAACCACCAAAGGCTTTGGCAGTCATTGCCATCAATAATGGCAGCAGGCTAGCTACCACCATTGCCCATATTGCAGAGGCGGCGCTATCAGAGATTAATCCAAAAATTATATTCATACAGTAAGTCCTACCCTGCGATATTTTCAAAATCGTGAGTAATATCTACCCCGCCCTGCATGAGCATCCGACTCGCTGAACAATATTTCTCAGCCGATAGTTTGATGGCGCGCTCGATCTGTTTATCAGAGACGTCGTTGCCCGTGATCACAAAATGCATATGGATAGCCGTATAAACCGCAGGTACCGTTTCTGCTCGTTGCGCCGTCAACTCACAGCGTACATCGGTTACTTCCTGTCGTGATTTTTGTAAAATTGACACCACATCGTAACTGGCACAGCCACCAAGCCCGAGCAATATGAGCTCCATGGGGCTAGCGCCTTTTTCTTTGTCCGCGTCAATCTTTACATTGTGCCCTGACGGTGATACACCCACAAAAGCTTTTTTCTCTTGCCACGTGACGCTTGCTTTTGATTCTGACATTGTTACTCGTCCTTTTTTAGTTTTATTTGTGCTAGCCCTAGCTTACGCTTCGGCTAGTGTAGCACAAGCCAAAACGAGATTTTATAATGTGATTGTCACATGACGTTAAACAAATGAACGGCCTATGAATAAACTCTTATATTTTTTGAAGTAGCGGCTGTCTCTAGAGACGCCACTCTCGTTTTAGAAAATGAAATTCAATAAAAACGGTGATTCCCATCCAATTTTTTTTGTAGCTTTAAGTTATTGATATTAAATGATTAAATTCGTGAAACATTTTATAGCAAAATAGCGTTACACATTTTGCTGCTTTCTTGGTTTAATGGTGGTAATGAATCTCATTTTAATGAAGTATGGAAAGTTTTCACCCTATAATAATTATGATTACTATCATTATACTTCGTTCAAAGGAGCTATTTTTAGACAATTTAAAAGGTTGAGTCATGATAGATGCAGACGGCTTTCGCGCCAATGTCGGTATCATCTTGGCAAATACACAAGGGCAGGTTCTGTGGGCAAAACGAATTGGTCACAACGCTTGGCAGTTTCCGCAGGGCGGTATCGATCGCGGCGAGACACCGATGGATGCTATGTATCGCGAACTGTGGGAAGAGGTCGGCTTGCATCCGCGGCACGTGGACTTACTGGCAGTAACGCAAGACTGGTTACGCTATCGTCTACCCAAGCGCTATGTACGCCACGGGCAACATCCTTTATGTATTGGGCAAAAACAAAAATGGTTTTTGCTGCGCTTAGATGAACCAAACACACAACACATCCGCTTTGATGAAGGGAAACCTGAATTTGACCATTGGCAATGGGTCAGCTACTGGTATCCTCTTGGTCAAGTGATTCACTTTAAACGCGGGGTCTATCGTCGCGCGCTTCAAGAGCTGGCGCGCGAGTTACCGCTCAGACAAGAGCTGATTATTCCCGAACAAGATAACCACTTGTTGATAGACTAATCACTCGTCGAAATAAAAATGCTCCCTGTAATGTCTAAAAAACTAGATACTATGGTGAGCATTTTTTTATGTCTGAATTATCGTGAGAGATAAAGCTTTTGGATTGAGACCTATTTATTTAGCATTCTCTGTTTCACGGCTAATGAGTTGCGCTTTTATTTCTGACTCATTCCTTTCACGACACAAAGTTAAAATACTTTGCGTGCGAGTACCATAGCTTGGCATCTGTGTTTCACTATTACCTAGAGCTACAGCATCAATATAGACCGAAGATAATGCTTGCTCTATACGTTTTGGCACACCTGTCTCAGGCAATTGCTCTGCTGGCGCAGGGGTCACATCGGACAGCACATCGAATGCTGCTGGCTGCCAGTAGTCAGGATGACTGTCCTCGGCGATGAGTGGCAATACTTCTTGACGCAAACGGCCGCGTAGCCTTTGGGTCTTAAACCAGTTATCATCAAACTGTCCGTTGGATAACACATGTAAACCTGCATACAAAGGCGTTGGTGCATGGCCACGGTTATTAACAGCGACGGCTTGCTGCGCATCCCCAATGATAAGATTAAACCCTGCGTACTCTTGCAACTTGATCTGCCGAGCAAAGTCCATGGGGCTTTGAGTACCGCGCAAAAATTTAGTCACCAGCTCACCGCGCGAACGTTCATGCTCTCGTGCCTGTACTCCATCACGAAAGTTCAGTACCGCCGCCCAGCGTCCATTTTGTTGTGTACCTTCAATGTCTTTGCTTTGGTGAATACTTGGGTTTTGGTGAATACCGAGCCAAGTGCCGCCGCTTCTATTGTCTCTTCCTGCGAATATAGGCGCATCATCCCACTGATGTACTGGTGTGGTCGGACGTTCAAGAAACTCATCACGATTGGACAGTAGTATGAGAGGTAAATCGTCAAAGAGCTGCCAAGCGATAGCGACAATACACATAGTTATCCTTTATTAATAATAAGCTTGAATATTCATATCAGTTACCAGTCAATACCTTATCCGCAGGATAACTGACTTTCGATACGGATTGTATGATTTGTGAGCTCGTGCTTGGTAGTGTGAACTCCCAAGCCACCATACCTTGATTGTCATTCCAGTTGCGCTCAGTGACCGGCGGCGTATGAGTCACCATAACTTTTAGATCGTCATCGCGGCTGATGGGCTCACTGCCCAATACTTGCAAGCGCATCGGACGATTGTGCTGGCTTGTGAACTGGTAAGCTTCAGTGGTCGTCAAGGTCTGCGTTCGATTCAAGACCCCTTTTTCGCCTTGTTTGTCCTCATTGACTAATTCTTTGACAAGTGTGTTTGAATCTATACCGAAACCAATACCTTGCTCCTTTAGGGTCTGATAGCTAAAGCGCGACTGACCGACGTAATTGTCATCGCGGTACAATTGTAGCGAGCCGTCCACCCAAGCTGGGGTCAAAAATGGCGCTGAAGCATACCAGTAGCCTGCCGTCTCAATACTTGGTGTGCTGCGAATCCATAATTTACTACTGCCAGATTGCTTGTCGATGACGGTACGCACGCGTCTGCCGTCACTTGGAATACTAACCCGCTGTGGTAACTTATATTCGACAATGCCGTTTTTGTTTTGGCTACTTACAGTAAAGCTTGGTAGCGGCTCTCCACTTGATCCTACTACATCCTCATAAGCCATATCAGCTGACACGACCATAGGTACTGCCATCACAGGTGACATACGTTTGGTCAGCTGGTTTTGGTTTTCATCATATAATCCTAAACGATTGACTCGTGGTAAACGCCCTGTAGTGCGCTGATTGGGATTAACCGTACTCAGAGTCAACGGTATATTGGCCCAGTTCTCACCTGTTTGCTGCGCGATAATAGCAGAGGCAGTAAGGCTGAGCTGTTCGGTATTGGTATTTAAACGCGCTTGATAAGTTGGCTGCCAACTGGCACCGCGCACTTGGTAATCGAGCTTAACCGTACTTGGGGTACGGCTCGCAACTCGTACGCTCACTTGTGTCACACTATTTTGAGTAGAAGTCGTACTTCCTGCCATCAACTGATTGAGCGCGTCTTGCGCTTGTGTTTGTCGCTGCTGGATGTCGAGAATGGTTTTATTAAGTGTGCTAGCTTCTGCTTGTAAATCGCGCACATTATTAGCCAATGTGCCATCCATGCTAATCTGAGTGACTTTGGCTAAATTTTGCAAATAAGTCTTAGTCAAATAAGCCGCTTCTAATTCAGCATTAATATCCGCTAAGATGCTTTGCTGCGTCCTTACGTTCGCATCGCCTTGATATTGGCATTGAGTAGCTTGCTCACCGCTCAGATCTTGGATACTCACTTCACCAATATTGACGCCGCCTAGCGCCTGTACGCTCAAGCTTTCTTTATCGATATCAGGTGATAAGCAAGAGAACACGAGCGTCTGCTCGCCGCTACCAGTCACAGGTAAACTGCGCGTTACACTAGCAAGACCTTGATAGATCGTTACTTGCTCTATGGTGCTTTGAGCCGCTTGAGCGGAGATCGAAATCAAACCAGCTGCTAAGCTTATAGTAACGCTCAACCCAGTCACATTGAATGCGGTTAGAGTTTTATTCGGCATCATTGTCTTCATTGCATTATTACGCATGATATTCCCTCAAGACTAGCCTTCCAAAGTTCAATATAATATTTTTAATATTAGCGGTTTTTTTGTAGCATTGCTATCTTCTGTCCTTATGGCAGCCAAGCAGTATTAATCAATGGAACCTATTTTATAAAAGTGCAGTGTTCTGATACGCTCGAAACTAGTGTTCGTGACTCTGAAATTTGCTATCATGAACGCCATCTTATTATCTATATTACGACTACTCTATGATGATTCATCCCCAGTATGACCCTGTTGCCTTGTCACTTGGCCCTGTTGAAGTCCACTGGTATGGCTTTATGTATTTGCTGGCCTTTGCCGCGGCTTTTGGGCTGGCATGGTATCGCAGCACCAAGCGCGAGGCTTGGTCGACAGACATGGTCTCAGACTTGGTGTTCTTTGGTGCGCTTGGGGTCATCTTAGGTGGCCGTATTGGTTACGTGTTGTTTTATCAGTTCGATGAACTATTACAGAACCCCGCCTACCTGCTCAAAGTCTGGGAGGGTGGTATGTCCTTTCACGGTGGTCTCATCGGTGTTGCGCTTGGCATGTTGTATTTTGCCCGTAAGTACAAAAAAACTCCCTTTCAAGTACTCGATTTTATCGTCCCTTGCGTGCCAACGGGATTACTATTTGGGCGCATAGGTAACTATATTAATGGCGAGCTATGGGGACGTGTCTCTGATGGTGCCTACAACTGGCTAACGTACTTTCCGCAAGCGGCGGCATATGATATGCAACTGCTACAAGACAATCCTGCGCTGCAAACCTTGATGACTGAGGTCAACGGACAGTATTTATTGCCGCGTCACCCCTCGCAGCTATATCAAGCGCTTACCGAAGGTCTGCTACTGTTCATATTACTATGGTGGTACTCCTCAAAACCGCGTCCACGTATGGCGGTCACTGGCGTCTTTATGCTAGGTTATGGCTTTAGTCGTTTTATCACTGAGTTCTTCCGTCAACCGGATGCTGATCAAGGCTTTATTTTATTAGGCTGGGTCACCAAGGGACAGATCCTGAGCGCGCCAATGATCATTATCGGTATCGTACTGATTATTTGGGCTTACAGACGCGGCGTATACGACTGGGGCAAGCAAGCGGCTTACTAAAGCCTTATTTTATAGAGTTAGAGAGTATTTGTATGATTAGCAGTAACAATGAGCAGGCTTATCTTGATCTACTCCAATACGTGTTGGAAAACGGCACCGAAAAAGGGGATCGTACAGGCACAGGTACGCTCAGTCATTTCGGTGCGCAATTGCGTTTTGATTTGAGCGCCGGTTTCCCTTTGTTAACAACCAAAAAAGTACATTTTAAGTCTATTGCTTACGAGCTATTATGGTTCTTGAGCGGTAGCACTCATGTCGGATACTTACAACAACATGGCGTACGCATCTGGAATGAATGGGCGACGGGCGCGCAAACGGCACGTTTTAATCGTTCAGAAGGCGATTTGGGACCCGTATATGGTCATCAGTGGCGCAATTACGGCGCCAGCAAAAGCGAAGATGGTAGCTATAACAGTGATGGCGTTGATCAAATCACAGAAGTCATTGAGCAAATAAAGACCAATCCCAACTCGCGGCGCTTGATCGTCTCAGGTTGGAACCCAAGCGAGGCCAATCAAGTCGCCCTGCCGCCTTGTCATACTCTATTTCAATTCTTTGTCGCGGACAATAAGCTATCGTGCCAGCTCTATCAGCGCTCAGCCGATCTGTTTTTGGGCGTACCGTTTAACATTGCCAGTTACGCGCTGTTGACTCACATGGTCGCGCAAGTATGCAGCTTAGAGGTTGGTGAGTTTATCTGGACAGGCGGTGATTGTCACATCTATCAAAACCACCGCGAGCAGGCTGAGTTGCAACTATCACGTACACGCTTGCCACTACCGACACTAACGCTAAATGCTGACGTCCATGACATCTTTGCCTTTGAGTACGAGGATATCAGCGTTGACAGTTATCAATCACATCCGGCGATTAAAGCCAAAGTCGCGGTATGAGTAACTTTTAATTTAATAAAAACCATAAGGATAGGTTATGAGCTATGCCCACACCGAAGTTGCCCAAATCGCTGCTATCAGTCGTGATCGCTGTATTGGAAAAGATAATGCACTCCCATGGCATATCTCAGCGGATCTCCAGCATTTCAAAAAAATGACCACTAAAGCTAGCGATACTGACCATAAAGATAGCATTCAGGGTATCGTCATTATGGGTCGCAAAACGTTTGAGTCCATGAACAGCAAACCGCTGCCAAAGCGTGCCAACTTCATTATCAGCGCGCAGATGGATTACGCTGAACAAAAAGGACTAGTAGATACCGATAATACTTATGTCATGCACAATTTGGATGATGCATTGACGCAAGCGGCGAGCCTAGCGCATGGCGCGCATCTTGAGACCATTTGGATTATCGGCGGTGAGAAAGTATTTAAAGACGCGATAATGTACACCGATCGTATTGAGCTCACCCATGTCGATACACAGATTGAGAACGGCGATGCCTTTTATCCAGAGCTGCCTGATGACTTTGAAACCGCGCAAGAGTCTGAGCAGATGCATGATGATAAAAGTGAGTTAGGTTTTAAGTTTACAACGTATAAGAGAAAAGACGGTTAATATGCAAAAACGTTCGGTTAAAATCTAGCTCATATTTATTAGAAGTTGATACATCTAGAATGACAATAGCGGTATCGCTATTGTCATTTCTCATAAGCAATCAGATCACTCATGCAATACTTTATAAATAGTCTTTGCCAGTACCGGGCCGATACCTGTGACGCCAGCTAGCTCTTGCTGAGAGGCACCAAGTAGCTTTTGCAATCCACCAAAATGGTTAAGTAAATCGCGGCGACGCTTTTCACCCAGTCCCGGTATGACCTCTAACACCGACGATGAGCGACGTTTATCACGCTTTTTGCGGTGAGCGGTAATAGCAAATCGATGCGCCTCATCACGAATGTGCATGAGCAAATGGAGTGCTTTGCTGTCCATAGGCAAGTCAAGCGGCTCATGATCGATAAAGTGCAAGACTTCAAGTCCCGCTTTGCGCCCCTCACCTTTTGCCACACTGATCAGTAGCGTATCACCTAAAACACCTAATTCTATTAGTACCTCTTTTGCAATACCCAGCTGACCTTTACCACCATCTACGAGTAATAGATCAGGTAGCGGCTGCTTCTTATAGCGACGCGTGAGCACTTGCTTCATCGCCGCATAGTCATCACCGCCTTTGATGTCATGAATCGCATACTGACGATAATCACGACGGCGTGAACCACCTTGATCAAAAACCACGCAGCTCCCAATCGTCGCCTCACCCATCGTATGCGAGATATCGAAGCATTCAATACGATCAATCGTGCGATCAGTAACATCGGTCAATACGTCTTTGAGCGCACCAAATCGCGCATGTAGCTCCAAATAATCGCCTAGCTTTGTCTTAAGCGCATTGTTGGTATTTAGTTTTGCTAAATCTAACCATTCTGAGCGGTGCTCACGGACATTGGTTTTGATAACGACTTTACTGCCAAAATGGGTAGCGAGTGCCTCACTCACTGCCGTCTGATCAGGCAGTTCATGACTGAGTATAATTTCTGCTGGCAAATCGTCGGTGACTTGGAAATAGAATGAAGTAATAAAGGCCGATAAGTTATCCGCGAGTGGCTCGCTACTGTCGACATCAGGGAAATAGTTCTTACCACCCAGTACACGACCGCCGCGTACCGTGAGCACATTGACGCAGCTCATGCCTGCTTGACTCGATATCGCAATGACATCAGCCTCACCTTGTACGGTGTAGACCGCTTGGCGCGCTTGTACTTCACGTAGCATAGAGAGCTGATCACGATAAAAGACTGCCTTTTCAAAATCCAATTCGTCAGCTGCGCCTTCCATTTTATGAATCAATGCACTATGAATATCGCTTGAATCACCCTTTAAAAATCGAATAGTATTGCTAACGTCTTCCGCGTACTCTTCAGGCGACACCAGACCGACGCAGGGCGCACGGCAACGCTTGATCTGGTATTCGAGACAAGGGCGTTTACGCTGCTTAAAAAAGGTATTGGTACATTGGCGCATTTGAAACATCTTTTGCATGAGCACTAGCGTCTCTTTTGCCGCATGCGCTGATGGAAACGGCCCAAAGAACCGTCCTTTTTGATGATTGCCTTTGCCGCGTCCATAAGCCAGCCGAGGATAAGGCTTATCGGCTGAGATGAACACATAAAGGTAGGATTTATCGTCACGTAGCAGCACATTATAGGGCGGACGATACTCTTTGATGAGGTTTTGCTCAAGCAATAGCGCTTCGGTTTCACTACGAGTAATAATGGTTTCGATGTTGTGGATACGAGCAACTAATGCGCGCGTTTTGGGGTGATCGATCGTCTTGGCAAAGTAGCTGTTGACGCGACTTTTTAAGGATTTGGCTTTACCAACATAGAGAATATCGCCATTTTTGCCTAACATCTTGTAGGCCCCTGGCAAATTTGGCAGGCGCTTTATCAGATGTTTTAGACGCAGTTGCTTATCTTCTTTACTACTATCTATTGATTTTTTATCCGTGATATCTACGACTGAGACCTTGTCCATAAACAGTAAAGCTCATAAATGCTAAGTTAGAGTTAATGATGGGGCAATAATAGAGATTTTACAAGAAAGGCGCTCAGCGTTTTACCCTTATCTTAAGATCTGGAGGGCGTTTTTTGACCCATTTTATGAACTTCTGTACTTCGCTATGCGCTTGTAGACGTTCTATCGTATGATAGTAATTAGCCAGTTCATGATTGTCGAATATGCTATGGATTTGGCTATGACATGGACGGCATAGCATAGCGATATCTGTTTTCATCTCCTCGCGGCTAAAGTAGCGCTGCGTACGTGATTTATTATGGCGCGACCTTGGTATCAGGTGATGGCGCGTTAATACTAGCTCATCACGACTACATAGCTGGCAGTGCTCTAGATTTTGTGTTGTCGTATCAGCATCATAATCTTGGGGCATAGTAGTATACCTTTTACTTTGTATCCTATATGGTTCATTAATGGGGTCAGTATGACCATTAACAAAGCCATTTTGCTTACGCATTAAGACTAGTAGCGCTGACTGCTTTTACTTATGATAGGTTTTTTGATCAGTACTCATTACAGTCGCTAGACAGGGCTGTGCAAGATAAAAGGATAACCCGATGCGACTGCTACCCAAGCGATTTGAAACCCTAAAGCGTAATACCAAAAAAAATATAGTGCCGCTACTCACACCGTATTTACTCAAATTACGTATCAATACCTATGCGCCTTATATCGGTGCAGGTATCAAAATCGATTATGTTGATTTGGATCAAGGGCTTTGTGTTGTCAGCATGGGTCTAACTGCTTTGAACAAAAATATCGTAGGCACGCAGTTCGGTGGCAGCCTCTACTCTATGGTTGATCCGTTCTATATGCTGATGCTCATGCATCAGTTGGGCAATAAATATGTAGTCTGGGACAAAAGCTCACATATAGATTTTGTCGCGCCTGGCAACAGCAAAGTCACTGCTCGTATCAAAGTGCCTACTGGTGAGATTGCTACCATCAAGACACTTACTGAAAATGGAGAAGCTGTGTTTCGCGAATATACTGTAGATGTCGTCGATGAACAGCAAAAAATCGTCGCCACAGTGACCAAAAATCTCTATATCCGCTTACGTAAGCACAGTAAATCTAATGAACAAAATAGCCGCATGCCTATCCCTGATTAGTAGGCTAAACACAGAATCGACAACTCACATAACCTTCTAGACCCCTGTTTAATCTAAATCCCTGTTTAATAGATGTCCATACAAAAACCCCAATCTAACATTCGCTAGATTGGGGTTTTGTCTTTTTTGGTATGCCTACTTATTTATAAATAAACCTATGAATAAGGGCATATTGCTGATCTTTATAATCAAAGACAGCTTGAGCTTTGATACTTATGCTCGATACCTTAGATACCAGGAGCCGTATCAACCGCGTCAGGAACGCCGGCGTCAGTTTTCTTCTGAGCACCCTGCTTTACTGGACGTGCGCCGAGCTTTTCGCGGATACGTGCTGATTTACCAGAACGCTCACGTAAGTAGTACAGTTTCGCACGACGAACCGCGCCGCGACGCTTCACTTCGATACTATCAATAATAGGTGAATGCAACTGGAATGCACGCTCAACACCAACGCCGCTTGAGATTTTACGAACGGTAAATGCAGAGTTTAAACCGCGATTACGCTTAGCGATAACGACGCCTTCAAAAGCCTGTAGACGCTCACGCTCACCTTCACGTACTTTTACTTGTACGACGACAGTATCGCCAGGGCTGAAACTTGGGCGTTCTACCAGTTGAGAATTTTCAACACTTTGAACCAATGGATGCTTATTGCTCATGAGAGTTATCTCCTCACATTAGATAATAGAGGCTTTACGCATATCACCTGTTTGTAATAATTGATTATATCCATCATCGATAATTTACGATGGGATACAACATAAAGGGGTTAAGATACGGCCATAAATAAACAGCACGTTCTAATATTATTTACACTAATACTTGATCTTAATTACTATTTTTGTTTTCTTTAGCCAACGCCTTGAGCCATTTTTCTTGCGCAGGCGTTGGCACAAATGCTTGCCATAGATCTGGACGCCGTATTTGAGTACGAGTGACCTGTTGACCAAAGCGCCACTTAGCAATATTGGCATGATGACCTGAAAGTAGTACCTCAGGAACCTTCATACCAGCGAACTCATGAGGCTTAGTATAGTGTGGACAGTCCAGCAAGCCATTGACGAACGAGTCTTGCTGAGCGGACTTATCATCGCCCATAATATCAGGCAAACGACGTATTACACTGTCCATCACTACCATTGCTGGTAGCTCACCACCTGTAAGTACATAATCACCCAGTGACACTTCCATATCAACATAGTGCGATAGTAAGCGCTCATCGATACCTTCGTAACGACCGCATAATAAAATCATGCCATCGTACTCGGCCATATCGACCACACTAGACTCACTGAGCGTCTGTCCTTGCGGCGACATATAAATCACCGGACATCTCGCGGCGCTGATACGGCAACCATGCTTGGCAGCTCGCAACTTGGCATCCTCGATAGCTTGCGCTAGGGGCTCTGCCATCATGACCATACCAGGACCACCCCCAAAAGGACGATCGTCGATACGGCGATAATTGTCAGTGGTATAGTCGCGAGGATTGATGCATTCTATCGTAACTTGATTCTGAGAGACTGCCCGACCTGTGATACCAAACTCACGAATCGACACAAACATCTCAGGAAAAATACTTATTACGGCAAAATACATCAGGCGTCAATAATCACTTAGCCAAGCCACAAGAACGGTTTTACGAGCCATATCGACTTGTAATACCGTTTGCTTGTGCCACGGTATCAGACGCTCTTCATTGTCTAAGCTGTCTGACGTTGTCGCAACGCGCATAATGTCATGAGCTCCAGTTTCGAACATCTCAGCGATATCGCCCAAATACTCGTCCTGCTCATTTGTTACCTTTAAACCTACCAAATCTGACCAGTAGTACTCGTCTTCATTAGTCGCAGGCAACACATTTTGCTCGACCCAGAGGGTGACACCATTCATCGTTTCAGCGACATTACGATCAGGCACTTGCTCAAATTGAGCCACAAGGCCTGTACCTTGTTCGCGCCAAGCTTTTACGGTCAGTGGCTTCATGCCAGTGGCTGTTTTCATCCACCACGGCTGCATGTCAAATATTGCCGCACGGTCATCAGTATCACTAAATACCCATAACCAGCCCTTTATGCCATAAGGCTTTTTGAGCTGGCCGATTTTCATAAGAGTATCAGCAGTAGGGGTAGACATAACGGTTAACCTGACAGTAGCTAACTAAGTTATAACTCACAAAAACAGCTATAACAAAGAGATAAGCTATGACTAACAAAAATAATAAACAACTAATCGCGCCTGCTGGCTATGCCAGTTACGCTAATATTTCAAACCGCTTAATTTGTACTCAAGGTATTTATTAAGCGATCGCTAACTTAAAAGTAATCGCTAAAACTTAAGCGCTTACTTCTGCATTAGCAGACTTGTTGTAAGCCTTTACCAAAGAAGCCACGCGATCTGAAGGTTGTGCACCTTTTTCGATCCAAGCATTGTACGTCTCCATGTTCAAACGTACTGCTTCTTCTGACTCTTTGGCGAGCGGGTTAAAAAAGCCAATGTTCTCAATGTAGCGACCATCACGCGCGCGGCGTTGATCAGCAACAACTACTTGATAAAATGGGCGTTTCTTGGCACCGCCCCGTGCTAAACGAATAACAACCATGTGAATTCTCTCTTTCGCAGGTATACCAAAAAGGGCATAATTATATCATAGACTTCGTATATTGAACATATAAACTATATTTATTTACTTATTAAGCAACCACTGCTCAAACAGCGCTTACTTGCCATCATGATGACCGCTCAAAAAAGGTAAGCGTGTCTATACTCGGTACCTATAAATGATAAGAGTCGCTGGTTGTCATAGCATGCCACCCGCTATTGCACTATACTTTACAACACCTATCATAAGTGCTGAAACTGGTTATGGCCATACCTCCTGCTCCGCTACGCCGTAAAAGCTGGTCTGAACGATCTTACTCGAACAGTTGGCTGACAACCTTAACGGTCGCTTTTATCGTACTTATTAGTGTCGGCTTAACTATTTTGTTTTTTTGGCGCAGTTTGTATTTACCGGAGCTCAAAAATCACGCTCGTTATCTGACCAGTGAGCTGCGACTAATGAGCGGGGTTCGAGAAGATTGGCGAGATGATCCTAGAGTTCGTCAATGGATTTATCAGCATTCACATGTCGTCGTCGTCGATAGTCCTAATGATTTTCCGCAAGTAGAAGACAAAGCCTTTGTGGGTTTGTTCACTGATGTGTTGCAAAACGAGATTAGCGCTCAGCTTGGACGACCTGTAGAGGTGTATTTCAAATTCAAACCAACGCCGCAGCTTTGGGTACAAGATAGCGGTGATAAGAGTTTTTGGATTCGTGAGCCTGTGGTTTACTACTCTCAGTATAGTCCTGTGCTCTTAGTGCTGTTTTTGATCGGTTTACCCATATTAACTCTGTTAACGATTATTTTGTTGGTGCAACAGTTGAACCGACCGTTGCGTTATCTACAGCGTGCGGCAACCAATTATATTCATTTGGGTCATGCGACTACGTTGCCAACAGGTAGCGGTCCTACCGAAATCAGGCAAGTGAACACAGCCTTTAATCGTCTATTCACTACCCTCAATCAAGCTCAAAAAGAGCGTACAATCATGCTCGCTGGTATCTCTCATGATTTGCGTACACCGCTTACCCGTATGCGCCTAACTGCCGAGATGTTACCTGATGACTTTTTTCGAGAAGGTTTAATCTATGATGTCGAGGATATGGATGCCATCTTGGAGCAGTTTATCTCCTACATGAAAGATGGCTCTGATGAGCCAGTACGTTTGACAAATTTGGACACGATATTCAATGAGATCATGGTTCAATTCGCGCCTATGTCTTTTATTTATCAGTCAGAATGTCACAAGCTCGTACCGGTAAGACCGCTATCTATCAAGCGCCTTGTGATTAATTTGGTTAATAATGCTAAGCGTTATGGTAAGCCGCCTATAACCCTCTCAGCGACTGTAGTTCCGACTTTTATAGAGACTGTAGTCGTAGAAGATGCGGACGTCGTTAGTGAGAGCGAAGTCAATATAGAGGCGCAAGAGCAGCTAGTGATATGTGTACGTGATTGTGGTGAAGGGGTCGCAGAGGATCAGTTGGAGCGTATTATGCAGCCCTTTGAGCGCGGTGAGACAGCGCGTACCACTCAAGGTAGTGGACTAGGTCTGGCAATTGTCAATCGAATCGCACATCTTCATCATGGCACTGTTGAAGCTATAAACCATCCTGATGGCGGCTTGCAAGTGTGCATACGCATACCCCTACTCTCAAAAGTTACAGGCGAGGATCGCATGCCAACTAAAAAATTAGATCATAAGTCGTAAATAAACGACATCTGCGGTAGCGAAATTCAAGTGATGTCTACTTTTTGGTACCGATAGGCGGTGGAATGTGTTCAGCGCTGTTAGTAAAGCTCAAAGGTTGAGTGATTTGTGCCTGCGCTTCTTGCAAGCTTTGTGTCGTTGACGGCTGCTTGACAAATAAAAAGTAGCCGAGTGCTAACGCATTCAATAAGACTAAGCCACCAAACAGATATGGCATATTAACTCTCCTTGTTATTCAAGTGGTTTTTCCAATGCATCCCTATGCTTTATCTAGCTATCAAAAGTACGTTCGCTTCTTTCTTGGGTAATTTCATCTGCTGAAATAGTTTGAGTTAAAGGTTTGATTGGCCATGTCATAATAAATCGCGCACCACCAAGCTCTGGACTCTCATCAACACTCATACTACCACTAAACCAAAAAGCAATACGCGAGACGATAGATAGGCCCAAGCCATAGCCGCCTGACGCTCGCGTACGACTATCATCTAAACGCGCAAAAGGAATAAAGACCTTTTCACGATCAGCTTCTGGAATACCCTGTCCATCATCTTCGACACTCACAAAAGCATCCCCTTTTCTAACACCCGCACTGATGATAATCGTTGTCTCAGCATAACGCAGAGCATTACCTGCCAAGTTCTGAATGACGCGGTGCAAATAGCGGCGATCAGCAATAGCAGTGACTTTGCCACTTGGTGGATTGCCGACGATTTTGATATCTTTACCCAACGCATTGGTCTCACGCACGATCTGCTCTATAAGCTCTTTTAGATTGACAGGTTCTAAATCGAGCTTTGGCGATCCTTCCTCGAGTTTGGCATAGGTTAAAATCTCATCAATTAAGCCATTCAAGGCTTCGATATCTTCGTCAATATAGTCACGCTGCGTAAAGCGCGACTCCTCATCGTCAGTATCTGCCAGCATATCGACAGCAAAACGAATACGAGCAACAGGCGTACGCAGCTCGTGTGATACCGCACGGGTAAGCTCGCGCTGAGACTCAATGAGACGTTTAATATGTTCAGTCATCGCATTAAAAGTAGCTGATAGCCGTGCAATCTCATCTTGACCTATCACTTGTACTTGTATATCTAGATTGCCTTGACTGACTTCATTGACCCCGATTTGAATCAACTGTAGCTTGCGCTCAAGCGGGAAGATCAGCGCGTAGACTCCTAAACTGATCAAGAACATACTGATTAAGACCATGCTCACAATCAAGTTGAGCGGGAACCAATTAAATAAGGGTACAGGGCCTATCAAGATCGCCATGTCATTAATCTCGGATGGCACTACGATTTTGAGTGAAGAATTGCTTTGGCTGTTGTTCGTGTCTTGCAATAAGATAACGACTTCATCGCGGCTAAGTCGCGCCATCTGATCACTATCTAAGTTAAGCGCATTGACACCTTGAAAACTTAAAGGAAAAGGAAACTTCTCTTCTAGTACATTCAAACGCGCGCGTTTTTCAGACAACGTAGTGTAATAAGACAAATCATCTAACAAGAAAACGGCTATCGCACGAACCTGCTGTTCAGTCACTTGCGATACTCTAGCAGTCAAAACCCCGCTATCATCTGGTAGCTTATGATAAACATCTGCATAAGTCGGTTGACTACTATAGCGGACTACTGTCTGAGTGTCCTCCAGACGACGAAGCTCGTTTGACGTAAAGTCTATCGTTTCAGTAGGTTTGATCGTAAATGTAGTCCCAAACAGGCTGCTAGCGTCAGACAACCAATACTCTCGTTGTATCTCATCTTTTTGGTGATCTATCCCTTCACTAATAAGATAAAAAGCCCCTGTTGCCATATCCTCGCGATAAGACTGCACACGCTCTTTATTGATCGTCTCCATTAACAACTGAGCGAATAGCGCTACGCACAAACAAACTATCAAGAGACCAGCGTAAATGCGGACAAAAATACTGTGTTTCAAAGAAGAGACTAATGACATACGTACCGTGACCACTTATTATAAGTAGAGATAAATGCTAAAGCGCTGATAGCAAGGCTTGATAGAAAACAGCTAATAAATGACGATGAACCCATCATCACCTGTCAAAATAGTGTTCCATTCGCTAACGCGTTTAATGATGGCCTAATTAAACCATATAATGAGCACTATAAGTTTAAAAATTAAATGCAAACCCATAAAAAAACCAGCCTGATGCTGGTTTTGATACACTGCTAACTGTCATAGACGTTCACTACGAGTAAACGCTCAATCAGCAATCCAATAGTTTAATTGCCTTCTTTTACGAATAAGTAGCCTTTACTACGAACCGTCTTAATACGTTTTGGATTCTCTGGATCATCACCAATCTTGGGACGAATGCGCGAGATACGAACATCGATAGATCTATCCTGACCATCATACTCAATACCACGCAAGCGCTCAAAGATATCTTCACGTGACAGAATACGGCCTGCATTAGAAGCAAGCAACCATAATAGATCGTATTCAGCGCTGGTAAAGTCAACCAACTCATCGCTGAGCATCACTGAACGTCCACCGTTATCTATAACCAATTCACCAAACTCTAGGCGCTGCGGTACATCTTCAGATGGCGCATTCTCTGAACGGCGCAATAACGCACGAATACGAGCCAACAGTACGCGCGGCTGAGCAGGTTTTGCGACGTAGTCGTCAGCACCCATCTCTAAACCTAATACTTGATCCATATCTTCAGTGCGAGCTGTCAGCATGAGAATAGGGTTTTGATAATGCGGACGTACTTCTCGGCATACTGTCAGGCCATCACTGCCTGGCAACATAACATCGAGCACGACTAGATCTGGCTGCTCGTTGACGATACGGCGAATAGCACGATTACCATCAGTTTCTATAGCGACTTCCAAGCCGTTCTTGACCAAATAATCTTGAGTCAGCATAGCCAGACGCTCATCATCCTCAACGATCAAAATTCGCGGGGTATTGTCTTCTTCGTTCGTGGTCATTGTGTTGTCCTCTAATACATCTAAATTAAAAAGCGATAAATTATTAAAATTAAATGCCAATAAAGCGGCTCGACTTGTCTTTATATAAGTAGTGCAAGTGCAGTAGCACAGTATACTACCAAACTGTTAGCTTCCTATACTATAGCTTATAGACGTTAACAAAACCTATAAATAATACCTATCAGTACTTTAGTTAACGTCCAAAATTCATATCTCTACGAGGTTGAACTAGACATAATTACTTTATCAGCTATTCAGTAATATAACTGTCACTTACTATTCTTAATATTATTTGATGCAAGGCATAAAGTCTTGTGCTTGATACTATCAAAAACGACTATTTTGCGATAAATAACATAATGGCAGATTAACTGTAATCTTGACTACTTATATATCAATAATTATGATTGAAAAATCTGTATGCAAGGCTTTTACAAGGAAAACTAAAATTTTAGACATAAAAAAACAGCCCATGATGGACTGTTTTTTCATAACGTGTAAGAGTACTAAACGCGGTTTTGGAATTTACGAATAGTTTGCAGCTGTGCTACTGACTCTGCTAACGAAGCTAAGGCGGCGTTGGTCTGTACCGTATCTGATTGATTCACTAACATCTGCTCTGCCTTTTTGCGCGCTTCGACGATTTTACTTTCGTCAAGGTTATTTGCACGCATAGCGGTATCTGCTAATACCGTTACCATCTTTGGCTGTATCTCTAGTACACCGCCTGATACATAGATAACTTCTTCTTCACCATTGGCCGCTTGTACGCGCATGGGGCCTGGTTTTAATAAAGTAATCAGTGGCGTATGACCTGGCAATACACCAATCTCGCCCTCGATACCCGTTGCGATTAGCATACTGATATCGCCTGAGTATAACTCTTCACGAGCACTTACGACGCGGCATTGTAATGTTGCCATACCTAATTCCTTATTATAAAAGTAGCTACTTGATAAAGTGAGTAGTCAATCGCCCTACTCACAGTCTAGAGTAGATTATGCAGCAGAAGACTTCATTTTTTCAGCTTTTGCCACTACTTCGTCGATACCGCCTGCCATGTAGAATGCTTGCTCTGGTAGGTCATCATATTCACCTCCGATAATCGCTTTAAAGCTTGCAATAGTGTCGCGTAGTGAGACATATTTACCAGGCGCACCTGTAAAGACTTCAGCCACGTGGAAAGGCTGAGACAAGAAGCGCTGAATCTTACGAGCGCGATAAACGACTAGTTTATCTTCTTCTGATAGCTCATCCATACCTAGGATAGCGATAATGTCTTTAAGCTCTTTATAGCGCTGCAATACTTCTTGCACGCCGCGAGCTACGTTGTAATGCTCTTCACCGATTACTTGTGGATCGAGCTGACGCGACGTTGAATCTAGCGGATCAACCGCAGGATAGATACCTTGTGAGGCGATGTCACGGCTTAGTACAACAGTTGCATCTAAGTGAGCAAATGTCGTTGCAGGTGATGGATCCGTCAAATCATCCGCTGGAACGTAAACGGCTTGCACAGAAGTGATTGAACCGGATTGCGTTGAGGTAATACGCTCTTGAAGCAGACCCATCTCTTCAGCTAGTGTTGGCTGATAACCAACCGCTGATGGCATACGACCTAATAGTGCTGATACTTCAGTACCCGCTAGCGTATAACGATAGATGTTATCAACGAACAGGAGTACGTCACGACCTTTGCCAGTGGCAGGATCTTTGGTATCACGGAAATACTCAGCCATCGTAAGACCTGACAGTGCAACACGTAGACGGTTACCCGGTGGCTCATTCATCTGGCCATATACCATCGCAACTTTAGATTTGCTAAAGTCTTCAACGTTGACAACGCCTGCTTCTTGCATTTCGTGATAGAAATCATTACCTTCACGAGTACGCTCACCAACGCCTGCAAATACCGATAGACCTTCATGCTTTAGAGCGATGTTGTTGATCAGCTCCATCATGTTGACGGTTTTACCAACACCGGCACCACCAAACAGACCAACCTTACCCCCTTTAGCAAATGGGCAAAGCAAATCAATAACCTTGATACCCGTCTCTAAAAGCTCAGTACTGTTTGATTGATCCGCGTAACTTGGCGCTTCACGGTGAATAGACCAGCGCTCATCAGCGACTACAGGACCTTCTTCATCGATAGGACGGCCCAGAACATCCATGATACGACCTAATGTACCAATACCTACAGGTACGGCAATTGGGCCACCAGTATTAGTCACTGGCAAGTTACGTTTTAGACCTTCTGTTGAGCCCATAGCAATAGTACGGACAATACCGTCGCCTAGTTGCTGCTGGACTTCTAAAGTGGTCTCAGTACCATCTACTTGCAAAGCATCATAGATTGAAGGTACTTCGTCACGGTTGAACTCAACGTCAAGAACCGCGCCAATAATCTGTACAATACGACCGCTACTCATTGCGTTCTCCTTGGAATTCTATATTCTATATTATCTATAGGGGATCAGTTATGAAACAGCGGCAGCACCACCAACGATTTCCGAGATCTCTCGGGTAATCGCAGCTTGACGCAGCTTGTTATAAACCAGTTGTAAATCGTTAATTAAATCACCAGCATTATCAGTCGCAGCTTTCATCGCAACCATACGTGAAGACTGCTCAGAGGCAACGTTTTCCATGACCGCTTGATACACAATCGACTCGATATAACGTCCAAGCAAATCATCAATCAAAGTTTTGATGTCAGGCTCGTAGATATAATCCCAGCTAAGCTCTGTCTGTATGCCGCTCTCTTCGTCGCCAAAGGCACCTTCAGGTAGAGGTACTAGCTGATTGATAGTTGGCTTTTGAGTCATTGCATTAACGAACTTGTTATAAACCACATAAATGCGATCTATCTTACCTTGACTATAGTCATCGAGCATTGCTTGCACGGGTGCATTGATCTGCTCAAAAGTAGGCTTGTCACCATAATCAGTTACTGCTGAGGTTACCTTACCGCCAAAACTCTTAAAGAAACTGACGCCTTTTGCACCGATAACCGCAAATTCAGCTTGCACAGACTGATCTTGATATTCTTTAATGCTTTTAGACAACGCTTTAAACAAGTTAATATTCAAACCGCCCGCAAGACCACGGTCAGAGGTGATAACGATATAGCCGACCTTTTCGACGGGACGCGATACCATATAAGGGTGTTTGTAATCTGATGAGGCATGTACTAAATGTGAGATAACCCGGCGCATACTGTCAGCATACGGGCGACCCACGTCCATGCGCTCTTGAGCACGACGCATTTTACTCGCCGCTACCATTTGCATAGCACGAGTAATCTTCTGGGTGCTTTTAATACTGGTGACTTTGGCACGTATTTCTTTTAAGCTTGCCATAATGATTCCAATATAAGTGGGTTAAAAGCATTAGCAAATGCAACAATAAATCGATGTAAAATCATACTTATAATCAAAAATATTTATAAACAGTTTAGCATCTTGTAGCACTACATGGTCACATAAGGCTGGTTGCATCGATAGAGACAACCAACCAAACCGGCTCAACCCGTTAAATTAATAACTGTGGTTTTGTTTAAAAGTCTCAACTGCCAACTTTAAGCGACCTGCAATATCATCATTGTAGTTTGCAGTGTCATCAATCTCTTTCATCAAGTCGCTTTGCACATCATGCATATAACGCAAGTAAGCTTCTTCAAAGGCACCGATCTTCTCTACTGGCACATCGGATAAGAACCCTTCGTTTGAGGCATAGATAACGGCCGCTTGCTCTGAGATTGACATCGGCTGATACTGTTTTTGCTTCATCAGTTCAGTCACACGCTCACCATGATCAAGCTGTTCGCGTGTCGCATCATCAAGATCTGATGCAAACTGAGCAAATGCTGCCAGTTCACGATACTGAGCGAGAGCGGTACGGATACCACCAGAGAGCTTTTTGATGATCTTAGTCTGAGCTGCACCACCAACACGCGATACCGAGATACCAGCATTAACAGCTGGACGGATACCTGAGTTAAATAGGCTTGACTCTAAGAATATCTGGCCATCGGTGATCGAAATTACGTTAGTCGGTACGAATGCTGACACGTCACCCGCTTGAGTTTCGATAATTGGCAATGCGGTTAACGAGCCTGTTTTACCGACTACTTCACCATTAGTAAAATTCTCTACGTAGTTCGCGTTGACGCGTGATGCACGCTCAAGCAAGCGTGAGTGTAAGTAGAAAACATCCCCTGGATAAGCTTCACGACCTGGTGGACGACGTAGCAAAAGTGAAATCTGACGATAAGCAACAGCTTGCTTAGACAAGTCATCAAATACAATCAGTGCATCTTCACCGCGGTCACGGAAATATTCGCCCATTGTACAACCTGAGTATGGTGCGATGTACTGTAGTGCAGCAGGCTCTGATGCTGAAGCAACAACGACAGTCGTATATGCCAGTGCACCTGTTTGCTCAAGCTTACGTACGACGTTAGCAATCGTAGAGCGTTTCTGACCGATAGCTACGTAGACACACTTAATGCCAGATGATTTTTGCGCGATGATCGCATCGATAGCCATCGCCGTTTTACCCGTCTGACGATCACCAATAATAAGCTCACGCTGACCACGACCAATTGGAATCATCGTATCAACGGCTTTATAACCCGTCATTACAGGTTGATCAACTGATTGACGATCAATAACGCCTGGAGCGATTTTTTCGACTTTATCAGTCATTTTGGCATCGATAGGACCTTTGCCATCAATAGGATTACCTAAGGCATCAACAACGCGGCCAAGCAACTCAGGACCTACTGGTACTTCTAGAATACGACCTGTACAGTAAGCTTTTTGACCTTCTTGTAACTTCAAGAAATCACCAAGCACAACTGCGCCAACAGAATCACGCTCTAAGTTAAGCGCCATTCCGTAGATTTCGCCTTCAAACTCAATCATTTCGCCGTACATGGCATCTTCAAGACCATGAATTTGCACGATACCGTCAGATACTTTGACAATAGTGCCTTCATTTTTTGCAGTTGCACCTGCATCAAGGTCTTGAATACGCTGCTTAATCAGGTTACTGATTTCCGCTGGATTCAATTGTTGCATTGCCTTGTTTCCTTTAATTTATGATAACTCGCCTATTAACTCAGATATGCACGCAAAGACCCGATCTCAATCGATTGGCATCTATGAATGATATTAAGCCATTAGCTGTGTTTTTAACTGTTGTAACTTACCACGCATAGAATCATCAATGATCTTGTCACCGACTTTGATTGTAGCGCCTGCCAAAAGACTTGGATCAACCATTTCGTGAATCACTATGCTTGCATTCAAAGAACTTGCAAGTCGCGACTGGAACATTTCACGCTGCGCGTCAGTCAATGGATAGGCAGAAGTCACATAGGCGTCAAGTTGCTTTAAGCTGAGTGCTTTATGGCGACGATAGTGCTCATAAACTTCAGGAAGCAGGGCTAGACGCTCTTGCTGCGCTAACTGATTTAAGAAGTTGCTAAGCGCGAGGGATACTTTAGAGTAGCTATTATTATGACGAGTGCCTTTGCTCTCGCTCAATAACTGTTTGAGGACAGAATCACTGTCATCAGCCACCTGGGTATCATATAGATCAATCAAAGCGGCTGACTTGTGCTCAGCCGTAACAGCTGGATTCTCTAGCAAGGCGTGAAACGATTTGTCATTGACAATAGTGCTGGCAACGAATAGGAAATCTTCCCACTCATTGACCACCCCATTGTCATTGGCATAGTCAAATGCCGCTTTTGCGTAGGGTCGTGCTAAGGTTGATAAGTCAGCCATTGTATCCTCACAGTTACAGCTTCGCCGCCAGTTGTTCTAACATACTGGCATGTTTTTGTGCATCGACTCTATCTTGCAAAATCTTTTCAGCACCAAGTACAGAAAGTTCGGCAACTTGAGCACGTAGTGACTCACGCGCCTGATTGATCTCTTGGTCGATGGCCGCTTGTGCTTGCTGACGAATACGCTCACCTTCCACTTGGGCTTGTGTTTTTGCATCTTCAACGAGCTGGTTGGCGCTTTTATTCGCCTGCTCAATTAAGGCAGCTGCTTTGGTCTTCGCAAGATTAAGCTCTTGCTCGACGTCTTGCTCTGCGGTTGCCAAATCTGCTTTTGCTTTTTCTGCGGCATTTAAGCCATCAGCAATTTTGCGCTGACGCTCGTTAATAGCACCGATAAGCGGTGGCCATACGAACTTCATGCAGAAAATTACAAAAATCGCAAAAGAGATAGCCTGACCGACGATAGTAAAATTGATATTCACGTGATCACCTCTTTGTTAATGAAAAATCAGTGTCATTGATCCTGTTTGGCTCTCAAAAGTTAACTAACATTAAAAGCCAAACAGTTACAACTGAGCTTTCTGATTAACCTGCTAGAGGGCTTGCGAACAACAATAGCATAGCAATACCAACACCGATCATTGGAATCGCATCAAGTAGACCTGCGACGATGAACATACGAGTTTGCAATTGTGAACCAAGCTCTGGTTGACGAGCAACGCCTTCTAGGAACTTACCACCTAATATCGCAAAGCCAATACCTGTACCTAGTGCACCTAGACCGATAAGAAGCGCTACTGCGATAACCGTGTAGCCGTTTAATACTGCTAATACTGGATCCATTGATGTATCCTCTTTTACCTATAGAAAAATTAATGTTCAGTTGATGATGCAAGAGACATATAAACTATAGTCAGCATCATAAATACGAACGCTTGAAGGGTAATGATTAAGATGTGGAAAATAGCCCACGGTACTGACAACGCCCACTGAATCCAAAACGGCATCAGCGCAATCAGAATAAAAATCAACTCACCAGCATACATGTTACCAAAGAGTCGCAAACCTAATGACACAGGTTTTGCAATTAAGGTAACAAACTCGAGGATAAAGTTGATGGGGATTAAAATAATTTGTACGATTGGGTTCTTAGCACTAAAGGGATGTAGCGTTAATTCTCCGATGAAACCGCCAACGCCTTTTGCCTTTATGCTGTAGTAGATAATGAGTGCAAAGACCGCAAATGACATACCTAGAGTAATATTGGGGTCTGTCGTTGGGACGATCTTGAAGTAGACGTGATGTGGGTCGTAGCCCATCGCCGCACCAACCTGTCCAGCAAGAGACGGGATAAAGTCAATCGGCACTAAATCCATCAGGTTCATCAAAAAGATCCAGACAAAGATAGTCAAGGCTAGTGGCGCAATCAGTTTCGAGGTTCCACTATAAGAGTCACGGACATTATTATCTACAAATTCAACGATCAGCTCCACGGCTGCTTGAGTCTTGCTTGGAACGCCTGAGGTGACTTTTTTAGCAACCATCCAAAAAACAGCACAGAACAAAATACCTAAGGCAATCGACCAAAGCATAGAGTCCAGATGAATGGCATTAAAGCCCATCAGTCCTGCTTCTTCTGCGTTATAAGCGACTTTCCAACCTTCGCCCGGCAGATAGCCATACGTCCAATGCGTTAAATGGTGAGAGATATATTCTGATGATGTTTGTTCGGATGCCATAATGTAAGCTTCTTATTAATCAACGATTCAATCAACTACCAAAAATATAGTTGTCATCTGATAAGTGACTTGATTTAGGTCAGTATCGCTAACCTAAACTCAAACTTACCTTATGACATCCAACTCGTAGCGCCTATGCAAATATTTGGTTTTGATACTATTTTATAAATTCTAGTTATCAAAAAAGGGCTCATGAGTAATCATTACCAGCCCTTGGTATCTACAAATAAAAATTACGTGAATACATGCTTATTTTTTAGTGAGATGTCGTCATGCGCAGTCAAATACGCCTAAGCAAAATATTTAGCTGCCTATAGTAATGCAGCGTTGTATTCATGTAAAGCAAATTGTGAACTTTTTATTTGTGATAAACACTTTATTGTGATAGAGAACGTATATAAATCTGAGAACACAGCGATGGATAAGTCATAAAAAGTTATTATAGACCTACCGATCATCGCCAAATATAAGTTAGATTTTACAACATATTCTAAATAAATACCAACATTACTGCCAATACTTGGGTCTTTATCAGTGACTTACCCGTTACTACTTTGTCAATTTATACGTAGTAGCATCCAGTTATAGCTCATCTGCATGATAATAAATCCTGCGAATAAAGAAGGCGCAGACAGCGGCTTTATGAAAATAAAAATTAGTGCAAAACCAAGAGCCGTCAATAGCCACTTCGCTGCTTGACCGCGATAGAGCTGTCTAACGATATGCTGGCGCGCGCGATATCCTGTATGACGAAAAACAAACGTAGTAAATATTATTTGAGTCAAAAAACTGAGCAATGCACCCAAAGAGACCCCTTTGACGATTAAAAAATTGCTCTTAAACCAAAATATATCTAGCAGCCAAGTAAGGATAATTAAAATAAATAACACCCAAACTTGACGTTTGATATGACGACCTATCTGATCTCTTTGATTGCGCTTGGCAGGCTTACTCATCAGTTACCTTTTTTAATATACGATGCTTGTAAGTAGTAATGATAAGACCTTATTGTCAAAAGCAATTTATGTGGCATAGGGCAATCATTGTAATGAGCATAATATGGTTTGACAAGATAAACGCAGCCCTTTTGTTCTAATGGCTTTGTGTATTTATACTTTTGTGATTACAGTTTGTACTTTTATTCACGCTATACAGTGGCGTATTTGCTCCGCCATCTGCTGCCAGCCTACTACAAAGTCTGTACTATTGCTCATATCCTCAGCTTGCACTGTCGTTCTTACGGGCCCAAGTTTGGTAAGTAACCCTTTGGCAGGTGTGCTCTGGGTCACAAGACACATAGTAGGATTAGGGCGCAACTCATTGAGTCTGCGTAGTTGACTGGCCTTTGGTGATAGATGATGATCGGTTGTCAGACTGCCGACGAGCTGTAAGTTAAGGCTGTTTTCTATATAGTGATAAGCATCGTGATAAGCCCAATACGGCTGTGGTGACGCGCCAGACTGCACATTTGCTACGGCTTTATCCATACGCTGAGCGAATTTTTTTGCATTAGCCTGATAGATACTTTTGTATTCTGGATTAGCATGGCTATGAATGACTGCTAAAGCGCGCGTGATGGCTTTTGCATTTTGTGGATCAAGCCAGATGTGAGGGTCTAAGGTGTTTGAAATAGGCTTAGCTTGCTCGTTACGTAGCGGATAACGCTTAAAAGCATTGAATTCAAATAGAGATATGGCATTAGGTGCACTGTTTAAACTGGCGGCCAAATTATTTTCTAGAGACTCACCAAACCAGACTACAAACATACTGTCTTGAATGGCTTTTATATCGTGAGGACTCATACTACCATGATGACCGACCTCTCCTGCTTGCAAGAGTTGTTTGGCAGATGGCGCGCCTTCGGTAACGGCTTGGCTCAATAAAAACAGCGGATAATTACTGACTGTCACTACAGCTGCCTGAGCATTTATCGCCGATACTCCAAACATCACCATGGATGCGATGAAAAAAAAGAACTTAGTTAATTTTGAAAGTATTTTATGTAAATTAATATAAGCCATTATACGTTTGATGTTAAAAAGAGGCGCACTCATATAGCAGTCCTATAAAAAATGGTATTTGTTATAAAATGAATAGCACAAAGGCAACTATTAAAAAGCTGTTAGCTTCAAGTTTTCATTATGTTATACTATAACAATAAAGAACGCTACCCTATTACATTATATCTATTCAGGAGCTTGTACTGTGTCTATGACTTGCATACACCCACATGATGTACAGGACTTTACCCTATCTGATATCGCTGAGCGTATAGCGGATGCTAGGGCGCAGTGCGTTAAGGGCTCGGTACGGTTTACGCCATTGCGTGAGCAGATATATGAGATGGTATTAAAGGCCAACAAACCGGTAGGCGCTTATGACCTTATTACCCAGCTGCAGCAAATGCGCTTATCTGAGGCTGATACTCAAACAAGCAAAAATGTTGCACCGCCAACGATCTATCGCAGTTTGGAATTTTTGCTTGAGCAGGGTCTTATTCATCAATTGACCTCTATCAATGCCTATGTGCCCTGCTGTCATCCACGCGCACAGCATACTGCCGCGTTTTTGATTTGTGATAACTGTTTGCGAGTGCAAGAATGTAGCAGTTTGCCGGTACAAGAGATAATGAGTTTTGCTGAGCAAGACGCAGGTTTCAAAGTTGCTCGTAGCGTAATTGAGCTTAGCGGTCGCTGTTTGGATTGCCAATAATTAAATTATTCATAAATCGTTCTCAAAATAACTATTAGAAGAAAAACCTTATGAATGCCAGCAAACTATTAAGCATGAATAGCGTTAGCTACGATATAGATAGGCTGCGCTTGTTATCAGATATTGATCTCGATATTGCGGTAAATGAAACTGTCAGTTTGATAGGACCTAATGGCGCAGGCAAGTCTACACTCGTCAAACTAATTTTGGGGCTCATCACGCCCACTCATGGACACATTGTAGCCCATCATTCATTACAACTAAGCTATGTGCCGCAGCGTTTTTCGGTGCCGCCTATACTTCCCCTACGTGTACAAGACCTATTAGCGCAGGCTAGCAAAAAACGCCTGACTCTAGCGCAGCGCGACTTTATCTATGATAATTTGTCACTGACGCCTCTACTGACGCGGCAAATGCGTAACCTATCTGGTGGCGAGACTCAGCGCGTGCTGCTAGCGCGAGCCCTATTAGATAAGCCTAATTTGCTGATATTGGATGAGCCTATGCAAGGACTTGATCCGGATACAGAAGCTTGGCTATATCAATTCATCGATGAGCTGCCAGAGTTTTTGCGCTGCGCTATGCTGGTGGTCTCTCATGATCTGCATTGGGTGATGAGAGGTAGCAGGCGGGTCATTTGTCTCAACAAGCATATCTGCTGCGAGGGGCAACCCAGTGAGCTTGCGGTAACGACCGAATTCCAAAAGCTGTTCGGTCATCACTACGAGCAGCCCTATGTGCACAAACCACATGCGTGTGAGCATCACGCCCCGCATACGATATAACGTAGTTTTTTAACTGATTTATTAATAAATACTACCTTTTGACTCTAACCCTATTGATGGACATCGTTTATGACTGCTTGGTTAGCCATTATTGCTCCTGCTTGGATTGCTGGCAGCATATTAGCGCTGTTGTCCGCGCCGCTTGGGTGCTTAGTACTGTGGCGTCGTATGGCATTTTTTGCTGATGCCTTAGCACATGGCACCTTACTTGGAGTAGCGCTTGCTGTTTTATGGCAACTGCCTATGGGTATAGGTATCGCTTTGGTCAGTGTATGTGTGGTCGTAAGTTTAGTACTTATCGATGACGAGCGTTTGCCAGTCGATGCGGTATTAGCTGTGGTTGCGGTGTCGCTATTGTGTTTGGGCTTATTGACCTTAACCCAGCTTACCGATCAACAAGCGAATGTTTTAGGATTCTTGTTCGGTAATTTGCTTGAGCTAGACTGGGGTGATCTACCGATACTAGGTGGTAGTGTATTACTTGGTTTAGCATTACTGAGCTACATATGGCCTGCACAGATAAAGCTTGCAACACATGAAGCATTAGCCCGTATTCAAGGTATTAACCCCACTCGCCAGCGTCTGTTTTTTATGGGTCTATTAGCAGGATTTTGTGCCATTGCCTTACAAGCGGTAGGAAGTTTGCTCATTAGCGGACTGCTTGTGCTGCCAGCGCTGACCGCACGCTTATGGTCAGCGACACCTAAACAGATGGTTATTTTAGCACTGGTTATTGCTCAACTAGGCGTTACACTTGGGGTTTGGGGTAGTATTTGGCTCGATATTCAAACGGGGCTGGCAATTGTGTTGGTATTGGCTATTTTGTTCTTTTTTGCGCTTATACTATCAAAATTTGAACGCGCAAAGTCATAGCAGACTGTGTTAAGAATGGGTTCACTTTAGCTATTAGTATAGTGTGATCGACTTTATTTGATAAATAGTGCTAGAGCTTTGCTGTCTGGTATGTTATAAATTTCTGCTTATAGAGGCGATTTTATTGTTCTATCAGCTCCTCTTCATAACCGATGGGCCTGACCCTATGCCAAGCTACCCTGCTCTTAAGATCAGCATCCCAGATCACACTTTAAATATATTACAGATTACAGATCTTCATCTATCCGATTATGACGCTCAGAATGATAATCATGAAAGCAGGATATCTGAAAACGGGGTGTACGAAGATGGTACGCCTGCCTGTCGTCAAAACTTTGAAGCCGTCGTCAAGCAAGCACTAAGCGAATCTATACGCTGCGATTTGATAATAGTAACGGGCGATCTTGTCAGTGAAGTCAAAACTTCTACCTACGATCATATCTTTGCCGTGTTACAAACCACGAATATTCCCTTTGCTTGTATCGCAGGTAATCATGATGTCACCGATGAGATCGGGCATGATTTGCCTTTTTATAAGCGCGAACTTATCGCGCGATCTACTGATCCGCGTCTGCTTAATCAACATCTTATTGAATCAGATTACTGGCAGGTACTGCTCCTCGATTCTGCTGTGCCAGGTCAAGTCGCAGGATACATCGATGAAAAAGACATTGCTTGGGCCTCTCATCAGCTAAGTATCTGTGATAAACCAGCTCTTATCGCCATTCATCATCATGTCCTGCCTATTCAGTCCGAATGGATAGATGCGCATATGGCACAAAACACGGAAGCTTTTTGGCAGAGTATGGCTGAATTTGATCATTTGCGTGCCATTATCAGCGGTCACAATCACCAAGAGCAGATTCGCTATGAAAACGATGTCACTGTTTATAGTACGCCTTCGACTTGTTACCAGTTTGAACCATTCAAAGATGAGTTTGCCTATGATAAGGAGGCTGCACCTGGTTATCGCTGGTTGCAACTCGATAACAATGGACAGCTTGTAAGCTGGGTTAAAAGATTAGATACTTGACGCCTAATTTTTTGGTGAACGGTTTTTGTGCAAGAAGTACTATAAAAAAGGACAAAAACAACACGGTCGCTGACTCTATTTTGGTTACAATTACCAAAATTACTAGATACAAGCTTAACCGTTCATTATTTTGTAAAAATAATAAGGTAAGCGGCTATTGAGGTTATTTTATTAGACCTCATTTATACCATCAGTTTTTAGGATAGAAGAGCAAATATTGAAACGTTTTATAATGGATGATAGATAATGTTTGGTAAGTTAATAACGGCTTTTTGATAAGTCTTTTTACTGGATTAATTTGAATAAGTAGGATACTTATATGACCACTCTACCCACAGATCAAAGTGATGTAAAATTTACCCCTTATGTACCTGCCAAAAACGAAGAGTATATGTCTGATGCTCAATTGGAGCATTTTAAGGCTATCTTGTTAGATTGGAAAGGGCAGCTTATCGGTGAAGCGGACCGTACTAAGACTTATATCCAAGATGAGTCGAGTGCTATGCCTGATATCAATGACCGCGCAACTCAAGAAGAAGAGTTTGCACTAGCACTGCGCACTCGTGATCGTGAACGTAAACTCATTCGTAAGATAGATAAGTCTATGGCTGAGATCGAAAACGATGACTATGGATTTTGTGATACTTGCGGTGTTGAGATCGGTTTGCGCCGTTTAGAGGCGCGCCCAACAGCGACTCAGTGTATTGATTGCAAAACCTTGTCAGAGATTAAAGAGCGTCAAAACCAAGGTCACGTTTGACTTATCTAAACGTTCTGTATTAGCCAAACGATAAAAACGAGCGACTATACTATTAGTCGCTCGTTTGCGCTGCATACTAGCATTTTTGACTAATATTCATTTAAACAATAACTTCTATATTTTGAGTATTGACTATGCTTGATTCACCGTCCCTACCTCCTATCGGACGTTTTGCGCCTTCACCAACGGGTGAGCTGCATTTAGGCTCATTGACGACCGCATTAGCTAGCTTTTGTCATATCAAATCTCTGGGTGGTAACTGGCTACTGCGTATTGAGGACACAGATACAGCGCGCTGTTCCACTCAGTTTAGTGAACAGATTATTATTGATTTAGAAGTGCTAGGACTACAGTGGGATGGTGACATCATTTACCAATCTGAGCGCGTCGATATCTATAACGATTATCTATCCTCATCGCTAAAGCCGCTCACTTATGGATGCGAGTGCTCTCGTAAGACGCTAGAGCACTATTGGGAAGAGCAAGTATTAGCTGAAGACTATAAGAGTCAGAACAATAACACTGACGCTAAGGATAAGCTCAGTCGTAGACAACGATATCCGCGCTGCTGCCTTGACAGAGGTCTTGGTCGCCATCAGCATAAACTGCGTATACAGTTGCCTGATTACACAATAGGCTTCATAGATGGTATTCAGGGCATGCAGTGGGGCAATTCGCAGCAAATGCTCGGAGATATGGTGGCACGTCGTCAAGATGGAATGATTAACTATATTTTAGCAGCAGCTATCGATGATGGTTTGCAAGGCGTCACTCATATCATGCGCGGTTTAGATATTTTACCGATGACCACAGCTCAAATTGGCATACTAAACGCTGTAAGTTTGCCAGCCATTGAGCAATGGTATCATCTACCACTACTATGTCATGCTGATGGTCAGAAGCTCTCAAAACAAAACCTTGCGCAGCCTATCGATACTCGCAAGCCTAGTGAGGTTATCGCGCTTGCTTTGCACCTTTTAAAACAAGATTCTATCGATATAGATACGCCAGATCGCATGTTAAAACAAGCCATAGCACAGTGGGATAACGCGCCCTTACAAGGTTTTCAGCATATAGATATACCCTCATAAACCGACTAGATATCTAATCTATCCTGACTGACCTGTTATGAAATAAAAAACGTCGCTTCATTGCGACGTTTATTGTTGCTAGCCATACTGAGATGACCATGCTTAGCTGATTGTGCTTGGCTAGCTGTGCTTAATAGTAGCGTCCCTGACTCTTCTCAATCGTGGGGCTTTCTTTGTGAATTTTGAGTAGCAAGGCAACCATAACTAAGCTGATGAGCATAGAAGAACCACCATAACTAAAAAAGGGCATGGTTAAACCCTTAGTCGGAATTGCGCCCATATTCATCGCCGCATTAATGATCGTCTGTGCGATAAACACGACACCAATGCCGAACGCGGTATAACTCATGCGCATCTGATTACGTTTAAGAGCGTTATAGCTAATACGCATTGCGCTACCGATAATTAGAGCTTCTAATAACAATATCATCGCAACGCCAACAAACCCCAGCTCTTCACCGGTAATCGCCAACAAAAAGTCAGTATGCGCTTCAGGCAAATGTGACAGCTTTTGCACGCTTTCGCCATAGCCGACGCCTGTGAACTGACCCCGGCCAAAAGCTATCAAACTGCGCGCGAGCTGATAGTCAGTATCTTGCACATCATCAAAAGGATCTATAAATGACATGACCCGTACCAAACGGTACTGCGCTGTCGTCACCATTAAAATGACGCCACCGACCGCAACCGCACCAAGTGCCAAAAACTGCTTGTAAGGTGCGCCTGCAATATAAAATATCGCAAACACAGTGCCTAAAATGACCACGAATGAACCAAAATCTGGCTGTAACAACAAAAAGATCGTGATCATGCCAATGACTAAAATGATACGTAAAAACCCATCCCAACCATTACGTACCTCAAAAGATCGACGCACTACAAAGTCAGAGACAAAGACGATCATCACAAGTTTGGCAAGCTCTGCCACCTGAAAGTTGATAAAACCCAAATCTAACCAGCGTTTTGCACCATTAACAGGTGTGCTAAACAAGGTTGCAAATAACAATAGCCCTGTAATCGCTAGCAAAATAAACTGCGTTTCCGTCTTATATAAAGTTTTGAGCGGTACAAGGTAGTACGGCAAAGCGGCTGCCACTAAGCCTATACCAATGTAGGTCAATTGATTGGTAAAAAAGTGCAGCTCTGTCATACCGCGGCTTAGCGCATATGGAATTGAGGCCGAAGCGACCATCAATAAGCTGAACACAAGCATACAGCCGACACTCGCCAGCAAAATTGCACCTGCTGACGGCATAGAGAGAACCCCATCTGAGCGCGTAACTGATGACGAGTGACGATTTGAGCGAGAGAAAAAAGAGAGCGCCATAATATTTAGGTACACAAGCAGACAAAAAACACGACGCTCATAAAGCGCCACCGTTTAAAAATAGAAGTTCGTTCAGATTAAGGATACACCCTAATATCTGAACCGCTAATTATAACTGACAGTAGCAGCAATCAGTAGGCAAAACAATTATTTATCGCTCAAATAACCCCTCTATTAAGCGATATCTAACGATATCTAAATAGTGCCTTCATCTAGCGCGTGAACCCGCTGAACAAACTGCTCACCACGATCGGCATAACCTTTGAACTGATCAAAACTGGCGCAGGCAGGTGATAACAAGACCGCTTGTACTTGCGACAAGCTACTTAAAGTGACTTGTTGAATGCACTCAAAAGCCCCTGCCAAGGTTTGACATTGATGCAAAGCAACGTCATCATTTATGCCTGCTGCGCGTAGATCCTTTTCGATGAGCGCGGCATCCTCTCCGATAAAGAGCACTTGACTGACGTACTTGTTAATTAAAGGACTCAATTCACTAAACTGCTGAGCTTTGCCCTGTCCGCCCAATATCAGTAACAACTTGCCATCTTTTGGTGCATACACCGCGCCTAGGCCTTCGATAGCCGCCATAGTTGAGCCGATATTAGTGCCTTTGGAGTCATTGAAGTAGTCGATATCAGCAACTTGGGCGATATACTGGCAACGATGTGCCAGTCCACTAAAGTGCCTCAAGGTAGTCATCATACTCTCAAGCGGTATTCCTGCCAGCTCACCAATTGCTAAGGCAGCTTGCGCATTTAGTAAATTATGCCGACCTTTGATCAGTAGCTCGTCAGCGGGCAACAAACGCTCGGTACCACGCGCCAGATGAATCTGTCCATCAGGAGCGGTGATAAGACCATAATGACCTTTATCGGGTGCATGAATGCCAGTACTAATACGCGGTAGATTATCCGCTACCAGCGGACGAGTGAGCGCATCTTCTCGGCTGATGACTACAGACTTTGCCCCTTGAAAAATACGGTGTTTGGCTTGATGGTAGCCGAGCATATCACCATGACGATCAAGATGATCAGGTGACATATTGAGTACGGTGGCGACTTGCGCACTCAAATTAGTGACTGTCTCTAGCTGAAAGCTTGAGAGCTCAAGAACAGCGAGCGCCATATCAGTATTGCTGAGCAAGTTCAGTGCCGGCACGCCAATATTGCCACCAACACCGACATTGATACCCGCATCAACCGCCATTTGTCCGACCAGAGTCGTCACTGTGCTCTTAGCATTAGAGCCTGTAATTGCCACAATCGGTACGGTACACGCCTCACAAAACAGCTGGATATCGCTCACAACAGGGATATGCGCACGGCGCGCAGCGGCTACAGCTTCAGTATCTAGGGAGATACCTGGACTGATAATAATGCGCGCCGCTTGTTGTAATAACTCTCTGTCAACAGCACCGAACTGGCGTACTTCGATAGTCTCGGGCAACTGATCTGCAAGCGTAGGTGCCGCTTGAGCATCGGTCACAGCGACTTGATAGCCTTGGTCTGCTAGATAATGCGCTACGGATAATCCTGACTGCCCCAAACCGACGACGACTTGTAAGCCGCTACCCTTATGAAGTAAGTTTTTGGTTGTGGCAACAGCGTTCATAGAGAATCCTTTATAAAAGTAAGTATGACAATTGGGTTCGACGATATAGAAGATGACGTCTGGTTTATCTGTGACTGCGCTTGGCATCATAACGCCATTATGCATATTTCGGTACAGCTCTTTCATCACTTTATGCTATTATGCGCATATTTTTTGAATTAACGACCTTGCACAATATTTGGGGTTCAAGACAAGCCGCTTATCTTAGCACATTGCCATTTTGTCAGGCGACTATCCCTCGTCAGGCGACTATCCCTCATCTTTTCGCGCTGACCATGATCGCTTTTATTTTTAATCCCAGAATGCCTCACTCTAGGGCGTGCCATCAATTAGATTATGAGGGTAAAAATGATTTAATTGATGACACGCCCCAACTCGATGAGTGCTTTTTTACCTTCAATTGTATGTAGTTACCCTATGACCTCTTTTTATACGAATGTACACGATGAATGGTTCTCTAATGTCCGCGGCGATATCTTATCGGGTGTAGTTGTGGCGTTAGCGTTAATCCCTGAAGCTATTGCCTTTTCTATCATTGCAGGCGTCGATCCCAAAGTAGGTCTATACGCCTCGTTTTGTATCGCAGTGGTCATTAGCTTCGTTGGTGGTCGGCCAGGGATGATCTCAGCGGCGACGGGTGCAATGGCGCTACTTATGGTTGATCTAGTCGCTGATCATGGCTTGCAATACTTGCTTGCGGCAACCTTGCTGTGCGGCGCTATTCAGATAGTGATGGGTATCTTAAAGCTGGGTAATCTCATGCGGTTTGTATCGCGCTCCGTGGTCATCGGCTTTGTGAACGCTTTGGCGATTTTGATTTTTGCAGCACAAATACCTGAGCTCAACCCTGCAACCGAGCGCGTAGGTTTGACGGTGTACATTATGACCGCAGTTGGCCTCGGTATCATCTATTTGTTTCCATTGATTCCAAAGATTGGTCGCATCATCCCCTCGCCGCTTATTTGTATCGTAGGCCTAACGGCAGTAGCGATGTATATGGGTCTTGATATCCGTAATGTTGGCGATATGGGCGATCTACCTGATACGCTACCGATGTTCTTGCTACCTGATATTCCGCTGAATCTGAACACTTTACTCATTATTGCTCCTTACTCTATAGCGCTGGCTATCGTCGGTCTCCTTGAGTCTATGATGACCGCTACTATTGTTGACGAATTGACAGATACGCCTAGTGATAAAAACCGTGAGTGCCGTGGTCAAGGTATTGCTAACGTAGTGGCAGGATCGTTCGGTGGTATGGCAGGGTGCGCGATGATCGGACAGTCAGTGATTAATGTAAAATCTGGTGGACGTACGCGTCTATCAGCGCTGATCGCAGGTGTTGTGCTGCTTATTATGGTCGTGTTCCTAAGTGACTGGGTCAGTCTAATTCCGATGGCAGCACTCGTTGCGGTGATGATTATGGTCTCTATTGGTACCTTTAACTGGCAGTCTATTCGTGAGTTCAAAACTCATCCGATATCCTTTAATATCGTAATGTTAGCGACTGTTTTGACTACTGTATTTAGTCATAACTTAGCTTATGGCGTCGGTGTTGGTGTGCTGTTATCTGCGCTTGCCTTTGCTAATAAGATTGGTCAATTCTTGACTATATATAGTGAGTACGATGATACTAGTAATACTCGTTATTATTATGTCCAAGGACAAGTCTTTTTTGCCTCAACTACGCAGTTTATCGACAGCTTCGATAGCAAAGAGGCGCTCGATAAGATTGAGATTGATGTCAGTCAGGCGCACTTTTGGGATGTTAGTGCTGTCGATACTTTGGACAAGCTGGTGATGCGCTTGCAACGTGAAGGCATAGATGTCAAAGTAGTTGGACTAAACAGCGCCAGTCGAACCTTGATCGATCGCTTTTCTGTCCATGATAGACGCGATATTGGCTTGCTGGATTAAAGCCTGTTTAAAGTATGTGCAAGACGTCTTTAGCGCTAACCGTATTTTATTAAAATGATGTGGTTGTCTTATGAGTAACTTAAAGCCTGATAGTGTTATTGCTTGCCTAGATTGTCCTGATCATGTGCAAGCCGTATTAGATGCTAGTATGTGGGCGTCCATGCGTATGCAAGCGCCCGTTGGTCTGTTGCACTCAGTGCCAACGCTACAACAAAAAGCGGCGATTAACTACTCAGGTTGTCTGACTATCGATAACGAAAGCGCCATGCTTGATCAATTTACAAGCCATGAACATTTGAGTAACTGTGAACTTAAAGCTCAAGGCAAGCTGCTACTCCATCAAGCGACTGCTTACTGCGAGCAGCAGCAGCATAAACGCAAAACTTATACATTGCATCGACATGAGAACCTTAACCAAAGCATCGATTATGTCGATGAAAAATCTCAACTGATCGTTATCGGCCATCATGTGACTTGTAAATCAAAGCTCAGCCAGCTGATTCGTCTTAGTCACTGCCCCATTTTGGTGACTCATGCACCATTTTTGCCCCCTACCACAGCGCTATTTGCCTTTGATAATCGTGCGACTTCTCATAAATTACTCGATTGGCTTTGCAAAACGCCACTGGTGCGTTCATTAACTATTCATATTGTTATGGTCGGCAAAGAAACCTCAGCCAATTGCGACGCTTTGCGTGAAGCCTACGCGCGTCTCAAGCAAGCAGGCATCTGTTGCAAAAAAGCGTTGCTAGATAGCCGCGATGTCAGCGCCGCCTTACACTATTATCAAAGTGAAAATGATATAGGTCTATTGATGACCGGTGCTTTTGGTCAATCTCGCTTACGCGAGCTGCTGCGTGGTAGCGATACCGAAAAGCTACTAGTAAGCACCAAAACCCCGTATCTACTCTTCCCAAAGGCGTAGACCTATTGACGACTAGGCATGCCACCTTTTCTTTAAGTCCATTTTAAAAGAGCTTATTCATTACCTTTGTCTCTGTGATGTTTTAGCAAATCATCACTGATAGCTTCCCCATGCACATCAAAAGTTGGTTATAATAAACGACTCGTTTTTTTTACGTCGGCATCTGATTCATTATGCTTGTATTTATCACGCTTGTTATAGTATCGCAGGTGCTATCTATACAAGCATTATATCTTGTCATAACAGGGTTGTTCATAAGACTAAGCCACAATCCTACCTCCTCCTTGAGTAGGCTTGGCACGGTTCTTGAATGTCTACTTACAGATTATAGATATGGCGTAACGCTATAACACTATCAGCTGACGGCATTACTCATATAAGGAATTTTTTATGAAGCTAATCACTGCGATTTTAAAACCATTCAAGCTAGACGATGTGCGTGAAGCACTCTCTGACATCGGTGTCAAAGGTGTCACCGTAACTGAGGTCAAAGGTTTTGGTCGTCAAAAAGGCCATACCGAGCTCTATCGCGGCGCAGAATATGTGGTGGACTTTTTACCTAAGGTTAAAGTAGAAGTAGCGGTCATCGACGAGATGGTTGAGCCTGCTATCGAAGCCATTACTCGTATCGCAAGCACAGGCAAAATTGGTGATGGCAAGATATTTGTCACAGCCCTTGAGCAGGTGATACGTATTCGCACAGGTGAGACTGGTCCTGACGCTATTTAGAGCGCATGACTACCCTACAAACATAGAGTTGTAGAAAATATAAAGATCTATATTGCATAAATTCAAGGGGGAATTAACATGCAAAGCCAAATTTTTGAGCTTCAGTACGCAATTGACACGTTTTATTTTTTGATGTGTGGAGCGCTCGTCATGTGGATGGCAGCAGGCTTCACGATGTTGGAAGCAGGCCTAGTACGATCAAAGAATACCGTCGAGATATTAACTAAGAACATTTCACTTTTTGCGGTTGCTTGCATTATGTACATGGTATGCGGCTATGCCCTTATGTATGGTGGCGATTTCTTCTTGAGCTCAATTGCTGGCGGAGATACTGTAGTAGAAGACGCTTTAGCAGCCTCAGCCGAAAATGGCTTTGGTGGCGATTCTGTCTATTCAGCCGCGTCCGACTTTTTCTTTCAAGTTGTGTTCGTAGCAACTTGTATGTCGATTGTCTCAGGAGCAGTTGCTGAGCGCATGAAACTTTGGTCTTTCTTACTGTTTGCAGTCGTGATGACAGGTTTCATCTATCCCATGGAAGGTAGCTGGACTTGGGGTGGCAATGATGTCTTTGGACTCTTTAACTTAGGTGATCTCGGATTTTCTGACTTTGCAGGCTCAGGCATTGTACACATGGCAGGCGCTGCGGCAGCATTAGCAGGCGTATTATTGTTAGGAGCACGTAAAGGTAAATATGGTAGCCATGGTGAGATACGAGCTATTCCCGGAGCTAACTTACCTTTAGCAGCTTTAGGAACGCTTATCCTGTGGATGGGCTGGTTTGGATTCAATGGCGGATCGGTACTTAAGCTTGGTGATATTGCTAGCGCTAATACAGTCGCTATGGTGTTCTTGAACACTAATGCAGCAGCAGCGGGTGGTGCTATTGGTGCCTTGATACTTGCACGTTTAATATTTGGCAAAGCGGATTTAACGATGCTCTTAAATGGTGCCTTGGCGGGACTAGTCGCTATCACTGCTGAACCTTCAACGCCTTCAGCACTGCAAGCAACGCTTTTCGGTGTAGTAGCAGGGGTGATTGTTGTACTTTCAATTTTAGCCTTGGATAAGATTAAGATAGATGATCCTGTCGGTGCAATCTCTGTTCATGGTGTTGTCGGTCTATTTGGCTTACTTATCGTTCCTATTACCAATCCAGCAGCTAGTTTTATCGGTCAAATCGCAGGCGCTGCCACGATATTTGCTTGGGTGTTTGTCGCAAGCTTGATTGTTTGGATGATTATAAAAGCAGTTGTCGGTCTACGTATCTCAGAAGAAGATGAGTATGAAGGCGCAGATATCGCTGAGTGCGGGATGGAAGCATATCCTGAATTTACAAAATAATATTTATTCTACAATACAGTATTGACGCCGAAACTACTTAGGTAGTGTCGGCGCTCACTATTTGGATTTTAAAATATTTGAACATTCTAAACTACAGAGTAAGATACCCATAAAAAATCCCGCAAAACCTTTCGGTAATGCGGGATTTTTAGTTTGACTTAAACCAAATAGTATAAGCTACAGGTTTATTTCTTTTTCCACGTTTGGCTACGTGAGAATGGTCCAATGTAACCTTTTAGGTCTAGAGTGCTGCCACTTAAATTGGCTGTCATACGATAGTCTTTGCCTTTTTCAGGATCAGTAATCGTACCGCCGCTATATTTGCCGCCGCCATCAGCTTTTAGACCTTTGATGATGGTTTTACCAACATGCTTTTGGCCTTTAGAAGATACTGTACTGACAAGTTTACCTGTCAATACACCGTTAGACTCAGTAATCTTGACGATGCCTTTTGGCTGGCCGTCGTCATAAGTCTGCCAAGAAGTATTGTGTAACGGATCAGCGGCAAATGCCATCGTTGCCATGCTGATGCCAGCTGCAGCTATTGCGGTTTTGGTTAATAATTTCATAAATCGATTCCCTTCGTACGATGATGGTTCAAAACGCTATGATTACGTGCTTATCCTTGCTATAAATCTCTGGATTTGAAGCTCTACTCTCAAATCACTTATAAAATATTCAGCACCATAGCGATGACTTGGCTTATTATAAGCATTTTTAAAACTTTGGATAGTAATTTTTTTATAGATAATTATTACTATAAAATCAGAACTATATCAAATAGTTACAAAAAAGGATTATCAATGTTTTTGTCTGATTGGTCATTTATATGTTTTGACTCTTTCTCTTGATTGCTGTAGCTATCATCGTCTTTAAATGCTTGCAATACCTTGCTCGTCAGCTCATGTAATTTTTGGGCTTGCTCATATCCTAGCTCATCGAACCTTATATCTATATCACCATAGATAGTAATTTTATCTCTTTGGTTTTCGATAGTTAGCCCACCAATTTGCATGCTCTGATGATTGTTCGCAAAAGGCTCAATCATGGTCTCTCCTATTGATCAATGTACAGGGGTTATGCTTGCAACTGCGCTACCAACCAGTCAATAAGCGCCCAAACAAACAGCATCCATACTGGCTCATCGCTCGGTAGCTGCGACTCTTCTATATCTTCACCTGCTTTTAGAGGTAGTGCCATAGCTTGTGATTTGACTTGATAATCGAGCATAGGTAGGACATCAATACCCGTCTGTATCGCCAGCTCATCAATACTAATGATATCGATGCGCTCTGACTCATCATTTGGCGCATAATAGACGCCCGCTTGATTGATAGCAGGAATGTATACGGCTTTGAAAAAATGACTAGGTACTAACACTTGTCCACCCAGTTGCTTGGCTGTCTTATCAGTAAAAGCAACACCTGTAAGCGTATATACTTCGCCATATTGCTGAGTGAGATAACGCGTGGCTGACTCAACATTGCGCCAAATATAGCGATTATTACGCGGTGACTGCGGGGCAATATTGGCAAGACTAAAGCTGTCATACTGCTGAGAGCGCGTTGCCATATCAGCATTGGGCGCTAGATGTCCGCGATCATAACCCGACCCTGAGTAGTCATCGAGAGAGGCGCGAGCAGATTTGGGCAGACGACTCTCTTCGTGAAAGCTATCTTCGCGGTCAATCTCTTTGGCTTGATTTAGACGATCACGCGTCAAATACTCAGCTGACCATAACGGTGTACGTGAAACACCAGAGTACATAACCGCAAATCCATCCATACAGAGGGGCTGCGTTTTTTGACTGAGCCTGTTATTGATAAATTCAGGATAGATGCCACCGTAAAATGACCCACTACACGCTGATAAGTCCTCTGCATAAACGACGCTTATACTCGTGATAAGACTGATTAGCATCACTACTATACGACTTTTGACATTACTTTTCTGCTTAATGACGCCTGTCACTTGCCTATCAACCATCTCTAAACCTCTAGTCGTAACCTTTAACCTTAGGCTATCCTAGCAGGCAGACGATAATAAAGAAAGATAAGCGCCCAAAACCTTGGTGTAAAACATAAAGGCAGTTATTTGTCAGTGACATTCAGGCGCGCGTCCGCTATAATGAGCCGTCTGAAATAAGCTGTCGATTTATTTATCAAAATAAACGGTCTACTTTTAGCGTATTAATAATGGTGACGTGGGTGAGTGGCTGAAACCGCACGCCTGGAAAGTGTGTATACGTTCATAGCGTATCGAGAGTTCGAATCTCTCCGTCACCGCCATTTATTTTCTGCCAAAAACTCCTGTTTTACACCACCCTCTATAAATACCCTTTTATCATAAAGCCGACTTTACAGCGGTTGTCTCATCATGTCTGTGCGTTACAGAGCTTGGCGGTACAGAATAAGTGCCGACAACATGGGCGACCATATCATCAGAGCCTTCTGAATATAAAGATACTTCGCCAACTATCAGTGTGCGCCCTACTTTCATCAATGTACAGTCAGCGATAATGCGTGCCTGCGAGGATGGTCTGCGCAAAAAATTAATACTAAGGCTCGTCGTCACGGTTAGCGGTACAATACCAATTCTACCCAGTATCGCAATATAAATGGCGACATCAGCGATGCTCATCATCACAGGACCAGAGACAGTACCTCCAGGACGCAACTCGTTTGTTCCTATTTCACGCGATAGTATCGCGCCATTCTCATAGACTCGTTCAACCTTGTACCCAACTTGAGGGAACTCTTGTGCCATAAAGGCGATGATCTCTTCTTTGCTAGCGGACATACGTGCTCCTTGTTTGATTATGCTTGTTGTAAGCTATTCCTTATGATTAAGGACAGTCTGCTCATCAATGTATTGCTGTTCATCGTGTTGCTATTAGTGATATAAATACAGCTTTGCCATACTCTCTAGCCTATGCTTTCGATCTGTGTAAGTTGACATCACTTGCGTTAATAAGCACCAAATATGATACTGACCTTACTATTTATAAGTTTTTAAGCATACCCTCTCATCAACGCTAGCCAAGTATGCCTCAATCTGGACGACCACTATTATTTTTTGTACGATAAGATTGAATTTGCGCCTATGCAAACTTTGAAATAACAAGCAAGATACCGACTAAATACAAGAATTAATATTTGAGATATATACAGACATGAGACTATCCAGCTACGACATGCTACAAGGATATATGCGAGAGACGCCCTCAAACTCGCTTATACGATTGATATATATCAGTGGCATCAATACGGTTGATGACTCTGTGTTCAAGCATATACAAAGTCATTCTGAATCCTTTAACAAGAATAATAACATTGCAGGGTTTTTGTGCAATAACAACGAGAGCTTTTTGCAATGTTTAGAGGGGACAAAGGAGGTTGTCTCTTCTCTTATGCAAAGAATCTTCAAAGATGCTAATCATAAAGATGTGGGCGTCGTTTTTGCCAAAAAGGTGAGCCGTTATAGCTTTACAGATTGGCGTATGCACAGTCTCAATCTTGGAGATAGTAACTGGGAGAAGTTCTCAAATCATACCAAGCTCAGTGATATCTCACCGTTTAAACCTGAACACTGGCCCTCTTGGTTCGTTGAGCATTTCATCGACTCTATAAAAAGGCTTAATTCTTCTGATCTCAATCAAGACTACATTACCTTTGATACTTTAGGGTATTCTAACGTCGAAAAAACGCTGGCTCGTGACAATATTTTATTTTATATATTTCTAGGTTTACTGATTTGCTCTAGTGCGGCAGCTTTACTATTTAAGTATGATGTGATCTCTTGATACTGGTGACGAGCGTTACCGCTTTTGTGGGCTTGCAAGTTACCCCAACTCATACCACACAAAAAGCAAAAGCTTAAAAAAAGTAGCCTCGATATCTGGATGCTTTTAGAGGTGGGAGATATGCAAGTTATAGGACGGTATTCTTTAAGACTGTGACCGCGCCTTCACTCAAGCGTAGCTTTCGTCTTGCACTCGGGCAGAGCAGTGCTCTACTTAATCCTCTCTCACCCTCGGCCAGAGCAGATTTCGTCTTGCACTTGAACAGAATAGTGTTTTGTTTAACCTTCGCTCATCCTCAGCAAAAACATACTCTCTTTAAGTCTCGCCCATCCTTGGCAAAAAGCAGCTTGCGTAGGCTAGGTTTTAACACAGCTTACATAAAACTCTACTTATGGCTTAGTGCTTATTTCTTAGTGCTTATTTCTTAGTGCTTAGTGCTTAGTGCTTAGTCATAACGAATATTCAAACTCTCACCTATGTTGCTATAGCTCTAATCTTTAGAACACATGCCAGCGGTTATAAATTTATGAAGAGTTAAATATTCTCAGTCTATTAGCTACGAGCAGTAGTCGTGCTTTACAGGGTTAAAATCGATGTAGTCATCGTGCTAGTGGGCATTGTTATATCTTAACGCGCCAGAGCAAACTTATTATTGTGGTGAGGTAATACTAATGAGATCGAGGAGAATTGGCTAATGTCATTAGCCAAAAATTCGATTATAGTGAGTAGCAATACTAATCACTTACTATTACGAGGGAATATGCTATGAAGACATTGAAACTATGCCTAGGACTGAGCCTAATCACGGGATTGAGCGCTTGCGTCAGTATCACCAATAATGAGGTCGCACTAGGCGGCGGTCCAGTCATCACAGAGTATCCTGTTGAGACCGCTTTACTCAATATCTATACCCAGCCGCGCACTGAGACGCTCACTGAGGTTGATAGTGTCCAAAGTAGGACCGTCAATACCAAAGTGACGCCCAAAGGTGTCATAAGTTTTGAGGGTAAGCGTGTACAAGGTGCTGAGTTCGAAAGCGTCACTACAGTAGAGGGCAATGTAATCAGTCGTTCTACCAGTATCAATTACTTTAGCCTAAATCCTGCGCGCTTTTATGGCTATACCGACAGCTCAGGCGAGTATTCGGTAGCGACCCAAACCGCAGATATCCCCAAAGTCGCGCGCGTTGGTGATTCGGGTGCATTGCTTACCGAAAACGTCTATAGTGATAGCAGTAAACGCAGTCAGATCAGCCGTTATCAGCAATCATGGTCGCTGACACAGGCCAGCCCAGCGACGGCTTGGTTCTGTATCAGTACGTCACAGAATCTGTTGTCTAACGTGTCAGATGGCAGCACGGTTGAGTGCTATAACATCAACGCTAAAGGCGATATATTGAATAGTAAGGCAACAGCCTCTATCCCTACAGCTAACGGTATCGAAACGGTCACTTATACGAGTCGCTAGTTTGTATATTCTACATAGAACCCGTCTGTCAGACGAGCTCTATGTAGATGACCATTTATGCTTTTGAACCTATTCTTTTTATTCTCAAGTCCTATGTCTATGCTCACCTCCTTTATTGCGGTTATTCGTACTGTTTCGGTCGTCACAGGTCTCATTATTATCGTTGATTGTGTGGCGCTAATGCTCGTAGGCAAAATCAATTTTGGTACGGTCTTGCCGTTTTTGATCGGCGTGGTCTTTGTCGCTCACGGTATATGGTGGCATGCTATTCGCCGATTCATCACGCGTCAACGCGGGTTGAGCCGTATCTGGTATGCGCTATGGATCACATTTGGGCTTTGGCTCATGAGCTTCGGTGTATTTATCGGCTCTTTGCAGCAGCAAATTAAGCTTAGCCAGCAGCCGCTACCAGAGGTCGCCGCCATTATCATATTGGGATCAGGAACAGTCGATGGTAAGCCTACGCCGACACTCGCCAGCCGTTTGGATGCTGCCGTCCCAATTATCGAGGCGCAGCCAAATGCGATCGTTATTACTAGCGGCGGGGTCGGTTTTGGGCGTAGTCGTAGCGAGGCGAATATTATGGCGACCTACTTAAGCGAGGCTCATAGCATCGCATTTGATCGCATCGTGCAAGAAGGCAAAAGCACGAGTACCGAGGAGAACTTGAGTCTTAGTCAGGCACTATTAGCCGCGCAGGGCGTCTCTATCACAGAGCCTATCACTATCGTCACCAGCGACTTTCATACTGTTCGCGCTGCCAGCATTGCTCGTCATCAGGGTTATACGCAGCCGATGACGGTTGCCAGTATGACGCCACTCTCTATTCGCTACAACGCTTGGTTCCGCGAGTATTTTGCTTTTGTCAGTGGTTGGCTGTTGGGTGAGTATTGAGCCTGAATCTGTCTCTTATTAAAAATAAGGCGATCCACTAGAGACGCGTATAGCACTATAAATAATGGGCTTAACCGCTATCGGAATGCCTGAATCTGAGGTGAGTTATACTAGACTTTAAATAAAAAGGACGCCTCTATGTTGCTAGATGTGCTACTCACGCTACACTTTATACTGCTAGTGATTATCTCGTTGCGGGTACTGGCCCGGCATGATCTGACAGCGCCTGCCCGCTTATCTTGGATCGTTGTGCTATTTATATTGCCGTACATTGGTGTCGTGATCTATTGGCTGTTCGGTGAGATTCATCTAAGTCGCAAATTTACCCAAGATTATGAGCGCATCAAAAACGATCTGTATCGCAATAATCCCGAGGTGCTTGGTTGCGATAAGACGATGCGCGAAGCTATCGACCCTCACTATCAAGCGCCGTTTGCCTACTCTGCCAATGCTACAGGGTTTCATACGACTATCGGTAATCGCGCTGAGCTAATGAGCGATGCAGCTGAGACCAGCCGGCGCATGATCGCAGACTTCGATACGGCAACCGACCAGATCCATGTGCTGTACTATATTTGGCTGATAGATGGGATGGGTATTGATACCGCTCAAGCACTCATTCGCGCGGCTCGGCGCGGGGTCACTTGTAGAGCGATGGTCGATGGAATGGGCTCACGTAAGATGGTACGCTCCAAAATTTGGCAAGAGATGATTGATGCAGGCGTAGAGGTCAGCGTAGCGCTGCCAATTAGCAATATCATACAGGTGATGCTATTTAGCCGTATTGACTTGCGTAATCATCGCAAGATTACCGTTATCGATGGCAAGATTGGCTATAGCGGTAGTCGCAACTGCGCTGATCCTGAGTTTCGAGTTAAGCCGAAGTACGCGCCGTGGGTCGATATTATGCTACGGCTTGAGGGCCCTATCGTCGCGCAAAACCAGATGCTATTTGCCAGTGACTGGCTGATGAAGAATCCTGATACGCCGCTTGATAGCTTTACTTATTTTACTGAGCCAAAAGACAACTCTAAAGCGCTTGCCGCACAAGTCTTCGCTGACGGACCGACGCAGCGCCGCGGCACAACCCCGCAGTTTTTGACCACGCTTATCGGTCAAGCCAGACATACCTTAATGATATCGACGCCCTATTTTGTCCCCGATTATTCTTTGGTCAGTAGCCTGTGCGCGGCGGCTTATCGCGGCGTTGATGTGACGATGATATTCCCTAAGAACAATGACTCTTTTATCGTTGCCGCGACGTCCCGCAGCTATTATTGGGAGTTATTGGATGCTGGTGTCAAAATCTATGAATATAAACCTAGCTTGTTACATGCCAAGACTTTGACGGTTGATGGTGAAATCAGTTTGATTGGCTCGACCAATTTAGATCTGCGTAGTTTTGATTTGAACTACGAGAACAATGTCATTTTTAGTGACAAGGCTTTGAGCGCTGATATTATTGAGCGTCAATACCAGTATCTTGCAGACTCCGAAGAGGTGACTCACGTACAGGTCGAAAACTGGTCTTTGTTCTATAGAATTTGGAACAATATCGTAGCGACTATGGGACCTGTCCTATAGCGAATTACTTGCTAGCAAAATTATTATGAATTTAAACTACCGACTCGCTTTTGCAAAACATAAATCACAAATTTGGCTGTCGTCTCAAACGGCTGGTCTTGACTTGTGGTCAGCAGCGCTTGGCGTTTGTCTATACGAGCGCGATAGGCATAAGGGGTCATAGTCAGTAAATCATCCAGCGCCGATGTCGATAGGTTCAACGTCGTACTAACCTGATGAGTGTGTAGCAGTGTAAAATAGGGCGCAAGCTCTACCAAGAACTTATCTGAATCATGGGCGCGCACCTCCTCAAACAAGGCGTTACGTACCGATGTAAGGTGATCAATGTCAGGTTTGGCAATGATCAAATAACCGTCCTCTTGCAGTACTTCAGCAAAAGCAGCTGGCAATATTGGGCTAAAGATACTGCTAATACCTGCCACGCTATTGCTACGCAACGGCAGATGCGCCGCGCTAGTGACTAGAGGATAGATAGGTGCTGTGCTCGCTGTTCCTTGGGCGTCTTTATCGTGTTGATACCATAGCTGACCTGCCACTTTGCTAGCTTTTGCTAGGCTTACGATAGCAGGCTTGCTAATATCAGCGGCTATTAATGCATCCATTCCTGTCTGCGCCATCGCCTGCGTGTAATAGCCTTCCCCGCAGCCGATATCTAACCAATTAATATCGGACGCACTGTTATTGTATGCGTTGTTGTCTTTTGCTTCGTTTAACGCTCTTAGCAAGCCAGTCATTTGCTCACAAATGAGCATTTGTAGCGGCTGATAATGGCCCGCCTGCAAAAACCGCTTTCGAGCCTCGATAGAGTGCTGAGAATCCCCTGGCATTTTTGACTTTTTTTGTTGTACAGGTAGCAGGTTAATATAGCCTTGGCGCGCTACATCGAACGGGTGTGAGGTTTTTTTGGGATGCACGCTACCATCACAGCGCCAAGTGTCTGTCGCAGGCTTTAATGGAGAGTGACAAATAGGGCATACGAATAAGGACACAGGTTTCTCTAAATCAGCACAATATGGCGCTTATCTTAACAAAATTTGCGATCGATAAACGATAAAAAAGTCACTTTAGTATGATCTAAAGTGGCTGTTATTAATAGCTGACTAAACGATTCTAACGCCGTATCCGTTATCGTAATTTTAAGGTCATTAGTCCCAATATCACAAGCAAAATAGCAATGATCCAGAATCTAACCACTACTTGCGTCTCTTTCCAGCCAATCTCTTCAAAATGATGATGAAGCGGCGCCATACGAAAGATACGTTTTTTGCGTAGTTTATACGAGCCTACTTGTAGGATAACGGACAGGGCTTCGGCGACGAATAGACCGCCCATAATGGCAAAGGCGATCTCTTGGCGCGTCATGACTGCGATAGTACCAAGCATCGCGCCCAGTGATAATGCGCCGACATCACCCATAAATACCTGCGCTGGGTGAGCATTGAACCACAAGAACCCAAGACCTGCGCCTACCATCGCCCCGCAGACGATAATCACCTCAGAGTTATAAGGAATATAAGGCACATGTAAGTAGTCTGAGAATCGAATATCCCCTGATACGTAAGCCATAGCGCCTAGACCTGCGGCAACCAACACAACTGGCAAGATAGCTAAACCATCTAAGCCATCGGTTAAGTTAACGGCGTTGGAGGCACCATTAATCACAAAATAGGTAAAGATAATAAAGGCAATACCAAAGGGCACGGCTGAAAAAGGGATAACCCAGTCTTTGAATACAGGTAACAGCAGATCAACCATACTGCGCGTGGTCGCTATGTCTGGCTGAAGCGTAGCAATATAATATAGTGAGGCGCCAACGAATATCGCCCCCATGGACAACCAAAAGTATTTTTTGCGCGCGATAAGTCCTGTTGGGTTCTTATGCTTAATTTTGAGCCAATCATCTGCCCAGCCAACCGCGCCAAAGATAATCATGACAATCAGCAAAATCCATATGTAGGGGTTACCTAAACGCGCCCATAGCAAGGTCGATATGCCAATAGCGCTAAGTATCAGCACCCCGCCCATCGTCGGCGTTCCTGTCTTGATAATATGCGACTGCGGCCCATCATCGCGGATGGCCTGACCGTACTTGAGGGTACGTAGATGCCGAATAACGGGTCCACCCAAAACTAAGCTAAACCCAAGCGCAGTCACAACCGCTAATAGCGCGCGCAGGGTCAAAGATGATACCGCAGAGAACGGTGAGTAATACTGGCTAAGCCATTCAAACAACCAAACTAACACCGCCTACTCCTCGACTAACGCATTGATAAGGGTTTCCATTGCCATAAAGCGAGACCCTTTGAATAAAACGGTACAAGGCTGTGCTTGCTGCGCTTGTAAATAGGTTTGCAAATACTGTAATAGACTGTCTTTGTCATCGAATGCATGGGCGTTGATATCACTAACTTCTTTGGCACCTGCGACAGTATAACGGGCATATTCGCCAACGCAGAGTAGCACATCGATACCTGTTGTAGCGATAGTGCGTCCCAAGCTTTGATGCTCACTCACCGCAGCATCACCAAGCTCACCGATATCCCCTAATACCATAATTTGTGTCCCTGTCTGCGCGGCCAGCACTTTAGCACCAGCGCGCACCGAATGCGGATTGGCGTTATAAGTGTCATCAATTAGGCGGTGCTTGCCGAGCATTTGACTATTTAAGCGACCTTTAGCTGGACGCGAGTTTTCAAGACCTGTAACGATATCATCAATACTGATATCTAAGGCATAAGCGCAAGCGGCGGCAGCTAGAGCGTTTTTGACATTGTGCTCACCTGCCAGCGGTAGATTGATATCGCGTACGTGTGTGCCAACATGCAATTTAAACTCACTACGCTCAGGCTCGACATCGAGATGGCTGGCGCTGACATCGGTATTACCAAAGCCGATGACATTGGTCGTATGCGTTTCAGCGATGCGCCGTAGCTGATTGGTAAAGTCATCTTTGTCCGGCACAATAGCGAACTGAGTGTCGCTTAACGTATGATAAATCTCAGCTTTGGTCTGGCAAATGCCCTCGCGGCTACCAAACTCGCCCAAATGCGCAGTCCCGATATTCAATATACAAGCCACATCGGGACGGACGATTTCGGTCGTGTAAGCAATCTCACCGATATGATTGGCACCCAGCTCCATAATGGCATAGCGGTGATGATCAGATAACTCAAGGAGCATCATCGGCACGCCCAGATCGTTATTTAAATTGCCGCGCGTGATTAGCGTTGGCGCCAGCCTGCCAAAGATACTACCGAGCATCTCTTTACAAGTGGTCTTGCCACTAGAGCCTGTGATAGCTATCACCGTCAGATCAGTATGCTGCTGACGACGAAAAGCGGCTAATTGTCCTAGCGCTAAGCGTGTATCAGTGACGACCAATTGCGGAATACTCGTTGAGGTCGGATGCGATACAATAGCCGCGATAGCACCTTTGCTGGCTGCTAGGTTGATATAATCATGACCATCAAAGTTGTCCCCACTTAGCGCCAAAAAGATATCACCCGTCTTAATCGTGCGAGTATCTGTAGCGATACGATTGCTCGTCACTTGACTGGCTGTGGCTTGGACGCTTGAGCCTGAATGATCGGATACGCTTGCATCCTGTAGCTGCCAATGGCCATCGAGTGCTGTAGTCGCGGCAAGTAGATTGTCCGCTTGCCAGACGTAGAGTCCTTGCGACTGAAGGGTGTTATCGTTGTCCGCTGTCATAGGAGTTACCTTATAAAATGGCGACTATTTTAATATAAACTGTCTTAAAAATTTTGTGGTCATTAGGCTAAAGGTTAAGTACATAAATACTAGGTATGCACCTATCAGGCGCGACCGGATTCATTAAGCGCTTGCGCTAAGACCACACTGTCATCAAAGTCATGACGTACATGATTGATCTCTTGATACGTTTCATGGCCTTTACCTGCGATCACTACAATGTCATTGGGCTTGGCATGAGTCACCGCATAGTCAATCGCTTGCTGACGCACAGGTTCAATATGCGTGCGCTGATATTGCGCCTCTGTCATGCCCGTCTGCATGTCTTGCAATATTACATTGGGGTCTTCGGTGCGCGGATTATCTGCGGTCAATACCACCCTATCCGCCCCTGATAATCCAGCTTGCGCCATCAAAGGACGCTTACCAGCATCACGATCACCGCCGCAGCCAAATACCGCCCATAACTGCCCGTCGCAATGCGTTCTTAGACTACTGAGCACTTGACTCAAAGCATCGGGGGTGTGCGCATAATCAACGATGAAGCAACCCGCAGTCGATGGCACGCGTTGCATACGTCCGATAGCGCCTTGTAGTTCAGGCACAGCGCTCGCAATACGATGGATATCTACACCCAAAGCGACAACGGCAGCAATAGCGGCGAGTAAATTGGCGACATTAAAAAGTCCTAGTAAGGGGCTGACAATATTAATATCCCCAAACTCGCTATGCAAGGCGATCTCGACACCGTCAAGGCTAGGCTCAATGCGAGTTGCCATAAAAGTTGCTGACTTTTCAGGCTGCAAGCTATACGTCCATACAATAAGATCACTCGCTTTCGCTGTATCTATCATAATTTGCGCATGCTCATCATCGCTGTTGATAATGGCATGAGTCAGCGCTGGAAAGTGTACTTTGTCAAACAATCTTGCTTTTGCCTGCGCATACTCGCTCATATCAGCATGATAATCTAGATGATCGCGAGAGAGATTGGTATAGATAGCAACGCTCACAGGCATTCCTTGCAAACGCTGTTGATCGAGTCCATGTGAGCTGGCCTCAAGCGCGAGCAGGTCCGCTTGCTCTTGACCCATTTGATACAAAAACTGCTGTACCGCCAAAGCATCTCCTGTGGTATGACTGGCTTGCACCAATGCGCCCAAGCGTCCATTGCCTGCGGTACCCATCACAGCGCTACTCATCCCGACTATTTGAGTCAGTTGAGCGACCAACTGGCTAATTGTGGTCTTACCATTAGTACCCGTTACCGCAACTACTGTCGGTAAAGTGATAGGCTGCTGATACTGCAAGCGGCTTTGAATTAAATCACCCAAAAAATCACGGATGTTAGGGATATAAAGGATAGGACAAGGCAAAGCGGATAAAGATAGTGATGACGCGAGCGTATCTTGACCATCATTGAGTTGGATACGGCTATGCGGCGGAACATTAGCTTTGGTGAATAAAGCTTGAGGGTCAATCTCGGATAATATAAAGGCTGCATCTTGTGCGGCTTGCTCGGTATAGTAACGGCTGTTTTGGCAATTTGGCGTCTGGCTTTTTAGGAGTACAAACACATCTTTTGCTACCATTTGACGACTATCTAATCGAAATTGATTAAAGGGTATAGTAGCGACTGATATCTCTACTAGCATGTCTACTATGTACTTGCGGAGCGGTATACCCTTATCGTCGCTGTTATTTGTGCTGTCCATCAACTGCTGCAAAGTAACTAGGCTATGATTTGACTCAGTCATGGACAACTCCTAAAAGGGAAAATTAGAGACAATGTAAAGATCTACAGGTGTTGCTCTATTTTAAATTTTTTATGGTTCTGTAGTCTGCAAGGGCTTGTCTAATGGTACGTTATACAGACGTAGCGCCTCTTTCATCACATTGTGAAAGACAGGCGCGACGGTCAAGCCTGCATAGATCTGACCACGCGGATCTTCAACCAACATGACACCAACTAGCCTTGGATTAGATGCTGGTGCCATACCTGCAAAGACGTTACGGTACTGATCCGTATAGTAGCCGCCATCAGGATTGATTCGGCGTGAGGTTCCTGTTTTGCCAGCGACGCGGTAGCCATCGATCGCCGCAGCTTTTGCGGTACCACCAGGTTCAGTCACCGCCTCTAACATCTCAACAATCGCCATCGCTTGCTCATGTTCCATAATGCGTTTGCTGGGCAGTGGTTTATCACTCTTAGTCAAAGTCAGCGGATGCATGACGCCGCCTGCGGCTAGTGCAGAGTAGGCCTGCGCCACTTGCGCAAGCGTCACCTGTAGACCATAACCATAACTGACCGTTGCTCGTCTTGCGGTTTCTTTTTCTTTTGGCGTAACAACCAGACCACTGCCCTCACCAGGAAATTGTAAGGGCGTTTTTGCACCAAAACCAAACTGCCTTTGCATATTGGTAATAGCATCTGGCGGCAGTGACAGCGCAATCTTGGTAGAGGCAACGTTACTCGATTTCTGTAATAGCGTTGCCATGTTGATCATGCCCAAATTATTATGATCGCGAATAGTATAACCACGCACACGGATAGAGCCAGGATTGGTATCAATCAAAGAGTTGGCAGTGTATTTGCCAGAATCAAGAGCCGCTGCGACTGTGAACGGTTTCATAACAGAACCTGGCTCAAAAACATCAAGCACGGCGCGATTACGTTGGTTTTCACCTGTCATCTCGTTGAGATCGTTGGAGTTAAAGGACGGCCATGTCGAGAGCGCCAGTACCTCGCCTGTCTGCACATCAACGATCATCCCTGTCGACCAGCGCGCTTGTTGTAAACGCCCCGCTTTTTCAAGCTCCTTGTAGAGCAAATACTGTAAGCGCGAATCTATCGTCAGCGCCACATCTTTGCCTGCGATTTCAGGTTCGAGCTGCTTGATCTCTTTTAGACTGTTTTGTTTGGCATCTTTTAGAACCAATACTTTGCCATCATCACCAGCGAGCGCGGTCTCATACTGACGCTCGATACCCGCACGTCCCTCATAACCGCCCTCAGGGTCATCAGAGTTTTGACCCATGAATCCAAGCAGCTGAGAGTTCGGCTGCGGCTGCGGGTAATAACGCTGAAAGAAGTTCTTTTCGTATACAGCGGTAAAGTCTAGTGCGCTGACACTTTGCGCAATCTCAGGCGTCACCTTATTGAGTAGCGGTAGATAATGTGACCCTGCACCAGAAGGTAGCGCCGCTTTTACCGCGTCAGGGTCAGTGACGTCAACACTATCGTCGATAGCTGTCACTTTTTGCAATTCAGTGACCGGGATATTGGCAGCAGCGGCTAAAATGGTCAAATCCATGTCTTTAAGACGCTGCTCCATCCGCGCTCGTAATTGCGGACTACTTGGATTAGTCAAGATAATGCGTTTGATCTCATAGTATTCACGCGCATAATCGTGCGGACTAAAGGAGACAGTCGCAAGAGGCGCACTAACCGCAAGAGGCAGATTATTGCGATCGGTAATCATACCCCGATAAGACTTTTGTGTGCGAGTGCTGGTGATGAGCTCATTACCTTTATCTTGGTAGAACTGAGCATTGATGACTTGCACATAGTAGGCACGTGCTATCAGCAGTATCAAGACAACAAAAGCAATACCCCAAATCAGGCGAAAACGGTCTTTATCATCCTCAAATCCACCGCGAGTAGAAGCCCCTGAGGCTTTATTAAAGGCGATCTTTTTGCGGTTTTTGACACTGGTATAAGCGCCTTCGCTCTCGTTCTTTTTTAGACGACCGAATAATTTTGTTTTACGATTATTCGCCGCATTGCTTGATTTGGCAGTGCTGGCGCGGCGAAGGGGTTTGATGACTTTACCGCTGGCAGGTTTTTTGTTTTTGTTAGCTTTGGACTGAGGCTTTTTGGTGCTCATAGCGCCGCCTCCGAGATATCAGTACGGGCTTGCGGCGCGTCCTCTGTTGCTGTATCGGTAGCTTCAGTCGCTAAAGACTCTTGCTCATTTGTCGCAGTACTCGGTAGCACGGCTGCCACACCTGGCTGAATGATAAGCTTGTCTTTAAGTGTGGGCGAGTACATACCCAGCTCTGAGACCGCGCGACTGGCAATTTGCGGGGTGGCGCTAAAGGTTTGCTGCTCAATCAATAGGCGCTGATGTTCAATTTGCAATTTGCGCTCTTGTTTTTTCATGTCTTGCAAGGTTTTGTAGTCCTGATGATATTGCTGCACGTTTTCAGCGGTTTTGATACCGCTCCAAATGATCGCGCCTGCTAGCAGTAATAGTATGACCACATAGATACTGACGACATTAAAGCGTTTGGCAAAGAGTTCACCGACATCCATATTGGCGGTAGAGGTAGGGTGCTGCTTGCTCGATTTGTCAGAAGGTGCCATCACGCTCTCAAAGAATAGATACAAAATACAAGAAAAACTAATATAAAAACTGATATGAAACAAAAACAAGGCACAACTTAAAAGTGAAGCAGCTTAACAGAGAATGTTTACCGCTTTTTAACAGCTGCGTAGCCATTCATGCTATGCATCTGCTTCGCTGTTAGTCGTTATCCATGTTAACAGCCGCTACTTTTCATTGTCGTGGTAGATTGTATCGGTACGAGTCGCCATCCGTAGCCACGCACTACGCGCACGCGGGTTTTGGCTAGTTTCATCTTTGCTTGGGCCTACGCGTTTAGGCTTACTAAAGTACCGCGGACGCTTAGGCGGCATTGGTAGCTTCTCATCTTCTGGATACTGACCCTTACTATGACGCTGCAAGAACTGCTTGATACGGCGATCCTCTAACGAGTGAAAGCTAATGACAGCGAGCTGTCCGCCTGCCTTTAGAATAGCAATACTCTGTGCCAAAAAGCTATCAACGTCACCGAGCTCATTATTGATAAAGATACGCATTGCCTGAAAGCTTTGGGTCGCAGGATGCTTGCCCCGCTGCCAGTTCGGATGGGCCACTTTAATCACTTCTGCCAGCTCAAGCGTCGACTCATAACGATTCATTTGCTTGATGGCGCGAGCAATACGGCGACTATGACGCTCCTCACCAAACTCATAGAGCACATTGGCAAGCGTCTCATCATCGACTTTTTCGAGCCACTGACCTACCGACTGCCCACGACTGGTGTCCATACGCATATCGACCACGCCATCACGCATAAAGCTAAAGCCGCGGCTACCGTCATCAATCTGCGGGGAGGAGATACCCAAATCAGCCATGAGTCCATCAACTTGGGTAATATTCAGCGCTGCCAAACTAGTGGTCAAAGTGGCAAAACTCTCATGAATGACATGCACGCGGCTGTCTTTTGCTGCAAGCTCTTGTGCCACAGTAATGGCGGTTGGGTCTTTGTCAAAAACGATGAGCTTGGCATCATCAGACAGCTGGCTTAGTAGCAGACGGCTGTGACCACCGCGCCCAAAGGTTGCATCCACATAGATGCCGCTCGCTTGCACGCTACTTGTCTTTGGCAAGGACTTGACGCCCAGTACCGCAGCGACAGCCTCTGGTAACAACACCGCATCATGAATGAAACTTAACTCGTCCGTATCTAGCGTCCGTACTGCGCTTGATAGAACAGGTGCGGTATCCGGAGTGGAGTCGGACTTAGAATCTAATAGGGACACAAATCACTCAGTAAATGACGACCTACGCGCTTAGTAATAAAACAAACGCGGTCAGTAGTAGTAAAAAAAAGATAAAAATAAGCAAGTTATCATACCGCTTGCGTTATTATCGCAAGGATACACGGTGAGTCAAGCGCTAGAGCGGCTTTTCATTAAAAATATCGAAACGCTCTGCTATACTAGCGCTATATTTTACGCTATTTCTAGAGTTGATGGCCTACTCTTTAATTGCCTATTTTTTAATCAACAATAATACCCTGAGACCCTTATGACCCAAACTACCAGTCCCGCTAGATCCAATCGCCCTGTCCGTACTCGTATTGCGCCCTCACCTACTGGATTTCCCCATGTCGGTACCGCTTATATTGCGCTATTTAACTTAGCCTTTGCCAAAGCTCATGGCGGTGAGTTTATCCTGCGTATCGAAGATACCGATCAGGCGCGCTCAACTGAATCCTCTGAGCAGATGATTTTGGATGCGCTACGTTGGGTTGGACTTGATTGGAGCGAGGGCCCTGATGTTGGCGGGCCACATGCACCCTATCGTCAAAGCGAGCGCGCTGATATCTACAAAGAACACGCGCAAATACTACTAGATTTGGATCATGCCTTCCGCTGCTTTTGCACCGCTGAGGAGCTTGATGCGATGCGTTCAGCACAAATGGCCAATGGCGAATCGCCTCGTTACGATGGTCGCTATGCTAATTTGACGCGCGCAGAATCGGACCAGATGGCAAGCGATGGCAAGCCGTTTGTGATTCGTATGCGTGTGCCCTCTGACGGCGTATGTCAAGTTGAAGATATGCTGCGCGGTACGGTTGAGATACCATGGGAGCAAGTGGATATGCAGGTTTTGCTCAAGACCGATGGTCTGCCAACGTACCATCTCGCCAACGTCGTCGATGATCATTTGATGGAGATCAGCCACGTTATGCGCGGTGAAGAATGGCTCAACTCTGCGCCCAAGCATCAATTATTATACGAGTACTTCGGCTGGGAGATGCCAGTGCTTTGTCACATGCCGCTACTGCGTAACCCTGACAAATCTAAACTCTCTAAACGCAAAAACCCCACCTCTATTACCTACTACCGCGACGCAGGCGTATTGCCCGAAGCGCTACTTAACTATCTAGGCCGTATGGGCTACTCAATGCCGAACGACGAAGAAAAATTCACCCTTGATGAGATGATCACCAGCTTCGATATACAGCGAGTGTCTTTGGGCGGACCTATCTTTGATATCGAAAAGCTCAATTGGCTTAACAGTGAATGGCTACGCGCTCTCACGTCTGAGGAGCTAAAAAACAAAATACTCGACTGGGCGAATAATAGCGACAAGCTCACCGCCATGGCAGCCGCTATTCAGCCAAGAATTGAGCTACTTTCTGACGCGATCAACTGGGGCGGATTTTACTTTCAAAACTTGCCTGAGATTACCGCCAAAGATTTTACGCATAAAACGCTCACGGCTGAGCAGATCATGGAGATCCTACAACTGACCCTTTGGCAATTAGAGGCGTTGCCTAAATGGTCTGAAGACAATATCTATGCTATCGTCAAAGGCATGTCAGCGGCGCTTGATATCAAGATGCGCGACTTTATTGCGCCGTTCTTTATCGCTATTGCAGGTAGCTCATCATCCACGCCCGTTATGAACTCCATGTGGATCATCGGGGCGGATATGACAATGACTCGCTTGCGTCACGCTATTGACGTGCTTGGCGGTTTGGGTAAGAAAAAGCTGAAAAAGCTTGAGAAGACGGCAGCAGCGTTGCCGGATTTGCTCGCGCGTGAAGAGAATGGCTAAACAGTGAAATCTATTGAATACTAAGTACTTATAAATATAGAAGGCAGGTTTTATAAAAGTAGGACTTGCTATTTTTCAGTTTATTTTTCCAAAAGAAATATAAATTATTGTAATATACAACTTTAGTTTGATATTAAAAATCTATTTGGAGACTGAAACCTTGAAATCTATGAAAATATTTGCACCATTGTTTTTAGCTTGCTTTTTGATAACACAAAGTCATTCAACTCAAATAGAAAGCTATATGTCTTGGGATGAGCTTTTGAATGGTAGTGCATTAATTGAGTATAAGAGTGATTATGATGATGAAGTTAAGTATTTTGAAGCCGAAATAAATCACTCTAGAACAGGAAATCAAAGAATCTACTTTTCTGACCACTCTTCCTTAGGAAATAGTACTTGCAGCTATGAAAGTAATATCCCTAAAAATAGTACTATTATATTCAATGGACAAGCTGTAAAAATGTTGCAGTGGTGCAAAAAGTATAATGATACAGGTAACTTCTATTTGAGTATGACTCCCGAAACAGATCGTGGACATAGTTATGTTGTCAATCTTTTTAAAATAGCTACTTCGCCTATTGAGATTCAATTTAATAGTGAAAAAACATATTTTCCAGTAATGGGTTTTACCAAAGCTTGGAATAGTGCTGGTGGAAATGCTATTTAGCGTCTTACTAGAGTACATAGGGAAGTCGAATACAGTATGAACAGAGCATACTCTACAATCTTTAGTCGTATTTATCACGATTCCCAAAATTACCTATTGACAACAACCTAGCTATTCCCTAAAATACGCTCACTCTTAGCGAGGGGCTATAGCTCAGTTGGTAGAGCACTTGCATGGCATGCAAGGGGTCAACGGTTCGACTCCGTTTAGCTCCACCATATTTTTATCGTTAGATTCTTTTATCTTAGATAAAACAGTTAAGAGGCAGTATCAGCACCTAGGCAAGACTTTTTATATTACTTATAACAAGTACTCTGATATTGTGATTGACCGTTGCTACGATGTTTAATAGCATCAAATGTAACACTCTATGCGTCCCCATCGTCTAGAGGCCTAGGACACCGCCCTTTCACGGCGGTAACGGGGGTTCGAATCCCCCTGGGGACGCCACTATTTGGCGTCATTTGCTAGCCCTTTTGCCTAGCATGAGATAAGACTAGTAAGCGCGATAAAAAAGCCCAGTCATAATAAATGTGACTGGGCTTTTTTGTATCTATCGATTCTATCTCTAATGATGTAATCGTCTCAATTAGTTACGTAAAAGTCCATTTATTTTAAAAAATAGTTATCGCTTTCAATAGCTTATCTTGATATCTTTACACAATCTTACATACCTCCTTTTTAGTGACATAGGTTAACACTTGTACACAAGATGCTTGTGATTCACTACCTAATAGTGTTACTAATATTAGTCGCTTTTGGCTAAGCTTGCCGTATATTCACTACCTAATTACTGGTATAAGTACTTAATTTATGTATTTGAGGATAGTGAATACCTCAACCTTATACTGATTGATATGCATTACTTAAAAGGAATGGTTATGACCCCTACTTATTCATCTCAGCGTCGCCCATCATGGCGCGGTGTATTAGCCGGTCTCGTTATGGGACTGATTGTCGTCATGGCGATGATTGCTCTTGCGCTGGTACTAAGCTCTTTTCTCCCTTTTGATTTGAAAGGTACGAGTATTGCAGGCGGCATATATGCTGCAGTAACTGCTTTAGTCAGCGCGTTTATCGCAGGTTACTTTGCGATTAAATTTTCGGCACCAGAAGCTATATTTGGTGACGGCACTGATGTTGATCCAAAAGACGCCAGCCTAACGGGTATGTTGACTGCCGCGTTAATCATACTATTCACAACCTTCTTTACCTTGAGTAGCGCGACTGGCATTCTAGCGTCAGCAGGTAATGCTATTGGTGGTACAGTCAGCACTGTAGCCAAGACAGCAGGCGGCGTGGCCGCAGCAGGAACATCAGCAGTAGGTACGGCAGCTGTTGCCGCGCCAGATAGCACCATTGAGCAGCTCCAACAACGTGCGCAGCAAGCGTATCAAACGGTCTCTGGTAACATCAGCAAAGAAGACTTGAACGCCTTAGTAGCTAACAATACTCAAAACTTGAATGAAGAGCAAATCGCTGCAACCACCAATGTCGTTGAGCAAATGATTAATGAGACTCAAGGTGACGTAGCTGATATGGACTTCACGAGTATCGATACTTGGCGTAACATTGATGACTATGCCAAACAGCGTATGGCATCAATTGAGCAGACATTGAAAAGTGATGATCTGATTACTCGCCTGCAAGCTGAAGGCCTGACTGAAGCACAAGCGCTTGAAGTACGCAATGAAGTCACGCAATCATTCAATGAGTATAAGATGAAAACTGAGCAGTATATCGCTCAAGCACAGCAGACTGTCGATCAGAACTTGCAACAAGCTGAAGATGTGGCTCGTAAAGCGGCATTGTACAGTGGCCTATTCTGGTTAATCAGCGCGCTATTGACCTTTGTCGCGGCTATCGCTGGCGCAAAAAGTGCTGCAACTAAGCATCGCTTAGATCGTCCAATCGTCACTTATGGTGACAATGTTCGTTAATTACTTGCCTTAAAAGTCAATCAATAAAAAAGCCTAGTCTTAATGATTAGGCTTTTTTTATGCTCGGTTTTTATCAGGATGTATTATCAACTAAATAATTAATGAGAACCTGTAAAGCTTTTCAAAGATAAATTCAGTGATAAATACGTCCCTACTAATATGACGACTGAGCCAATGATAGCCGCGGTATCTAAAGCTTCGCCCAACAGTATATAACCAAAAATAATCGCAAATATCGGAATGACTAAGGTAATACTAGTAGCACGCATAGGGCCGATGCTCTTGATCAGCTCATTGATAAAAATGAACGCAATGGCGGTTGAAAACACACCAATACAGACGACAGACACCCATGCTTTTAGACTAATACTCTGACCATAGGGGAACTCATAAATAGCGACGGGTAGCATGACAATGCTTGCAATGAGCATAGCGCCAATAGTGATAGCGATAGGCGAGGTATCTTGCAAATAGTTCTTAGTGACATTCGCACCAATGGCATAGCCCACGCAGCCGAGCAAAGCATAACCCATCGGTATCAAGCTTGCACCTAAATCTGAGGCTGCGCCGCCAAACAAGCTCTCGCTCATTAATATTACAACGCCTATGATACCTATCACCAGACCCAACGTTTGCTTCTTTGAGAGCTTATCATTAAAAAAGGTGCTCGCAATAAAACCACTCATCATCGGTACCGAAGCATTAAGTACCGCAAGTACCCCCGCGTTCACTGATTGCGCCGCATATGAGAACAGCACAAAAGGGATCGACGTAGACACCAAGCCCACGACAGTAAGTAGTTTCCAATGTTTGCCAACTGCTCTTATATGGCTTGGGTTAAAAGCCAAAAACGCCAGCATTGTAATGCCTGCAAATATCACGCGCAAGCTTGCAAATGACATTGAGCCAAACTCTGGCACGCCTACCCTATAAAATATAAAGGATAGCGACCACATAAAAGACAAGCTAATAAAAATAATAAGGTCGCGTCTGCTCATAGTTGGCTCAATTTAGCGGTTATTGATATAGAGGTTTGGACAAGTTATTTCGTAGTTATAAAAGCATGCTGATGATAACTTTTTAAGCGTCAAAGCGGTGGTTTATTTATGGGTTATTAGTCTTCTTTGTGAAGACTATGCTTGTTGTCATTTTTAATGTTGGGACTAACCTTTGCTGTAACTGGTTTTGTTTGGTGCTTGTGTTTGGCGTTATTGGCTGCACAATTTAGTCAAAAGCTGCGAGAGAATCCAGCGATTAAATCTATTTTGAATAGAGTCAGTGGTTTGGTATTTATTGGCTTGGGAGTTAAATTACTTACTTAGAAAGGGCGAGACAGATAATAGCGAAAAGTAGGATAGGTTTCCTAAGGCACAGTGCTACCCTAAAATTAACTTCCATAAAAAAGCCCAGCCATAAAAACTGAGCTTTTCTCGTTCTAACTCTAATCAATCATTAAGCAGCGTCTTTATTCTCAGCCGCCAATTGACGTAGCACATAGTGCAACACGCCGCCATGACGCACGTATTCGCGCTCTTTTGGCGTTTGTAGACCGACGTTAACCTCAAAGGTTTCTGCTGATCCATCAGCACGCGTAGCGGTGACTTTAGCGGTTTTGCTTTCACCATTATCGAGACCACTAATGCTGATCACTTCTGAACCATCGAGCTTGTAAGTCTCAGCGTTTTCACCTTCTTTAAAGGTCAATGGCAACACGCCCATGCCTACTAGGTTTGAGCGGTGAATACGCTCAAACGAGCTGGTCAGTACCGCTTTTACGCCGAGCAAAATAGTACCTTTAGCTGCCCAATCACGGCTAGAGCCAGAACCATACTCCGCGCCGCCAAGGACGACGAGCGGACGCTTGTCTTCTTTATACTGCATCGCGGCATCATAAACGGCCATTTCTTCACCGTCTTGTAGCGTGGCGCTGTCGCCTTTGAAGTAATAGGTATAGCCGCCTTCGCGACCACCCATCATCGTGTTCTTGATACGGATATTAGCAAAAGTACCACGAGTCATGACCGCATCATTACCACGGCGTGAGCCATAGCTGTTGAAGTCGGCTTGCATGACGCCGCGCTCTTGCAAGTATTTGCCTGCTGGCGAGTCTGGGTCGATATTACCCGCTGGTGAAATATGATCGGTCGTGATTGAATCACCGAACAGACCTAAGATGCGTGCGCCTTCGATATCACGGATACCGTCTGGTTCCATGGTCATACCATCAAAGAACGGTGGGTTTTTGATATATGTCGAGCCTTCATCCCATGGATACAGCTGGCTATCGGCTGAGCTAATGGCGTTCCAAGCAGCACTACCGTCAAACACTTCGCCATAGTTTTTGCGGAACATTTCAGCATCGATATTGTTGGCAATCAGCTCATTGATCTCGTCAGATGTTGGCCAGATGTCTTTTAGGAACACATCATTGCCATCTTGGTCTTGACCTAGCGGATGCGTAGTCATATCGATATCGACCGTACCAGCGAGTGCATAAGCGACGACCAATGGCGGTGACGCCAAGTAGCTTGCTTTCACATGCGAGTGAATACGACCTTCAAAGTTACGGTTACCAGACAGTACAGCCGCAGCGACCAAGTCATTTTCTTCAATACCTTTTTCGATAGATTCGAGCAGCGGGCCTGAGTTACCAATACAAGTCGTACAACCATAACCGACTAAGTAAAAGCCTGTTTTTTCCAGCTCATCCATCAGTTTGGTTTTTTCTAGGTAATCAGTGACGACTTTAGAACCAGGTGCCAATGAGGTTTTTACCCAAGGCTTGGCTTTAAGTCCTTTTGCTGCTGCTTTTTTCGCTACCAACCCAGCACCAATCATCACCGCAGGGTTTGAGGTGTTGGTACAGGAGGTAATCGCTGCGATAACGACTGAGCCATCGCGCAACTTGTGGTCTGTCTCATCAATCTTAACAGTAGAGAAAACCCCATTGGCAGGCTGATAGCCATCATTTTGATTATTATTGACCTTTGGCTTTGCGGCCAAGGTCTCGGCTTGCTCTTGCTCACCGCCTTCTTGGTCAAAGCGTACTTTACCCTCGACTTCCGATTTGCGATCTTTGGTCATTTTTTCTAAGGTTTCGCCAAATTTTTCATGCATATCAGATAAGTTGATACGCTGTTGTGGCAAGTTAGGACCAGCAAGCGCAGGCTGTACCGATGATAAATCTAAATGCAAGTTGCTTGAATAGGTCGCTGCTGGGGTGTCGGCATCGTGCCACATGCCTTGTGCTTTGGCATATTTTTCAACCAGCTCGATTTGCTCTTCGTCGCGGCCTGATAGACGCAGATAATCAATCGCCATTTGGTCAATTGGGAAAATACCACAAGTTGCGCCATATTCTGGTGACATATTGGCAATCGTCGCACGATCGGCGAGCGGCATACTGTGTAGGCCTTTACCATAAAACTCGACGAATTTACCGACTACGCCATGAGCACGTAGCATTTCAACCACACGCAATACTAAATCCGTGGCGGTGACGCCTTCGGTTAATTTACCCGTCATCTCAAAACCAACGACTTGTGGAATCAGCATTGATGATGGCTGACCAAGCATGGCAGCTTCTGCTTCAATACCGCCCACGCCCCAACCAAGCACGCCAATACCATTAATCATCGTAGTATGGCTGTCAGTACCAAACACCGTATCAGGATAAGCGGTTAATTCTCCATCTACGTCAGCAGCCATCACCACACGTGCTAAATACTCAAGGTTGACCTGATGGACGATACCGGTCGCTGGCGGTACGACAACGAAGTTTTCAAAGGCGTTACGACCCCAATGCAAGAACTCATAGCGCTCATTATTACGCTTAAATTCGATCTTTTCGTTCAAATCTAGCGCATCTTCGCGACCATAAGCATCCACTTGTACGGAGTGATCGACGACCAATTCACTAGGGATAAACGGGTTAATTTGCTCGGCTTTACCGCCCAGCTCAACCACGGCATCACGCATGGCTGCCAAATCGACGACCGATGGCACACCAGTGAAATCCTGCAAAACGACGCGAGCAGGCATAAAGGCGATTTCTTTTGAAGCTTCAGCACCTGCATCCCAATTGGCAACCGCTTCGATGTGGTTCTTACCGACAGATTGACCGTCGTCTTCGTTACGCAGTAGGTTTTCTAATACGACTTTCATGCAATATGGCAGCTTACTAATATTGCTATAAGTTTTGGTCAGCTCAGGCAGACTGTAGTAGGCATGTTCCTTGCCATCGACTGATAGGGTGTCTTTTACGTCAAAGATATCACTCATGAGTTGCTTCCTTCTTTTGGTTATAGGTGGCTACAAATTATCATTATTATGAGTCGTTTAAATTTTAGCTATCAGCTTAAAAGCTTAACATTTATAAATAAAAGCTTAACAAAAACGATAACAGAACTATAAACCGTTAACAGTAATATCCTTTTACCATAACAAATAAGCTTACAGATGTTAATGACTGAGCGTAGGCAAATGGTGGCAGAATCGTAACTAAAGAGTGATACAAAGCAAAAGTTAGTAGGCTAATACCAAGACAAAATTTATTTCTGACGCAAGCGACCGCTACGAAAGACATAGCTATCATTATAAAAACAAGGATCGCTGTTTTCAGCCCAAAATCGTGGCACGCCTAGTATCGGTAGCGGTGATAAATAACGTGGTGAGACGGCTTCATTTGATAATAACTCATGCATATAACGGGCAAGCTTGTCATCGAGTAACGTCATACGCTCAGACATCGATAATACAAAAAAATCTTGGCTTACTTGGATGATGACACTGTGCGCACATAAAGGCTTGCGCGGCGTAATCAACTGCTCAAGTAGCGCATGACCAAAAATATAAACCGCCGCTTGCGCATCGGCGTTAGGCTGCGTTGGATCGTCCCAATGGTGTCGCGTCTCAATCAAACTACCTTGCCAATCGAAACAGGTCAAGGCGTCGCCAATACTAGGGTTTGAGGTGACTAGCACTGCTCCGTTTTCATCAAATACCGTGATAGTATCGCGAACCCGCCCTCGAGTCGCACCAGTATTATGCTCCTGTGTATCGGTTGCAAGCTTTAGCATATGATAATAATTAAGCACGGCTTTGGTCTTAGGAAAAGTGAGCCAAATGCTACCGTTAAATAAATCATGTAGATTATTGCGCGTTGGAATACGACCTGTCGTACCGATAAAGTGCTCGTACCCTACGCCTTCTGGTAGCGCGTTTTGTGAGACAAATTTGAGCGCGTGAGTATCGTTATACGCCGCAGGTTTGATGGTCGGTTGAGGCATTTTTGAATCGTTACTTTGCTTCTTTATAGCTGAGTTTAAGATGTCAGCGATGATGTCCAAATGCTCTGTACGGTCAAGAGTAGCGCCCTTATCTGTCGCACTTAGTTGCGTTATCGTTTGGCTGATACCGCTTAGTTGACTCAAATGACATAACCATGGCGCGTGCCAGTCAATTTTAGCGAAGCGACTATCGAGTGATTTTTTGGGTGTTGTTGCGGTGTTCGAATGAACATCAAGGATCAGATCAGTAGGCATCATAGCAATTATCTCTAGCAGGCATCTGGCTTGTCTATGGTATCATAAAGCGCTTTTTTAGCAGGCGCAGTCTCATTTAACATCAGTGACCAGTAGCATTTATGACGAGTATTTATGGCGAATTTTAACACTCATTTAAACGGCGCGTTTGCCGTTAGTGGACTTGTAGCACTGACAATTTATAAAGCGGGATTAATCGATGACTCTGGGTTTTTGTTATGCGTGGCGCTTGGCACCATAGGGGGTCTGTTACCTGATCTGGACTCTGATAACTCAACTCCGATCAAGCTTGGCTTTAATCTAATGTCATTTGTGTTTGCCTTTGGTCTTGTGATGCATTGGCGTGATGAGCTAAGTTTGCTCGCCCTTGTAGGGCTGTGGCTTGCAGGTTATGGGTTTATGCGTTACGTGGTTTTTAGTATTTTTACGCGTATGACGGTACATCGCGGTGTCATTCATTCCGTACCTTATATGGCAGTGTTGGGTCTGGGGCTAGTAAGCTTAAGTTACTACGTACTCGGCAATGCTTTGACAGCTAGTTGGTTCTTTGGACTGTTTTTGTTTGGCGGGGCGATGGTGCACTTAGCGTTAGATGAACTCTACAGCGTCAATCTAATGGGCATGACAATGAAGCGCTCATCGGGTACAGCGATGAAGTTTTATGCGCACAAAGATAAATGGTGGTACGTGCTGCTCTATGTCCTGATTGCTCTACTGATATATTTTGCGCCGCCCTTTACCGAGTTTTGGCAACAGCTACGCGATCCTGAACCTTGGACGCAGCTTAGAGTCGGTATGTTGCCTGCGGTGCTAGAAGACTTTTTGCGTTATAACAGATGAAAAATCATAAGAGTAAATTATGCCACCATGTCCCTGCCAAGTTTCACCAAAATTAGATTTTTTGACGAAGCCTGTAGCCTACAGTGACTGCTGTCAGCCTTATCATGATAGTCTGCTCAATGACGATACGGCGACGATACAAGCTGAGACGGCTGAGCGTTTGATGCGGTCGCGTTATAGCGCCTTTGTCATGTTAAAACCTGATTATATCGTCAAGACTACCCTGCCTGCGCAGCAGGACTTTCTTGATATAAATGCGATTGAGTCTTGGGCACGCGCGACCAATTGGGCAGGATTAGAAATCTTAGAGCACACAGCCAAGCTGGGTAAGCGCCATGCGCAAGTTGAGTTTGAGGCGTACTTTAACAGCTCTGAGAATAAGGATGATGGCTTAAAAGCGCATCATGAGCGCTCTACTTTTTTGAAGGTTAAAAGCAGAGCAGATAACAGTGAGCGCTGGTACTTTTTGGATCCCACGGTTGAGATAAATATCAGTCAAAAACAGCCGTGTATTTGCGGATCAGGTGAGAAGTTTAAGCGCTGTTGTGGACTATACGTCTAAACACTCGCCCCAACCGCCCGCGCAATCGCAATGCCTTCGTCGATCGTCAAAAACTTACGCTGGCTTGGGCTGTTCTTATAGACGACGTCACCGTTTTGGAATATTAGGCATTCATTGACCGCTATCTGTTGCCATTTCTCATTTTTGGTCAGTGGCACGGTGACTAAGATCGTCGTCTTGTCCGTATCATCAGTCACATCACCGAAGTTGATGGATATCTCATCATCAGCGAGTTCTGCCTCGCCAAACGGCGCTTGGCGTGTGAGATAAAACAGTAAGCTACCCGCGTATGCCAGTTGCCACTCACCATTCGATATAAGGCAATTAAATAGGCCGTTGGCTGATAGATAACGGCACTGAGTGGTCAAAAAGTTAAATAGTGTGTCGTTATCAGGACGCGATTTGAAGCTGCTCTTTAGGCGATTGATAAGATAGCAAAACGCCATTTCAGAGTCAGTATTACCCACAGGCTGACAGTGCGAGGCGTTGCCATTATCCTGCAAGCGTTGGCAGCGTTTGACAAAATCGCTACTCATCTGACCATTATGTGCGAATACCCACTGCTCGCCCCAAACCTCACGGACGAACGGATGGGTGTTCGCCAGACAATTTTGCCCTTGCGTCGCTTTGCGAATGTGCGCGATGACATTCATCGCTTTGATGGGATAGTTATTGACCAAGTCAGCAACGGGCGATAGATGGCTTGGACGATTGTCATGGAACAAGCGTAGGCCTGTTGAAGCATTGGTAGTACCACTTAGCGCACATTCACCACGCTCAAAGAACGCAATACCAAAACCATCTTCATGACTATCAGTCATACCGCCGCGGCGACGAAAGCCTGCAAAGCTAAAGCCGATATCGGTTGGGGTATTACAGTTCATTCCTAAAAGTTGACACATTTATCTGCTTCCGCCTCGATAGTCTTCAATACTTGGTTGCTTCCTAAAATTGCATAATTACTTATCTTTTGCTACTGAGTCTATCCGCGTATCAGGCACAATCCCTAGCTCTGCGTCGCTCATCTGCTCAAGAAGTGCCTCCCCATCCGTTGCCGTACTTACACCGCTTAAGATACGCTGAGATTGCGCTAAATCCGTGTCTTGTACCCACAGCACAACGCCTGAGTTCATTCCTGGGATAGCGCTCAACGCTTGCAACGAGACGGTAATGCCATTATTACGCAGTAAGTTGGCATTCAATTCGCCTTGCATATTGGTATCAAAACGAGCCAGCTTATGCCAATTATCGACTTGATCAGTCATGGAGTCATCCTTAGTTGCCGCGTTAAGTACGTTAGGTTTAGCCGTCAAACTCTTGTATGCTGGGCGAGTAATCAACGAAAAGTTGATAGCCAAAATATTTTTGACCCTTTTTGCAACCAAAGTTTTGATAACCAATAGTGTCACTTAAAAAACGCCTTTCGTAGAGCCATCAAAAGAGGGGTCATTATCTTAGTGTATCGTTTTTAGAGAGCGATAAGTAAGTTATTCATAAACCACAAAACCTGAAGACCAGTTGATTTGACCGAGTGGATATTCGTCGATATGAAAACCATTCGGATATTCATCAAACCCTGGCTGCGTCTTAAGTTGCACGATTACGGCCTGTGCTTGAGACTCACTGGCAAACACACCAATGAGTTTAAAGTCGGCGATCTCTTTTTCCATATCGTCATCCGTATAGCGCGTATGTTCGAGGACAAATACCGTAGCCTGATCTTTTTCGACGTGCGAGTAGTGATAAGCGGCCAAGCGCTTCATAAGATCAGGGTTTTTGACCATAATGTTATCGCCACTGCGCCCTTCGGTACGGTTGTAATGAATGACGTTTAGACGTAATAACCAAAAGATAACCGCCGCTTTTGCCAGCAGGACTGGTAGTGCGCGGTTCTCGTCACTATCAAGCACGCGTTTGGACTCGTAACCTTGTAAGAACGCGGTCATCTTTTGACGATCAAAATCAACGGACTCGCCTTGTTCGGCATCGCCCCATGTGGTACAAAAGTCATTAATCGTGATAGCGATGTCCATCACATAATGATCGACGCTCACTTCGGTGAAATCTAATAAGCCGGTGAGTGTCTCGTTACCTTTAGTCAAGTCCCACAAAGTGTTGTCCGCGAACATATCGAGATGGCATAAACCTTTGGGCAATTTATCCAGTGGCAACTCACTATAAGAACGCCAAATATCACTCATCAATTTGGCTTCATCACTTGGCATAAATTGTATTTCGCGGTCACGTACCTCTGGCCATGGATATAGTGCGACGCCATAATCTTCGCTAGGTTGCAGTTCTTGCAAAGTCTCATGCAACATCGCTAGCGCCGCGCCTATCTCATAGCACATCGCTGTAGTCGTTTGCTTAGGGTGCGCGCCTGACAGGCACGGCACAACGGTGATGGCTTTGTCTTCGTAATGAATGACGTAGCGTTTATCATTGTCTTTATAATCAGTACTGTTGTCGTCACTAATAGCTGCTTGCGATGAGTCATTCTCGATAATAGGCAGGGGCGCGGCAACAGGCAAAGTGCCGTCCAATTGACCCAAAATCACCGCCATTTTTTCGATATCGGCGGGCGGGCGCTCCTCAAATAAGGTAAATACATAGGAGTACTGACCCTCAACATCGCTTGTGGTCTGAATAAACCAGTTCGAGTTTTTGATACCTTGAGTAATCGGAATGGCGCGAGCAAACGACACCCCAAAACTTGAGCAAAAGGCGGCAAATTGATCATCAGTCAACTGGGTATAAACAGACATAAGCTTCTCTTTAATAGCGGCATGTAAATGTTGGGAGCATTTTAGGCGACATTATACCGAAAATCTACGATCAAGCGTGAAACAAGTCAGTATGCCAGTCACCGCAAGACAGACTAAGCGTTCTTAGCAATCTCAAGTCCTTCTTCTATTGAGAGATAAGCAGGCTCATGAGGGATGTCTTGGTGAATGATACTGCCGTCTCTAAATATGACGCATTCATTGACTGCCAGCTGTTGCCAGTTCTCATCACGCGTAAGCGGCGTGGTCACAATTACGGTCATGACATCGTCATCGCTATTGATTTGCGCAAAGTCCATGGTGGCCTCATTATTAACATCAGTATCGACCAAAGTCGCAGAGGCAAAAGGCGCTTGGCGCGTAACGTGGAACAACAAGGTTGTGGCATAACTGAGCATCCACTCGCCATTAGATAATAGACAATTAAACAGCCCATAACCCGCCAAAAATCTGCATTGCTCGGTCAAAAAAGCATAGAGAGTCTCATCATCAGGCTTGTGCTCAAAACGCTCTTTGAGCTGATTTAGCATATAACAAAAGGCAAATTCTGAATCGGTATCGCCAATGGGACAATAATAGCGGCTGGTACCCTGCCTAATAGGATCATCATCCATCGCCTCTTGAATTGTCATTTTGCCGTTGTGTGAGAACACCCAAGGCTCGCCCCATATCTCACGGACGAAGGGGTGAGCATTACTGAGTAGGCTATCATCAGACTGACGAATATGGACGATAGTATTGCTCGCTTTGATGCGGGTTTGGCTCACTAGTTCTGCCAGTGGCGAGTCCATCGCTGAGCGATCGTCACAATAATGACGCAGTCCTGTTGGCTCAAAGTACGCGATACCAAAACCATCTGTATGGTCATCGGTGACACCGCCACGCAGACGAAAACCTGTGAAAGAAAAGCGGATGTCAGCAGGATTTTTGCTGTTCATGGCGAGCAGTTGACACATAAAGAGCCTTTGGGTTTGTTTTGTAAAAAGGTAACGCGTATCATAGCATTGTGTGGTTTTTACCTCTGTATTCTTATGCGACTTATTAGGCGGTTTTATGCTAGCAAAACGTATTATTCCCTGTTTGGATGTGGACAATGGACGCGTGGTCAAAGGCGTGCAATTCGTCGATATCATAGACGCAGGCGATCCCGTCGAAGTCGCCCGTCGCTACAACGAGCAAGGCGCAGATGAGATTACTTTTTTGGACATTACCGCCACCAGTGACGCGCGTGATACCACTTATCACACGGTTGAGCGCATGGCAGAAACCGTGTTCGTACCTTTGACCGTTGGCGGCGGCGTGCGCAAAATTAGCGACATTCGCAATTTGCTCAATGCTGGCGCGGATAAAGTGGCGATTAATTCAGCAGCGGTGTTTACGCCAGAGTTCGTTGGGGAGGCGGCGCAGAAATTTGGCAGTCAATGCATCGTCGTTGCTATCGATGCCAAGCGCGTTGCCGATATCGATGTGAACGGCATTCTTGTGCCGCGCTGGGAAATATTCACCCATGGTGGGCGCAAACCGACCGGTATTGACGCTGTTGCTTGGGCGAGCAAAATGGCAGATCTGGGCGCAGGCGAGTTATTAGTGACTTCAATGGATGGTGATGGCACCAAAAAGGGCTATGATCTAGCGCTAATGAAGCAGATTACCGATCAAGTCAACATTCCTGTTATTGCCTCAGGCGGCGTCGGTAACCTCGAGCATTTAGCCCAAGGCGTATTGCAAGGCGGCGTCGATGCAGTACTGGCAGCCAGTATCTTTCACTTCGGCGAGTTTACTGTTGGCGAGGCCAAAGCGTACATGGCAGCGCAAGGGATAACTATGCGTTTGTAGAGCGTTTAAGGGCATTCGTATTAAGTTTACAAGGATCAGCTAATCCACAAATAAAGGTGTAAAAATGCTATCATAGCGCCACTCATTTATTTTTATTAGTTTGCTAGTTAGTTAACAGTCAAGTTATGACTGAAACTAACCATTCAATTGCATCTTAACGCTTATCAATATTTATAAACTTAAGGATATCTCTATGTCAAATTTACAGCAGCAACGCGATAATATTACTCATATCGATGGTAACTTGCATCAAAATGAAGACGCTCGTATCGGTATCGTCGTTGGTCGCTTTAACGCTTTTGTCGTTGAGTCATTAGTTGATGGTGCTATTGATGCTCTGCTTCGTCACGGCGTATTAGGTAGCAATATCACCGTCGTTCGCGTACCAGGTGCTTATGAGTTACCACTCGTCGCCCAGCGCGCTGCTGAGTCTGACCGTTTTGATGCGATTATTGCTTTGGGCGCGGTCATTCGTGGTAGCACGCCGCATTTTGATTTTGTAGCGGGCGAATCAGCCAAAGGCCTTAGTAGTGTGGCTATGGATTACAATATTCCTGTCGCCAACGGTGTATTGACCACCGATAGCATTGAGCAAGCGATTGAGCGCTCAGGTACCAAAGCGGGTAACAAAGGCAGCGATGCGGCGATGGTCGTACTTGAGATGCTAGCGGTGTTATCGCAATTAGATATTGATGATGACTATGATGACCGCAATGATAGCGATGACGCTTAATTAGCGATTGCTTTATAACGACTGATAAAGAGTAATAAGTGCTAGGGCTGTTGATTCCACAATAACTCTAGCATTCACAAGCTTAACCTGACTGTCATCTCTGCCAGTCTGCTACTATTTAACATTATATTTTTATACCACTTACGACAGTGAAAGCGGCCATTTTAGCTCTATTTTTGAGCATGGTATTATTGACAAATTTAGGTATTCACCCCTTATGACCGACCAACTCAAGCGCGCTCTGAATGACGCACAGACTGATTCTATCACTCAAACGCCCGCCCGCGATGATGAGCAACATTTCGATGTCAGTGAATCTTCGTACAAAACCAGTCATACTGCCGTACGTAAAGCGCGGCGTTTTGCTATGCAAGGTCTGTATGAGTGGCTGGTCACCGATCGCCGTTTTGATACGACGGACAAGCGTAGCTGGCTGGACAATGCCCCATATGACATCGCTGCCCGTACGCGCGCGACCAATGCTATGCACACCGTACACATTGGCTACTATCATGAGATGATGCGCGATATCCCAGAGCAAATAGAGGCTTTAGACACGCTAATAGCTGAGCAACTTGATCGCGGAATTGAGAAGTTAGATACCGTTGAGCACGCTATCTTACTCATCGGCGCTTATGAGTTACAGCACCGTCTTGAGATTCCCTACAAAGTCGTCCTTGATGAAGCGATGAAGCTGAACAATCATTTTGGTGCAACTGACGCTCATAAGCTTATCAACGCCGTACTCGATAGAATGGCGATAGAATTACGCGCGCTCGAAGTTCAAGCCGATACCAAAGCCAATCTACGCACCTCACAAAAGGCGGCAACCAAACAAGCGAAAGCCAGTCAAAACGAGAGTCAAACAGCAGTACAGTCAGAGACTCAAACTGATGAGCCGACTGCTTCAAACAAGCCGCGTATCAGTGCCAATAAAACAGGCGTCAAACGTGACCGTCTCAAACCTAGCTCAGCAACGGCGACTAAGCAGGCTATCCAAAAAGCAAGCGCTCAGCCTATACAAGCGGATGATTTGAACAGTAAAGACGAGTCATGAACGAGTTTGAACTGATCAATCAAATATTTTTAGGCCTGCAAGATGCCAAGCAAATACAGGTAGGAATAAACAACGGTATCGAGCAAGGTATCGGTGATGATGCTGCGGTAACGAAAATGCCGACGGACTCGCGCTTGGTCAGCTGTATTGATACTTTAGTCCAGGGCAGACACTTTAGTGCTAACTGGGATGAGATTGATACACTAGCATTTCAAATTGGCTATAAAGCTGTCGCAGTCAACATCTCAGACCTTGCCGCTATGGGCGCGACACCGCACAGTATCTTGCTCGCCCTAGCATTACCAGAACGCTTAGCTCATAAAGAATGGCTGACTGACTTTGCCAAAGGCTTGTTCCACGCGTGCACATTATTCGGAGTGACTTTAATCGGCGGTGATACCACACGTAGCGAGAACTTGATACTTAGCGTGAGTGCGCAGGGCTACTTAAATGCTAGCACGCCAGCCATTTATCGCTCAGGCGCGCAGGTCGGCGACAAGGTTTATGTATCTGGCAGTATTGGTGATGCCGCTTATGCTCTAGACCATGCTGATAATAACATTGGTCAAAGTCTCTCTCATCGCTTGCATATGCCAACCCCTCGTATTGCTCTAGGCGCCGCGCTCGCGCGAATCGGTACGACAGCGATGATCGATATATCAGACGGTCTCTATCAAGACCTTGGACATATCTGTCAGCAGAGCGGCGTTACCATACAGCTCAATCTTGAAGATCTACCTACTAGCGAGGCGCTATCTAGTATAGAGATAGCAGAGCGCCTGCAATGTCAACTGACAGGCGGCGATGATTACGAGCTTGTCTTTACTTTGCCTACTGATATTGCATCAACTTTTGGTAATAAAACTAATACTCAGATCACTTGTATTGGTGAGGTGACGGCTTTGGCACTAATAGACCAAGATACAAGCTCTAATAGCAGCGCTAGCAAGCCTTGTATTCAGCTGTTTTATCAAGGTCAGCCAGTGACCACAGCAAACCCTGCGCCTTTTACCAGCTTACCCAACTTGAGCGGTTACCAACACTTTATAGGTTAGCCCATGACCAACGACGCGCCAAATGCCAACAACCATAAACCTGATATCAGCAAAGCTAATAACTGCCCGCGCCTGTCCGCTACGGCAAGCTTACTTGATCGCATCGTCTACTGGCTCGGTATTGGTCTGGGTAGTGGTTTGCCGCGCCGCGCTCCGGGTACATGGGGCACTGTTGGTGGACTTATCGTTGCCATTCCTTTGATGAGTTTGGGGTTTATCCCCTTTTTTATCATCACTATCTTATCAAGTATTATCGGCATATGGATATGCGGGCGCACCTCCAAGCTCATGCAGGTCCATGATGACCCGCATATTGTCTGGGATGAGTGGGCGGGCATGTGGATCACCTTACTACCCTTTTCTTATTTAGGCGTGGCGAGCACTAGCTTTTGGCAGGATATTTCTGATACCACCTCTGTCTTTGCCCTTATCATCGCCTTTATATTATTTCGGTTCTTTGACATTATAAAGCCGCCGCCCATTGGCTGGGCCGATAGACAGGTCGCAGGTGGTCTTGGCATCATGCTTGATGACATTATTGCAGGCGTGATGGCTGCTATTGTTTGGGTTGTCGCTATGATGGGTTTGCTGCTCTAGCATTTTTACATTAATGGCTCACATCTTTAACTTTTTTTGTCCTCACTTTACTATTAAAGCGTTTCCCTAATGTTATCAAGCTTATCAGTCATAAACCTTACTATTCGGATATGACTTTTGGGCTATTTTGCGTTATAATTCAAAATTATATTTTGTTACATTTGTGGAGTGTAAAATGTCGGCGTCTATCAAAACATCGCTATCTGTGATTATCCTAGCGGCTGGCAAAGGCACGCGCATGCAATCAGCTAAGCCCAAAGTGCTACAGACTTTGGCGAGCAAACCGCTACTCGGTCACGTCCTTGAGACTTGTCATCATTTGACGGTAGATAATACTGTGGTGGTTTATGGTTTTGGCGGTGATCAAGTCCAGTCAGCAATGGATAGTCAATACGCGCATCTGTCTCTAACTTGGGTCGCGCAAACGGAGCAGTTAGGCACAGGGCATGCGGTCAAGGTTGCTCTTGACAAGCTACCACAGGACGGTCAAAGCCTTATTCTCTATGGTGATGTGCCTCTGGTTAGTGCAGCAACTTTAGCTAATTTGCAGGCGGCTAACACCGATGGTATATCGATGCTGACCCTTACCGTAGACAACCCTTTTGGTCTAGGTCGTATTAAGCGTGATAATCAAGGCAACATAGAAGCTATCGTTGAGCAAAAAGACGCAAGCGACGCTGAGCAAAAAATTACTGAAATTAATAGCGGTATCTATTGCGTCGATAATGCGCTACTTCACAAGTACCTGCCTGAGCTGTCAAACGATAATGCACAAGGCGAGTACTACCTCACCGATATCGTCAAGATGGCAGTCGCTGATAGCATTATTATCACAGCGATAGAGCCGGATCATGCTTTTGAGATCGAAGGTGTCAATAATCGCCAGCAGCTCGCCAGCTTAGAGCGCTCTTGGCAAGGCAAGCTCATTGCTGACTTGCAAGAAGCAGGTGTTCAGTTCGCTGATCCTGCGCGCGTTGATATTCGTGGTAGCTTAATCGCAGGGCAAGATGTGTTCGTCGATGTCGGCGTAGTATTTGAGGGTGATTGCGTCTTAGGCGATAACGTCTATATCGAGGCGGGCTGCGTGATCAAGAGCTCAAAGATTGGTGATGCCTGTCACCTCAAGCCATATTGCGTGATTGACCATACCAAGATTGGCGCAGGCGTCGACGTGGGTCCTTTTGCGCATTTACGTCCTGATACCGTATTGGCTGATAACAGTAAAGTTGGCAACTTCGTTGAGATCAAAAAGTCTGTTGTCGGTCAGGGCAGCAAGGTCAATCATCTCAGTTACATCGGTGATGCGACTATCGGCAGCAACGCCAATATTGGCGCGGGTACGATCACTTGTAACTATGATGGCGCAAACAAATCGCAAACTATTATCAAAGATAATGCTTTTATTGGCTCGAACTCTAGCCTAGTAGCTCCAGTGACTATTGGTAATACGGCGACTGTAGCGGCGGGTTCTGTCATTACCAAAGACGTTGACGCCAATGCTTTGGCTTTTGGTCGTGCTAGACAAAGTCAAAAAGATAACTTTGAGCGTCCCGTAAAGAATAAAAAGTAAGCCATATTTTATTGATACTGATAAGCCGTACAGTGATAAGTAAATTGCTGTGCGGCTTACAGCGTATTTTATACGTATAAAACACATATAGTCAATCCAATACAAAACGATACAGCACCACTGGCATTTGTTTTTTGCAGGCTCGAAGCAGCGTAGACACAGCAAGCAAAAAAAATGAATAGCAGTGGTGCGGCTTTAAAAGTCGTCTCTCTTTTATTGTAAACCTACTATATAAACGTTTTGACTGCTCATCGATCGGTAAATAGCCCTCTTGTTAGCCGTCATCTCATAAATAACTATCTTAAAAAAGGAATCGCTATGTGCGGAATCGTCGGCGCTGTCGCTGAGCGTAATATTGCCAGTATCTTAATCGAAGGTCTCAAACGTTTGGAGTACCGCGGCTATGACTCCGCGGGTCTCACAGTGATTCGTGATGGACAGTTGCACCGCGAGCGTCAAGTGGGCAAAGTCCAAGCACTGGTCGATGCCGTCGCGCAAAATCCTGACAGTCTCAATGGTCATATCGGTATTGCCCATACGCGCTGGGCGACTCATGGCGAACCTGCGCAGCGTAATGCCCATCCGCATATCTCTGGCAAGATCGCCGTCGTCCATAATGGTATCGTCGAGAACTATGCTGAACTCAAAGAGGACTTGATTGCCAAAGGCTACGAGTTTACCTCACAGACCGATACTGAGGTCGTCGCGCATCTGATCAACGATCTATATCAAGACACCCAAGATCTACTAGAAGCGGTGCGTGCGGTCATCCCAAAATTACACGGCGCCTTTGCCTTAGGGATCATCCATGTCGATAGCCCTGATGAGCTGATCACCGTGCGTCTGGGCTCGCCGCTGGTCATCGGTGTCGGTATCGGCGAGAACTTTATCGCCTCAGACCAGCTCGCACTGCTACCTGTGACCAATCGCTTTATGTACTTAGAAGAAGGCGATATCGCACGCATCACGCGCGATAGTATTCAAGTCTACGCGGATGGCGTGGAGGTCGAGCGCGCTATCAATGAGATCGATGCCGCCCAGCACAATGCAGACAAGGGCGAGTTCAAGCATTATATGCTCAAAGAGATCTATGAGCAGCCTGATGCGGTCTCGCGCACGCTCGATATGGCGATAGATAGCAGCACGTTGAGCCTGCGCGCTGAGTTTTTGGCGCGTCATACCGATCAGTTATCAGGTGTTCGCCACATTCAAGTTCTCGCTTGTGGTACGAGCTATCACGCGGGTATGGTTGTCAAATATTGGTTTGAGAACTTAACCCGCCTGCCCTGCTCGGTTGAGATCGCAAGCGAGTTCCGCTATCGCAATCCAGTCGTTGTCGATCACTCCTTAGTGATCTGTATCTCACAATCAGGTGAGACCGCTGATACGTTATCAGCACTACGCGATACCCAAAAGCAAAACCCAGCAGGACTGGTCAGCTTGGCGCTCTGTAACGTACCGACTTCATCCTTAGTGCGTGAGACCGATATCTTTTTGCCGACGCACGCAGGTCCTGAAATTGGCGTCGCCTCTACCAAAGCCTTTACGACTCAGCTCGTCGCCTTGATGCTGCTGGTACTCAAAATTGGTGTGGTTCAAGAGCGTGTTGATAACTCGCGTTTAGAGACCTTGATTAAGGATCTTAACAAGCTACCAGGGCAACTGTACGCCAGTCTCCATCTCTATGCAGCGATCAAAACGATGAGTGAGAGCTTTGAGGATAAAAAAAGCTGCTTGTTCCTAGGTCGCGGTTTACAGTTTCCAATCGCTCTTGAGGGCGCGCTTAAGCTAAAAGAGATCTCTTACATTCACGCCGAAGGCTACGCCGCAGGCGAGCTAAAACATGGCCCACTAGCGCTTGTCGATAAAGACATGCCTATCGTCGTGCTCGCGCCAAAAGATAGTATGTTCGATAAGCTGAAGGCCAATATGCAAGAAGTGCACGCTCGTCACGGTGAGCTGTTTGTATTCGCAGGTGAGTCGAGCAAGATGGTCGCAGAAGATCGCTTACATGTGGTCTATGTGCCTGATGTCTGCGAGGATCTTGCGCCAATCGTCTATAGCGTGCCGGTACAATTACTCTCGTATCATGTGGCAGTTATGCGCGGTACGGATGTCGATCAACCACGTAATCTGGCTAAAAGCGTTACGGTTGAGTAGTCTAAGTAATTGATTTTTATATAATTTTTACTTATTAATGACTTTTCCTACCGAATCCTTCGCCATCTAGTGTTAATAAGATAGCGAAGGATTTTTATGACTAACGATATAAAAAAACATCAATCTGTGCTGCGCGGCTTTTGTGCCAGACCAAGGCACCATATTATGCGCTTAGCTTTAAGCCTGATGCCATTGCCGATAAGTTTGCTGACTTGGACAAACCCGCTCAAGAGGCGGTGACCCACTGGCGACGTTTGGCGCAAGTTGAGCTGCCCTTTGCGGTATCTAAAAAGCATAACACGAGTCGCTATAGCCTTGTGCGCTTGACACCCGAGACGGGGCGCAAGCATCAATTGCGTCGGCACATGAGACATATATTCCATCACATCGTGGGTGATACTAGCCACGGCGATATACGGCACACACGATTTTTTCGCACTCACTATGACTGTACACGCATGCTGCTGCATGCTCAGACGTTAGCGCTCAGCCATCCTGTCACTGGTGAGCGCTTGCTCCTGAAAGCAAGATTGGATGAGCAGTGGATGCGTATTTTGGAAGCGTTTAATTGGGTGGAGAGTGTTGAGGGTTAAATTTATCTGAAATAGTCAGTGAAAAAAGTTAAAATACCGCTGCTAGAGGTTCGGTTCCCTAGTGAGGACTTGAACACGGAACCTAAGTTATTGATATTAAATTTTTTATATATTGATGGTCGCTGTCAATGTACTTGTGAGTGTAATTATTGTGATTAACTCGAAGGTTTTTTGACTTGATTCATTCTTTTATTATCCTTAAAGCTACTTACTAGACAGAATGTAAAATCACTAGATAGCCTTGATAAAGAATATATAGCCCAACACCAAGAGCCAAAAATAGCACAGCTATCAAGGACAATAGAATTATCTTGCTACTTTTTTTCATTTTCATCTCTCAAAGCCTAGCTAAGGCTTTTTATGTCTGTTTTGACGTTCAATATCATGGCGAGGGTGTGCCGTTCTTAACGTCCAACTTTGGGTAATGGATATATCGTTCAATCTTGCGCCTATCTCATAAAATCGTGGTTGGTGCGCTATACAGGCATCGAACCTTCGGCTATTTCTTCCTTATTTATAAAGAGCTAATCACGATTATAAAACCAACCTTTTCCTTCAAAAACTATCGTATCATCATCAAAGTAAACTTTATCAATCTGATTGATGGTAAATCCAGTCTTTATATCGTCTTTTTTTCCAATATACGGAGTATCGAAAAAAGGGGGTAGTACCAGTAAGCTTGCGTACTCACTTACTAGTTCTAAGAAATAACTAGGCTGTTCTTCCAGTAGATCTCTTATGAATGGGTAATTTAATTCATAAAGAAATAAAATATCAGGTTCTTCTTGATCTTTATCATCTATGTGACACTCCATGATAAAGTCATTAATTATACTTTCCGTTCTTGCTAAAAAATCCTCGATACTTTCTTTCCAGATGAAACCACATGAGTTTTCACCTAGATCATCTCTTCCGAAACCTAATGAACGTTTCCTAACGTGAGAAATATCTATTTTATTATTTTCAACTTTAAACATTTTCAACTCCTCACTTTAGCAAGCGTTTTTTTAGTGCTGAATAAATTGAACCCAAGACCCGTTATCACGAAAATAAATCACTTAATTCTCCCAAAAACTTTACCACCATGGATACTAGATTTAAGCTCAGCTGCTGGACTAACTAAGCAAACCTTATTCAGATCAGTACGTACAAAGGGTATACCCCACCGGAACCAGCTATTTCACCCTTTAAACCTATTAATAGACCACTTAAAACAGACTGGTATAATGGAACCATTTATAACGGACTACTAAGCCAGACATGATTCTCCGCATTAAGCACTACCATGCTGTTCATGACCTTTATATTTTAAATACACCAATACAGCTAATTAAAATAACCCTTTATAAAGAAAATAAAACCCCACTACGAATAACAATAGCGAAAAGCATTTCTTTAACAGCTCTGGCGATAAGATATGCGCGACTTTTGCCCCGACTTTTGCGGTAAAAAAGCTCATACTTGCAATCCCTAAAAAGGCATAAATATGGACAAAGCCAATGGTATTGGGCACATCGACTTGTTGCTGCATGCCAAAGAACATAAACCCTAGCGCGCCAGCAATAGCAATCGGCAGACCACACGCTGCTGACGTACCCACTGCTTTTTGCATGACCACGTTATAGCGCGTGAGATACGGCACCGTTAAACTGCCACCACCAATACCGAAGATGGCAGAAGCGATACCGATAACGCCACCTGCCGCTAGTTGTTTAGGTTTTGACGGTAGCTCTATCTGAGCATATTCAAGACCACTAATATTATCAGTCTGACTAGCGACCTTTTTTTTGTCACCCACAAACATCTTTTGGGCGACCCACAACAAAAATACGCCAACGATAAGCTGAAGATATAGCCCTGAGATTTGCCCTGCTATTCCTGCACCCAAAAAACACCCCAGCGCTAATCCTGGCGCTAGATTTTTGAACACAGGCCACATCACCGCGCCCTTTTTATTGTGCGCCATCAGCGAGCTGATTGAGGTCACAATAATAGTTGCAAGCGAGGTGCCTAGCGCTAGATGCATGATATTGTCAGGGCTGTAACCCATTTGCGTAAAAACGATAAACAGTAGAGGTACGATGATAGTGCCACCGCCCACGCCAAATAGCCCCGCAGCAAATCCTGCTAGCGCGCCTATTACCAAAAATATAAGTATTTCCACAGGATGATGACTTCTTAGTTAAAGGAGTGAAGAATGATCTGTCTCATGGACAGCTGAGTTGAGCGTAAATTTAAGCTATTTCTACTTGAGCCACTTGACCCACTTGATGATAGGCGCGGTTAAAGTAAACCAAGCTCTCCTGTTGCACGTCATGTGGTTCAGCGTGCTTGATACCGACGACGCGGCACATAAACACGCTATGCGTACCCACTTCCTGAATATGCTCAATCTCACAGTCAAAGCTGACCACTGCATCTTCTAGAATAGGAGAGCCTGTTACTAGCTGAGTCCAAGCACCCTGCGCAAACCTGTCTTGAGTGCTCAATTTAGAGGCAAAAGCGTTAGAAATCGATTCATGCTGCGCGCCCAATACATTGACGCTCATAATTCTATTATCTACAAAATACCCATGCGAGCGTGCCGCCTGATTCATACAAACCAGTAAAGTCGGCGGGGTATCGGTGACGCTACATACCGCTGATGCCGTAAACCCATGTACGCCAGAGTCGCCTTTGGTAGTGACGACATTGACCGCAGTTGTGAGCAAAGACATGGCATCTCTAAATTCAGTGGCTTCAATCATAGGTTCTATCCTCGCTGCAATTTTAAATATTAAATCTATCAGCAAACTTATATCGTTATGCTGATAACTGAGGCCACTCCAGCACGTAAACGAGCCAGAGCTCGTTAACAGATCCTAAGCGCTTAACTCATTACGAACGATTGTCGCACCTGCACTTAATGCGGCAAGCTTACCTCGTGCAACGAAGCGCGGCAGAGGTGCCATGCCGCAATTGGTCGACGGATAGAGCTTATCAGCATCAACGAACTGTAGGGCTTTGCGTAGCGTATCAGCCACCATTTCAGGGGTCTCAATAGTATTGGTGGCGACATCAATCGCACCGACCATCACCTTTTTACCGCGAATGAGTTCAATCAGCTCCATGGGCACATGCGAGTTTTGACACTCGAGTGAGACGATATCAATCGCTGATTGCTGTAATTTAGGAAAGGCTTGCTCGTATTGACGCCACTCCGAACCCAGTGTTTTTTTCCAATCGTTGTTGGCTTTGATACCATAGCCATAACAGATATGCACTGCGGTCTCACATTTAAGACCTTCGATAGCACGCTCTAAGGTGGCAATACCCCAGTCGTTGACATCATCGAAGAATACATTAAAGGCAGGTTCATCAAATTGAATGATATCCACACCAGCCGCTTCCAACTCGCGCGCCTCTTCATTCAAAATTTTGGCAAATTCCCAAGCCAACTTTTCACGGCTTTTATAATGATCATCATACAGCGTATCTATCATCGTCATCGGACCGGGTAGCGCCCATTTAATCGGCTGATCGGTCTGCGCGCGCAAGAATTTGGCATCATCAACGAATACGGCTTTGGGTCGACTCACCGCGTCCACCACTGTCGGCACACTCGCCTCATAGCGATCGCGAATTTTAACGGTTTTACGCCTCTCAAAGTCCACACCATCGAGATGTTCGATAAAGGTCGTCACAAAGTGCTGACGGGTCTGCTCGCCATCACTGACGATATCTATGCCTGCGTGTCTTTGTTCTTGCAAAGTCAGACGTAGCGCATCTTGTTTGGCTTCAAACAGCTTCTCGCCTTCTACTGCCCAAGGCGACCAAATTTTTTCAGGTTCCGCTAGCCAAGAGGGTTTTGGTAAGCTGCCTGCGGTTGAGGTGGGTAATAATAATGTCATAAAATTTATGTTCTCTATTTTTTATTTAAACTTTTAGGCCGCTTGTTTTTTCACACTATCATTGTCCAGCACAAAGTCTGCTGCCCATTTATCAAGAATAACTTGATACGGTTTGATAAATTCTTCTTGAGTGAATTTGCCTTGCGTCACTGCCATCTGACTACGCTCAGCGCGATCATAGACAATTTGCGTGAGTGAATAATCTTGGTACTTGAGGCTTGGCTGATACACCTGCGCGGCGATAGAGTTGGCATTATAAATCTCAGGGCGATAGATCTTTTGAAAGGTTTCCATCGTCGCAATCGCACTGATCAGCTCAAGATCGCTGTAATGACTGAGCAAGTCACTCGCAAAATAGAACGCTAATGGCGCGACACTACCGACAGGCATAAAGTAACGCACGCTCAAGCCCATCTTATGAAAGTAAGCATCGGTTAATGATTTATCATGCAAAGCGTCTTGTCTATACTCTACGCCTAGTACGGGATGCTGATTACCCGTACGCTCATAAGTCTTAGAGCTTGAGACGCTCAGGCAAATCACGGGCGGCTTATCGAACTGACTACGGTAGGCCTCTGAGCGCACTAAATGCTGAAACAATTTGCCATGCAAATCACCAAAATCATCCGGCGTTAGTGACCCTAGATCTTTATCGGCATGCTCTGGCAGTACTACGCTAAAGTCATAATCACGCACATAGGATGAGAAGCTATTACCAATCATACCGTTGATACGCGCGCCTGTCTTGTGATCAATAATGGTCGTTTTTAGAGTTTCGATAACGGGAAAGGTACATCCATCGTCATTAATATCCAAGTTTGCTGAGATAATATCAACCTCAACCGCATAACGATCAGCAGTGGGATTATCCCAATGCGCCAAAGCATTAAAACGATTATTGATCATAGCCAAGGTGTTGCGTAAGTTCTCTTGACGATGTTCGCCTCGTGCTAGATTGGCAAAGTTGGTCGTCAGACGTGTGCTATCTGCGGGCTGATAGTTCTCATCAAAGCGTATGCTTGATATGGAATAGGTAAATGCTTGACTCATGATAATCCCCTTACTCACTCTACTCTTATGATCTAAGATAAAGTCAATTTGTTGTATGGAATAGATCATACCTAAAGCACGACATGAATAAAAACGATAGTATTTAAATATAAGATGAATTTAATTCATGATAAAAAAGTCAAGGTATAAGAGAATAATAGACGTATTTATAATGAGTCATTTGCATGCCAAAAAAGGCAGAACTTTGCACTGTCCTCTGCCTGTCTTTTTAATAAACAATGGATGATCTATGTTAATTTCTACTAGGCGGGAATATAGCATAGCGATTTTTATAAAAGGTATAGCCCGTCAAAGCTATCAATACAGCAATGCCAAGCAGTAAGACAATTTGAATAATAGACGCCATTGAGGGCGCAATTGAACCGTTAGTGTAGGCGCTATAGATACCGAAAAATGCCCACGCTACGGCAACGGGGAAGACAGCATTGCGATAGCGTCGTACATATCCTAAGACGACAGCGACTATGAGTACCAATACTACAATCGTCCAAACTGAGGGTGAAATTCCAAATCCCTCCCACTTTTGCTGTACCGCAAAGATAGCACTATTTAAAATAGTCGCGACAAACACCCAAGACCCATAAAGCGTAAAAGCGGTTCCTGCTAACGTAGATATCATGCCAGCTCGAGCGTTATAAATTCTATGGACGATACTTAACAGAGATATTAATATACCTATTATAAAAAGAGTTGAAAGCCCTACTCTCTCATAAGAAAAAGCCACAATCCATGCCATGTTGAATAAACTACTGACCACGAATAAGCCAGATACCAGTCCGATAAGTTTAGCGACTTTTGGATCTTTTCTCTTTAGAAATAAAGCCACGAGTGTCACAAATACAAGCGTATAAATGACGCCCCAAATCGAGAACGCAAAACCATTCGGAGTCAGTAAAGTTTGATATTTACTTGAGACCGCCGCCTGTCCCATGTTATTGAAAAATCCAGACGCGCCTAAATAATTAAAGCCTAAAGTCGCAAAAAAAACCAGTAGATTGATAACCGTCCACACGGTAGCTCGTTTGGAGTCTGACTCATTCATTGTTTATAATTCCTCTTAGGATGAAGCGCTTGCAAAAATATATCGACATTCAAAGTATTTGAATTAGAGTAACTTTCTTTATACTACCTACAAACACACGATCTACGTTATAACTATAAAGTGCTAAGAACAAAACAATTCATCTACCGCCTTTGGTCGTTTTTTCTTGTTATCTATAGCCGTTATCCTTGTTACACTCGTTCCTTTAGGATTTATCGCAGTATTTGTCATCAGCATAACAGACGTTGCCTTGACGTTTGGACTGATCAGCTCTTTAAATAGGGTACAACGAATCAACACTCTTATGAGTCTAACTATTAACCATGGGTAAAAAAGGTATATGACACATTCAGAGGATACTTGTCTTTTCGATCTAATCCCTCAAAGCATTGAGAATAGCATTGAAAACAATGATATAAATCAGGATGAAGAACCTATTACTGACTTTAGCGTTACCGATATCTCTAAAGATATAATCCGTAAGCAAATGCCCGATATTGTTGACCTATTACTCATTGATAGGACGACTTCTACGCCTAAGCAAAAGAGAAATATAATCTGGGCTACTGAGAGTTATATTCAACATGGCAAAAACTATGCTGCAACCTCTCAAATTAAGCTAGATTTAATCACTGGTGATAGGGAGCAAATCATTATACCTAGGGCTCTAAAATCGCAGCAGATACAACAGCAGCGCACCCGATCAAAGGCTGAGGTATTTACGCCAACATGGATAGTAAAAAAACAAAATGATGTTATAGATTCTAATTACCTTGACGATGACCTAGCAACTTATGTGAAGCGTAAGTGGTTGGAGCTAACCTGCGGTGAGGCGCCATACATGGTAAGTCGCTACGATATGGAAACCGGAGAAATCATCAATCTAGTAGATAGAGTCGGTTTTGTTGACCGCAAACTTCAAAGGATCAATGCTGAAATTGACGATAAGACAGAGTGGCAGCTCAGGGTCAAAGACGCTTACCAATCAAGTTATGGCTTTGAATGGAGCGGAGACTCATTGCTGTTGGCTCGTGAAAACCTACTCTACACTTACCGAGATTATTATGTTGCTAAGTGGTTTAAAAACCCTACTCATAGTCTACTCAAACAAGTCGCAGAAATCATCAGCTACAATGTCTTTCAGATGGATGGCTTGCAGTACATTATTCCATTATCTGGCAAACAAGAAAAAACGATTAAAAATCAGCTCGCGTTTTTTGATGACGAAAGCACTGAAAATCAAGCGATAGTAGAGTCAGGTAAACGGGTAAAAATCATGAACTGGGAAACAAAAGAGATGGAATTTTTTGATGAAGAGTTCGAGTAATAGGTAATAGTATGCTTTGGTTAAAATAACAGAATCAATGTATCTGCATGCTCACTTGCATAGTACGACTAAGATCTTGGACTATCAGCGACTCATTAAAGGATCGTCCATTACAAACAAGGTAAGGCTCGTTTTTTAAAAGACTCAATGACCTTTTTGGAGAATATGAACAATGAAGTTTGATGTTGTCGTAGGGAACCCTCCTTATCAAGAAGATAATGCGGATAACAATCGCAACAGTCCCGTTTATCACTACTTCTATAATTTGGCTGAGAGTATCAGTGCTACATACTGCCTGATATCTCCAGCAAGGTTTTTGTTTACTGCAGGTCAAACTCCAAAGGACTGGAATGAGAGGATGCTTAATGATGAGCACCTAAAGGTTGTTTATTTTAATCAAGACTCCTCACAAGTATTTATTAATACAGATATTAAAGGTGGTATCGCCGTTTTGTACCATGATAAGAATAAAAATTTTGGCGCCATTGATACTTTTACTAGATTTGCAGAGCTAAAAGCTATTCTGGGCAAGGTTGTAGGATCCAAGTCCTTTGCAAGTCTCGGTGATATCCTCACCTTACGTAGCTCATATAAATTTACAGATGACCTCCTACGAGAACATCCTGATTTAAAAGGTCGCGCCAAAGGAAGCGAGTCGAAGTCAATGGGATCGAATGTATTTGATAGATACCCTGAGATTTTTTTTGACCACCCCCAAAACAGACCGCAAGTACAGATATATGGGCGTCAAAACAACGTACGCGTATATAAATATGTGAATGAATCTTACATACAAGATGGCGGCAACCTAAAACAATGGAAGGTATTTGTTCCAAAATCTAATGGTTCAGGCGCTCTTGGCGAGGTACTCAGCACTCCTGTAATAGGAGCGCCTTCTGTTGGCCATACGCAAACCTTTATATCGCTAGGTCACTTCGAGACTAAAGATGAAGCTGAGGCTTTATTGAAATACCTTAAGTGCAAATTTACTCGGGTGATGCTTGGAATAAAAAAAATAACCCAAGATAATGCAACTAGGCAGACATGGTCAAAAGTGCCTCTTCAGAACTTTACTCCTGACTCGCATATTAATTGGTCTAAGTCTATCTTCGAGATTGATCAACAGCTTTATAAAAAATATGATCTGAGCGAATCTGAAATAGATTTTATCGAAACTAACGTTAAGCCTATGAGCTAACCCCTCCTTAGATAGTCGCTAAGCGACAGAGTGCGGCTACTGCTATAACGATAGTAGCTATCACTATTTGACGAGATTTTAGCCAAACACGTCCTAAGGAAATTAATATGATTAAACTGACCAACAGTCATATAAGTGGCGAATTTCAGCGGTTGAAGGATGAGATCATTAGTAGTTTTACTATCAAGCCAATAGTACAAGACATAGATCTAATACGGATGGAAGCAGATAGTATAAAACAACTGATAGAGGTCAAAAAATCAAAAAGAGGAGATTGAAATACACAAAAAGAGGAGAGTTTCGCTCTCAATTATTGCTGACGATACTCAGTTAACACGCTTCTTTGTGTATCAATATAGGGATAACTCTTTTCAAAAACAGCTTATGACAGTGCAAGATATGTCCAGTTTTTATGGATTTTACATACAAATGCTTAATTAAACCCTTAGATGCCTTTTTTAAATGATACACGTATAAATAAGCGATAAAAAAAGCCCCGCTATTGTAGTTACCATAGCGTGGCTTGACGTTCAGTTTTGACGGTTGTTTTACTTATGCGCCAAACACTTTCATACGCTCATCTAATGGCTTGAACGCTTTGTCACCAGCAGGTTGCTCAATCGCACCAAACACAAGCTGCGCATTCAATTCCCAATCCTCAGCGATATTCCACGCCTGTGCGACTCTTTGGTCGATTAGAGGATTGTAATGTTGCAAATTTGCGCCGATATCGATAGCTGCTAACGCCGTCCAGATCGCATACTGGTGCATAGCATTGGTTTGATGAGCCCAAATAGGAAACTTATCCGCGTACAAAGGCGCAGCTTCTTGCATGCCTCTCACGACGCCTTTATCTTCAAAGAATAAAACCGTACCCGCTCCTGCTTTGAAGCCTGCGATTTTATCTTTGGTACCTTTAAACTGCTCTTCGTCATTGACGATGACTCTTAGCGTCTCTTCGGTAATGTCCCATAATTTGTCATGGTCTTCGCCAAATAACACTACCAATCGCGTCGATTGCGAGTTAAACGATGAAGGCACATGCAATAGTGCGTGCTCAACCAGTTTGACGATATCACTATTGGATACGGGTAGAGTAGCGCTTAGGCCGTAGATAGAACGGCGTTTCTCTATGAGCTGCTGTAGATCTTTTAGGTCTGACATAAGGTGTCTCCAAAGCGTAAGTCAATGAAAAGGTATGATTACGTCAGTACTGTAGCCACATCCTGCAATTATTTGTGTATTATAAGAGAGCCCTTCTATTATCCGTACTCTCTTTTTGTAAAATAACTTAACAGTAAGTCGTACTATACAATCTAGGTTAACAAGTACATCTTTGCCTTATTAACCAACGGATCAACCCCGAAAGCCTTTTGGCAATACTGGTGCAGGCAAACGCTTCATATCTGAGTCAACGTCACCAAAGCGCTCATGACCGTTGTTCCAGTCCTTAATCGCAAGCTCAATCTCTTCTTTGTTGTCCGCGACAAAATTCCACCAGAGCAGTACTTGGTTATTGAGTGGCTCACCGCCGATGAACATCACACGCGTACCTTTTTTGGCAACCAGCTTGATGCTCTCATTATTGGCGACATCATGATCGTAAAAGCGCAATAATTGATCTTGCGGGCAGAGGTTGCCCTCAGATTCAATCTCGCCTTCATTGACCAAAATACCGTACTCAAATCCTGACTCAAGCGTTAGCGTGACTTCGCCGTCTTCCTGCCAGTACACATCGATACCGACCATTTTTGAGTACTGAATCGTTGGCGCTTGATACTGCTCACCGGTCACTGACGTGTAGCTGCCAGTGGTCAAAATCATCTCGACATTATCTTCACTCCATGTTGGCAGTTTTGGATAATGATGAAAGCTTGGCTCGATGTCTTGATCCGTTGGCAGGGCGACCCATAGCTGTACCATGCTGATCGCACGCGACGCCTCAGGCGATCCACCTGTATCAGGAAATACGCTTTGCTCGGTATGGCTGATGCCGCGAGCAGGCCCTGTACCTGCGGTCATGACATTGACTTGGTTTTTGGTAATGACCTGCTCGTTACCTAAGCTATCTTTATGCAGGACTTCGCCATCAAGCATCCAGCTAAAGGTCTGCAAATTGATATGTGGATGACGACCCACTTGCATGCCGGCCTCGTCTAAACCGAACTTGGCGGGACCTGCATGATCCAAAAAACACCATGCACCGATAGGCTTTTTGCCTTTATTCGGTAGTAATCTAGCGATAGGAATGCCGCCCACGTCTGCCAGCCTTGGCACTAGGGTTTGAATGCTCATGATTCCCCTCTTATTATCGGATGACGGCTATAGATATAGCCAAAAGCAGAATGGTGGTGTCTGTTTTTATATATTCAAAAAGATAAAGACCATCAATAAAAAAAAGCGACCAGTTGGAGCGTTTAAATCTGGTCATTTATCCATGGATGTTCTCTAAAATTTGAAATATTTTATGGAGTTAAGCTGTGACGCTATTATAAATGCCAATTAAAATGCGATAAACCACCCCAATGACAAATATAAGTTCTGGTTATGAGAACAATGATATAGTAGCCAAAACGCGACCTTTATTATTTGAGGCTACCCTTTATGTTGGGTAGCTTTTATCAAGCGATTACCTACAAGACATACAGGAGAGTGCCATGGGACAACTAGAAGACATGGCTATGTTCGTACGGGTGGTCGAAGCGGGTAGCATTACCAAAGCCGCTGAGCAATTAGATATTGCCAAGTCCGCGGTAAGCCGCCGCCTAAAGGATTTAGAGACACGCTTGGGCAATCAGCTGATCAGTCGCACCACCCGTCAATCCAATCTAACCCAATCAGGTGAGCTGTATTATCAGCGAGCTTGTCGTATATTGAATGAGGTCGATGCGCTTAATGAGCAGACTAGCGACTCCCCTACTCGTATTGAGGGCACGCTGAAAATGACTGCGCCTCTCACCTTTGGGCTAATGCATCTGAATGAGATTATCGACGACTATGCCAGCCAGCACCCTAATTTGAGCTTTGAGCTGGATTTTTCTGATCGGCACGTAGATCTAGTCGAAGAAGGCTATGAGCTTGCTATTCGTATCAGAGCATTACAAGACTCAACGTATCAAGCTAAGCGTCTAGCATTAGTGAGATGTTCGCTGTGCGCCAGTCCTGATTATCTGAGTAAAAGGGGCACGCCGCAGACGGTAGCCGATCTGGCAGAACATGAATTTTTGCAGTATGGTCTTGGCAAATATGGCAGCATAGAGCTGACAGATGACCAAGGGAAAACTCATAAAGTGGTCACTCAGTCAAAAATAAAAGCCAACAACGGAGATTTTTTGCGCGATATGGCAGTTAAGGGTCAAGGTATTGTCTCTTTGCCTACTTTTATCACCTACCAGATGGTAGCAAGCGGTGCGCTCATTCCTATTCTTGGTCAGTATCAGCTACCTACTTTGAACGCTTATGCCGTCTATCCCAAAAATCGTTTTTTGTCACAACGCTGCCGATATCTCATCGATTTTATCGCAGAACGCTTCGGTGATGACCCCTATTGGGATCAGATTTAGACGTATGCTAAAAATATAGCCCCTCTCTAAATCATACTACTATCAAAGATAACTTATGGTTTATCGCTTAGTCATCGTCAAACCCTCATAAGAATGGGTAGGATGAACATGCACTCATAGGGTATGTTACCTACATACTCAGGGTGTCCGTCAATGGTTCGGTTGCAAAACAGAAGATGGGTACAGACCCGCCTACTTTCCAGATACCAAGCTGCTCATACACGAAAAAGAATAGCACCCTCTGGACGTTAATGACGCCTTTACACCGTTTCTCATAGACACACCGCTCGCTCAGGCTGAGATCGGTATTAACATCAGCAGGCGTCGGTATAAAAAAACGGGTAGGCGAGCCTTTAGTGGGCTAAAAATAGTGTCATTCTTTACACGTTTCTAGACAATAACGCTCTTCATTATTGATGATTTAACTTTTTAATCCGCTGTCTTTTTTCACTCTTTTAATTTTGATTGTGGCAACGTAGCCATCTTCATGCCGCCCCACGTCACTAGTATCACGCCAAGCGCAATGAGAGAGCCGCCTACGACCAATCCCTCAGGCAGCGCTTCGCCTTGCAAGATAACAGCGACGGGTACGCCAACGATAGCACCGACAGCGCCTAGTAAGCTTAGGAGCACAGGGCCACCCGTCTTTTGTAATACAAAAAGCAGTACGAATTGAACAGCAAAGATGATGGCCTGAACAAGGATTAAGAGTGCTGAGTTAGAATTCTCTAACGACACCATAAGTGAAAAATCAGGGAGTGTGCCTACCAAACCGAGCAGAATAACGGCGGCAATCAGCATGCCGGGTGCGAGCGCAATAGGTGAGGCATTATCTGGCCAGCGCAAGGTTCGATAGATATTGCCGATAGCGAGTAGCACAGGGCCACATAGTGCGAGTAGTATCCAGAACATACTAGTATCTGGAGTAGCAAATTTACGTGCAGCCAACACCCCGACACCAGCAAGCGCTGCAGCGACGCCAAGCGCGCGCATTACGCTAAAGCGCTCAATGTTGAGCATGAGCGCACCTAGATAAGTCAGCAATGGCGGCAGTGAGATAATCAACGCGACAAAGCTTGCACCAACGTGAGGAATGGCTGAAAAGAATATCAAGTTGGAGCCTGCGACACTGACCAAAGCGGCGACAATATAATACTCAAAACTACGCCTGCTCGGTGCTAGCAACTCACCCCTCATAAAGGCAACAATAACTAAGACAATAGCAGCGCCTAAGAGTGACCAGAACAAAAATGCCAGTGGACCTAATCCAATCTCGCCTGCGTACTTGGCTAGGTTGGTTGAGATACCCAGCAAAGCACCGCCCACAAGCAAGCAGACTAACGCTATCAGCCAAGTATTGTTCTCAATAAAAGACGGCTCAATAGAGTGACTCATAAAGGGTCTGCATCAATTAAAAGTAGCATTAAATCAAAACCTAGCCCCTAAAACCTTATAACGACAGAATACAGTTATAGAAAACATAGTTATAAATAGTAAGAGCTAACAAAGACTATAGAATTTTGCTAAACTAATACTTATCATTTATAAGACAGACTAAATGATAAAACTTTTATCCTTTGAAATAAATATAGCTTTTATATTAAAAACTAATTATAAGCTTATATTGTTAATAATTTTTTTCACTACATAAGGATTATTTATTATGACTTTATCTACCAAAAAATTAAAACGTGCTATTGCTATTACTGCGATTAGTAGCCTTGGTATGCTTAGCGTATTGGCTCATAGTGCTATGTATGAGATCGACCCAAACCATACCGCGGCGCGCTTTTCAGTTGATCATTTTGGTACTTCCACCAATGCTGGCGGATTTTATGGTCTGACAGGTATTATTGACTATCAGCCAGAAGACGAGCAAGGTTTTGTGGGTATAACGATTCCTATGGGTAGCTTGAGTACAGGACTCAAAGCATTCGATACTCACTTAAAATCTGCTGATTTTTTTGACGTTGCCAAGTATCCCACGGCTTACTTTAAATCCACTGAGTGGCAGTTTGATGATGGTGAGGTACAAACGGTAAAAGGTGATTTGACTCTACATGGACAGACGCATCCCGTTACTCTAAATGCTACCCAATTCAACTGCTACGACAGCCCAGTACTTGAGACCAAAGTATGTGGCGGCGATTTTGAGACGACAATTGATCGCACTCAGTGGGGCATAACGACTTACACCGACGGCGGGATGATGAAAGATATTAAACTGGTCATACAAGTAGAAGCAGGTCTAAAAGAAGATAACTCATAACCTAAATTTTTAATGATACGCTTTTTATCAATGCACTCTCTAGTGATAGATGACAAAAAGCGCTCTACCTGAAATTAAAAAGGTATCAAGCTCTGTTTGATACCTTTTTACTTTTTAGCATATTGCTCGCTCATACATAGATGCCACTCATCAAGCCAACTGGATTCTTCTACTACTCTTTGAGCATTTGCTGTCAAAATTAAAGCATAAGACGCTTTACTGTTTTGCAGCTTCTATTTGAATATTTAAATCCACTTTTTCAGTCATTCCTAATAAGGTGTATTTGCTAATCCCCCACTTGGTACGATCGATGGTCGTGGTAAAGTCGCCCCCGCAGACCCGACCCTTCAAAATAGGACTTAGATAACAGTTGAACTTGGTTGCTATTAGTGTCACAGGATGCGTTTGTCCGCGTAGTGTCAGATTGCCGTCTACACGCACAACTTCTGATTCTGAACTGTCGTCACTAAAATACCATTTGCTTGAGTTGAAATAAGCCGCTGGATATTTCTCAATATCGAAAAAATCCTCACTTTTGAGAACGATATCAAAAGCGGTATTACCTGTCACTAGCGTATTCATCGGAATAATAAGTGCGATATTGCCTGTCTTAGCTTGCGGATCATAATCGAGTTGACCCGTTAAATTATAAAATCCGCCCGTATTGGTCGACGTACCAAAATGATCGATAGCGAAACGCACATTGGCATGCGTCGGATCGATGCTATATGTAGCTGCATAGCTGATAGTGATACTACTCATGCCAGCAGCCGCTAATAATAAAGCGCTTAAAGGCTTGTAATAAGTCTTGAACATCTGATGGCGCAAAAGAGAAGTCATCATTACTTTCCTTGTCATAACTATGTCTTTGTCACTTCAAACAATAGCATGATTTAGCGAAGTGACAAGTAATGATATATTGATATCTCTCCTTAACTCTCGTTGGATATCGTATGTCTATCTTCGCTTGGCATACTTGCGTTATTATTCTCTTTACCATGTGGTTTTAGCCATTTAGCAAACCAATTGGATAAGTCGTCCATGAGCGTATACACCACAGGAATTACAACCAAACTCAGTAATGTAGACGTCACAAGGCCGCCCAATACCGCAGCCGCCATCGGACGCCGAAAGGTCGGATCAGCATCGCCCCAACCAAATACCAGCGGCAACATGCCAGCGCCCATCGCAATTGTCGTCATAATGATAGGACGTGCGCGCTTGCGACAGGCATCCATGATGGCGTCAAACCTTGCTAGGCCACGATTTTGCGCGATGATAGCGTAGTCAACGAGCAGAATTGAGTTTTTGGTCGCGATACCCATGAGCATAATAAAGCCAATCATCGACGGCATCGACAAGCTACTGCCTGTGATAACTAGACCCGCTAGTGCACCACCAATTGATAGTGGTAGCGCCATCAAGATAGTAAAGGGCTGTAGTAACTTACCAAAGAGTAAAATAAGCACCCCTAAAATACAAACAATACCGACCGACATGGCGATGATAAAACCACTGAATAGATCGGCCATGTTCTCGGCTTGGCCTTGTTCAACGATACTAATCGTTGACGGTAGATTTTGTATCGTAGAGGTTTGTTTGACCGCTTCTACTAATTCCCCAAGCTCACCATCAGCAGGTTGCACGGTAATACTAATTGCGCGCTCACGATCCAAGCGTTTGATCTGCGCAGGCCCTGTACCGAACTCTAGATCAGCGACTTCACCTAGGCGCACGCCTTCGCCTGTTGGACGGCTGTTAAGCACATATAGGCCTTCTAGCTGCGTAACGTTTTGTTTGGCGACATCAGGCAAACGCACTACGATAGGTATCTGGCGCGTATCGAGATTGAGCTTAGAGAGACGCTGCTCGTAATCACCGACTGTCGCTATGCGTAGCGTTGATGCGATATCTTGCGTCGTTACCCCTTTGTCAGCCATCGCTAATCGATCAGGAATGACCGTCAGCTCTGGTCTAGGTAAGCTTCGATCGCTGGTGACTGCTCCTGCGGCTGGTAACGCACGAACCTCAGTCATAATTTTCTGAGCAGTTTGCTCCAAAATCTCTGGACTACTACTCGTTAAAGAAAAGTTATAGCCACTACCGCCGCCACTGCCTATACCAACGGTAAAGCGCGCACCAGGTACCTCTTCCATCAAAGCGCTGATTTCACGTTCTATCGATTTTTTGAAAGCGCGTTCATCTCTTGCCACAAGCACAATATCTAAATTGGCAATGTTTTTGGATTTACTACCACTGCTAGAGCCTGCCTCCATAGTGGCTTGCGCCTCTCCGACAGAGGTAAAGATGTTGCTAACCTCGGGCATCGCCAAAATACGGCTGCTAGCCATTTCAGCGACGCGCTCAGTGTCAGCCAGCTCAGCATCGGGCGTCAGCTCTATCGATACGCGCGTCTGATTGCCATTGTCATCTGGAATAAATGCTGTTGGTAATAGTCCTGCTAAGCTTAGTGAACCAACAAATAACAGCAGCGTTATGCCCATAGTCACCCAGCGATGACTCAGTGTCCATGAAACCACTTTAATATACCCAGTCATGACTCTGCTTTGCTTTTCGACTCGATGCTTTTCAGGCCTCAATATATAAGCTGCCATCATCGGCGTTATCAGACGTGCGACTAGCAAAGACATCACAATGGAGATAGCAGCCGTCCAACCAAATTGACGGAAGAATTGACCGACAACGCCGCCCATAAAGGCCGTTGGTAAAAATACTGCCACTAACGTAAAAGTTGTGGCGACAACGGCTAAGCCAATCTCATCAGCCGCCTCCATCGCCGCCTCATAAGGTGTTTTGCCCATCCGTAGATGGCGAATGATGTTTTCAACCTCAACGATAGCGTCATCAACCAATACGCCAACGACTAGCGATAAGGCTAAAAGCGTAATGATATTGAGACTAAAGTCAAATAGATACATTCCCAAAAAGGTAGGAATAATGGACAGTGGTAACGCAACGGCAGTAACGATAGTCGCGCGAATATTACGCAGGAATAAAAAGACCACGATGACGGCTAAAATACCGCCTTCGATTAGCATAGTAAGCGACGCCTTGTAATCTTCTGCTACTGGCACGGCGCGGTCATAGACCTTTTCTATATTAATACTACTCATCTCACTACTGAGTTTAGCAAGCTCTGCATCGACTCGTGCGGCTACTTCAACCTCACCATTGCCACGCGAGCGTACAATGTTGAAGGCCACTACGGTCTGCTCATTCAACTTAGCCACTGAACTACGATCAGCCGGAGCATCGGTTATGGTTGCCATACGTCCTAGCGCTTGTGTTCCACCTATCGGTACAGCAATCTGTAAATTGTTCAACTCGTTAGCGCGCTCAACAGCACCCAATACTCTGATAGTTTGCGTCGCATTACCGACTTCAGCCTCCCCGCCTGCACCATCTTGCTGAATACCTGCTATCTGCTGCGATAGCTGCACGATGGATAGCTGTAAACCACTGAGTACGATAGGGTCTGCTGCAATTCTAATCTCACGCTGCAATCCACCGATACGATTGACCGAACCAACGCCAGATATATTCGATAGGCGCTTGGTGATCGTATCATCGACGAACCAAGATAAGTCTTCAACGCTCATATTGTCCGCAGCAACTGAGTAAGTCACTACGGGAAATCCTGAGGTTGAGACTTTGGTAATAATAGGATCGTTGGCAGCGGCTGGTAGATCACCACGAATCTCATCGACTGAGGAGCGAATATCATCGAGCGCTTCTTGAATATCTTTCTCTAACACAAATTCAGAGACAATCGTTACCGCGCCTGTTTGTACGGTAGTGCGAATATGATCGATGCCATTAATGCTTGTGAGCTTGTTTTCAATTTTTTTGGCGATATCGTTTTCTAATTGAACGGGGTCAGCACCAGGCAATGTCACAGTGACAACTACAGCTGGAAAATCGATATCAGGGAATTCTTGCACTTTCATCTGCTGGAAGCCGTATATTCCACCCATGGTTAGGAGCACAAACAAAAGAATAGCGACTAGCGGATTTCGAATCGAATAGGCCGATGCATTCATACTCATGATAATACCTGCAAATATGCCTGTGCTGATTTCTGCGCTGAGACTGGAGCATTGGTTGTTTGAGCTACGGCGCTAGCATTAGTGTTGGTTTCGCTACTAGTACTACTATCAACAACACGTACAAGATCGCCTTCATTCAAAAAGCTACCGCCTTGTTTTACCAAGCGACTATCTGCTGGCAACGGCTCCGCTACTGCTACATTTTCACCAAAACGCTCGCCTAGCATGACTCGAAGACGCTTTATCCGGCCCACACTGGTATTATCAATAGTTTTTATATCGGTTACTAACATGACGTAGTCGTAACCATCATTGCTAACGATAGCCGTATTAGGAATCGTTTGCATGCTGGCATTACCTAATAAGAATTCGCCCGTTTGATACATGCCAGCACGGGCACCGCTATTGGTCGCTAAGCTTGCGTAGATAGTGATTTGACGATTGTTATCAGCAGTCGGCGCAATACGGCTGACCTCACCCGTTACCGATTGATTATTAGGTAAGCTTACGCGGACGGGCGTCCCGACGCTGACTTCACCGATGAGGCTCGGATCGATATCGGCTTGCCATTCCAAGATACCGTCTTTGACGATAGTAAATAGTGGCTCGCCGCCTGTGACTTGACCCACTTCGATCATTTTTGCGCTAATGATGCCGCTGACGGGCGCGGTAACCGTTGCATTATCTAGCATCAAGCGTTGGCTACTTAAGCGTGCTTTTGAGGCTTGTAGCGCCGCTTGGGCGCGCAGCTCAGTAGTACGGTATCGATCAGCTTCTTGCTTACTGATAGCATCAATATCGATGAGTGGAAGTACGCGCACAGCATCTGCTTTTGCACTAGCGAGTGTCGCCTCCGCTTCTGCGACATCAGCTTCAGCCTGCAACACTTGTTGCTCCGCAGCATCGGTATCAAATATAGCAAGAACTTGTCCAACTTTCACACGGTCGCCTTCTTCGACAAAGATACGCTCTATAGCAACGCCGTTTACTTTTGCGCTGACGTTGGCAGTATCTTTGGCACTAATAGTACCTTCAGCACTGAGCGTATTACCAATGTTGTCTTGGCTTGGCATGACGGTTTCGACCGATAGTACCGCTTGCTCAGTACTAGTGTCATCGGCTGTAGTTACCGTTGAGGTTTCGTCTGTCGCTATATTTTCAGCACGCTCACTGCTACTATTGTCCCAATACCGACCCAATAGTACACCCAGTACTAACATAGCGATCAACACTGGTATCAGCCATGATGGCTTCTTACTCGTTGACTTCTGTGCCACTTCAGCTTGACGATACGGCGGCAGCTCCGTTTGCGCCTCTGAAAGGACTTTAGAGTTAGCAGGATCTTGCTTATTATTGGGGTCTTGAAAGTCACTCATAATAGATCTCTACGGACAAGCACAGTGATAAAAAAAGGGTTAAGCGATAGCGTTCATATAGAGGTAGTTTATCTTAATGATAGCCTTTAGCCTTGTAGTCTATATTACTAACGAGTCAACTATCGTCGCTATTTATGTCGTTATAACATAAGTGCCGTCTATCAACTTATCAACAAAAGACGAAGTAAGTATTTTACAGTAGTGGCTTTTATGTACAAAGAGACATGACTATTAAATAAAATAGCATTACTACAAAGATAAAAACGCACACTCAAAAGAATGCGCGTCTCGTTGCCTACATTTTGCGTAAAGCAACTGACTAAAAACGATAACCCAGACCCAGATAGGTGATGTAAGGGTCGATATCGAGGTTGGTTTTTGATTTGATTAATTCCTCTCCACTGTCGTTCTTTACAGTAATGGTGGTTTCGCTATCTAGCTTGGCGTAAGATAATGAGCCGACCGCAAACCATCGATCATTGAAGTCGTAAGTAGCACCTAGGGTAATAATAGGCGCAAGCACGCTTTGGGCATCGACTTCTACTGTCATATCGCTACTAGATTTTACGTCTTCTAGAGCAGCACCCGCTTTATCATCTTTGATGTTTTGGATTTGATCGCCCGCTCTTTGCAAGTCTTGCTCGATACCCTCATTGAGTTCAATATCGTCAAAATAAGCATAGATGGCACCTGCAACGACATATGGCCGGAATTTATTGACTCCCGATTTACCGAACTGATATTGCACGCCCGCTGCTGGTAACCAAGCGCGAGCCGTTGAAGCTACGCCATTACCTTGCGTTAAATCAGTAATAGCAATGTCTTTTTTAATACCGAATTCTGGCAATATTGCCCCCACTCCACCAGCATTGACCCTGCCAGTCAAGGGTGCAAACACTTGCCCTTCACCTAATATATCTACTGTTGGTGGTACGCCAGCTTTGAACTCCACTGACCAATTATCGCTAAGATAATAGTTGAATAACAAGCCTACCGTATCCGCATCATCAGCTTTGAGTCCAGTACCTGGGCTGCTCCAATTTTTTAAGCCATTAATTTCGACGTCACCTGATACATCACCAAAAGTAGTTGAAGACAAATCAGTCTCTTCACCTCTAAAACTTGCCAACCCTATAAGAGTTAGACCTGTATTTACTTGAAACTTAGTGAGCTCACTTTGATCAGGATCAATAACCTATCTAACCGTTTTGATTTTGACACTACCGTTTTTGGCAACAGTGCCATCATTGATAGAGGTAGAGTTTTGTAAGGGATTGGGGTCACCTTGCGGTATAGCGTGCAACCAACCTGCAGAGACTGAAAAGCGCTTAAAGCTATCATCAGTCTTGAAATAATTAAATTCAGCAAAAGCGGATTGGCTAAGCAGTAAAGAAGAGGTTATGGCGCAGGCAAAAATCGATAGGTGTTTCATAGAACGTCCTTGTATGAGATTTGGTTTTAAAATGAATGACACCATAAAATACATAAGTAATTCAGCAAGCTATGCAGATTTAACACCTGCGTACCCTCAAGATTCCAACCTCCTGTCAGAACCGAGCAATATATTGAACTATGTTTATCTTCTATATCTATCGGGCATACGAACCATTTGACGACAAGAGAACATAACAATTTGACCGATTGTCACTTGAGACAACCGTCCGGCGCGACAAATTGACACACTATTATCGAGATATCAATATTAATCTGCAGACAAATAAGTCAGTTTTGATGAAATTGAGGGGAACAAAAATGTTGTATTAACCTCTAAGACAACAACGTATAAGGAGTTGAGAGTTAGGCTGACGACTATTGTTTGATAAAATGACTGAGGAGTATTTCAAGAACTAAAGATACAATATAAGGCTTGAATGAAAATAAATAAGATATAAATTGAAATCAGCGAGGCCAGCAGCATTTGATAATCGATAACTAGAGATGATGTACTTTTTAACTGAAACTAGGGCAATTACAAGCTTAGGCATTGGTATAGCGACTGGCTTCTGGCATCCAGCGATGAATGAGCTGACTGACATCTGCCTTGCGAGCAGGATCTGTAATGATGTGCTTAGCCAAACGCTGGGCGATAGCAAATAGCTCTTCGTCTCGAATGAGATCAGCAAGATAGTAGCCGATGTTTCCCGTCTGACGTTTGCCTAGTAGCTCACCAGGTCCGCGTAGCTCCAAGTCCTTTTGCGCGATCACAAAACCATCAGTACTATCGCGCAGCACGTTTAAGCGCTCCGTTCCTGTCTCAGATAGTGGCTTTTGATACAGGAGTACGCAGTAACTTTTGGTTCTACCGCGACCGACGCGACCACGCAGCTGATGCAATTGCGATAGTCCTAGACGCTCCGCATTTTCGATAACCATTAAGGAGGCATTGGGCACATCGACTCCGACCTCGATAACGGTAGTGGCAATGAGCAAATCAAGAGTGCCTGATTTAAATTCGTGCATGATGGTTTGTTTGTCAGCAGACTTCATTTTGCCATGAACGAGACCGATACGAATGTTTAAGCGCTCGTTTAAATCCTCATAAGTGGCCTCGGCTGCTTGCGCGTCTAATACACTAGACTCCTCCACCAAGGAGCATACCCAGTATGCTTGACGACCCTCGCTACAGTTGATAGCGATACGCTCGATAACGTCATCACGGCGATTGCGATCGATTGTCACCGTCGTAATAGGCGTGCGCCCTGGCGGCAACTCATCAATGATAGAGGTATCCATATCGCCGTAGACACTCATCGCTAGCGTACGCGGAATAGGCGTTGCGGTCATAATCAGCTGATGCGGCGTGCTCCCTGCTACGCCTTTATTGGTTAACGCCATACGCTGCTCCACGCCAAATCGGTGCTGCTCATCTATGATAACTAATCCTAATTTGGCAAATTGCACCGTATCTTGAAACAACGCATGAGTACCGACGACGATTTGTACAGTATTTTGCGCTACTGCCTCCAACGCCTCGCGGCGCTGCTTCGCCGTTTGCTTACCAGCTAGCCAGCCGACACCAATACCTAGCGGCTCAAACCATGCTTTAAAATTAGCCAAATGCTGCTCTGCTAATATCTCAGTTGGTGCCATAACCGCCACCTGCCAGCCACTATCGAGTGCGTAGCCTGCTGCTCCTGCCGCGACCAAAGTCTTGCCAGCACCGACGTCACCTTGAACGAGCCTAAGCATTGGGATCGATATCGCCATGTCACGAGCGATATCAGTCATGACACGCTGTTGCGCGCCCGTTAAATCAAACGGCAAAGCGCCAAATAGCTTGTCCGCTAATGGACTGGTGGTCGTACATTTAGGGGCTTTATGCTTATGCAGCTGTTGCCGGCGATACAAGAGACTAAGCTGATGCGCGGTTAGCTCTTCGATGATTAGGCGCTGGCAGGCCGCATGGGTACGCGCTGTGAGCTGAGTGAGTAACCGATATTGCTGACTGGCATCGGTATAAGTAGGCGGGGTATGCAATAAGACCAGCGCTTCAAATATCGTCAAATGATAGACACTATTTATCGCAACCCCTGCCCTATCTTTATCTATCGGCTGATGATTGGTATACTCATAAGGCGCTGGACTGGCTCTATGAACGCAGCTTATGCTAGCGATGGTATTATCAGGCACGCTACGCGCCAGCTCTGAGAATATATCTTCAGGCTCATCATCGACAAGGACAGGTTCTGGCGCAGGGTCAAAAGGTACGAGCGGCATGTCCGCTACCGTCTCAAAGTCCGCTGGCGTAAACAACGTCATCGGTAGCGCTTGCGTGCGTACAGTTTGTAAAGCCAGCTTAATAAGGGTACGTAGCTTATTTTGATGGAGGCCTTTAACCGTTGGATAAATAGGTTGCAGACCTGTATTGACCAAAGCGCCTGTATCGCTCATCACTTGGTACTCAGGGTGGTGCATCTGCTTGCCGTAGCGATTGACCTTGATCTCACCGAACAGTTGCAATTTTGTGCCTAAACTCATGGTCTGCAATAGTCCGGGATACACCTTAAAGAACCGCAAGGATACCGTACCGCTATCATCATCGACGATCACCGTCATGCCGCTGCGTTTGTTGTCGACATGTACCACACGACCAGTGACTAGAGCTGATTGTCCATGGACAAGCTCACCGATAGAGACTAAGCGGCTGCGATCCTCATAATCACGCGGCAGATGTAATAATAGATCAAAGATGCGCTTGATGCCTAATTGCTCAAGCTGCTCGGCAACTTTTGGACCGACGCCCGCCAGTGCTGTCACTGGCATATCGAGTGACGATATCGGACGCTCAGACGCTGAGAAGTCTGATGTATTAAGGGGTAGCTTGTTGGCAGAAGGCATCAAAAATCCCAATCAAATCTCTTATTATTGGCGTATCTTATTTTTAGTTCTATAGCAACTTATTCTATTTGAATACAGTAGCTATTGTAGGCTATATAAACGTAAGCTCTGCATCATTATAACTGACAATATACTTAAGTGTGCTAAGCTAATTATAACGATTATTACAAGGCATTTTTATGTTCGTAAAATTCAGCCAGTACGACATATCTAGGGGTTTTGGATCTCGATATGCCTCGAAAATAAAAGGCAGTCTAGTGATGGCACTCGCTGTACTTGTAAGCGCTTGTACCAGTATGACGCCAGAGCCGACTTTAGCCGCTTCTAATATAGAGCCGCCAAGCGTGGCACTAGTACTGGGTGGCGGCGGCGCTAAAGGCTTCGCTCATGTTGGGGTTATAAAAGCACTAGAGGAGAGTGGTATCACCCCGACTCTCGTTGTAGGTACTAGTGTCGGCAGCCTTATTGGTAGTTTGTACGCCAGCGGTTATAACGCCGCGCAGCTAGAGCAATTAGCACTGACAACTCCTGATAGTGCGCTTACGGACTTTACTTGGTCTAATCAAGGCTTCGTTGAAGGTCTAAAGCTCAAAAACTTTATTAATACACAAGTAAAAGAGCGCGATATAGAGGACTTTCCCATTCGTTTTGCGGCTATTGCTGCCGAAAAGCAAACCTTAAAAAAGACTGTGTTTACTACTGGAAATGCAGGTCTTGTCGTGCAAGCGTCTAGTAGCGTACCCAATATCTTTATTGCACCGCGCATTCCTGAGCGCGTTGGCAAAAAATATATCGATGGCGGCGTGGTCAGTTTGGTACCTGTTGATAGCGCTCGCGAGCTGGGGGCTGATATCATCATCGCTGTTGACGTCACTGTCCCTGATAGCGCAGTGGCTACGAGCCCTACCAACAAGCCGCCTACTATCTCCTCTTTAAGTAGCTTTTGGGGCTTACTTGAAAATAACTTTGCACTCAATGCACGTGCATCCTCTAGCCGAACGTCCATGATCAATGAACGCGATCGTGCAGATATTGTTATCACGCCCAAAGTCGGTCACATTAGCTCATTAGATACCAGTCAACGCCGCGCCTTGATAGATGCAGGTGAGCGAGCCACAGCGCAGCAGATGATCGCAATCAAACAATTGATTCAAGATAAAAAAAGGGCAAATACGCGACCCTTTAATCTAACTATAGACAACCAAGTATCATAAAAAAGCACCACAGTGATTGGCTGTAGTGCTTTTTTATAGTCATTCGATAATGCTGCTATTTATTTAACTTTGGCACGGTATTTAACCATCGCCGTATCATTTAGGCCCACACCTTCGATGTCCCAACGCACCGCTTTGTAGTATTTTGGCGCGACGTCTACGAGCTGATTATCAACTCTTGAGCGTAGCGGCATACGGGCAAAGGAGTTGCCATCGACGCTACCATAAGGGAACTCAGGAGCTACTACGCGTATTAACTCGACTTGCTCAGGGATACTCATCGTCACCGTCATCTTACGCACGCGATCGACATTAGTATTGGTAAAATAACCTTGATATTCCAAGACATTACCTGACTCTAGACGCGTATTGGCATCAACAGGTATCAGAGTCTCTTTACCGTTAGCATCCACACCGACAAGGGCTGCGGTCACTGTGCTATTCACCGCTTGTGTACTTGAGGTGCTATTAGTATTAGCACCTGTTTGCATCATCGCAGGGTTATCGACCGCTTGCTCAGGCGTTGGTAGCATCGCTGAGGCCTGCGTCACTGCCATTACACCGATGAGCGTACCTGCGACAACATGAAACAGACGATGACCGCTCCAAGCGGTAAATGGATTGGCAAGATGATTATTTTTTTTCATAAGGTTCATTATCCCTAATTAATATCTTAATAATTGATGTATCAACAAAACATCTTCAGTTATGCGTTATCACTGACAGCTATAGATTAAATAAGTAGCCATTGCTTGAATAATAGCGCTTAGCATAGCAAAAAGTATTTATAGGTATACTAACCCCGTGTTGAGGTTGTGTATATAGTCTATCTACTATAAATATGCTCAAGGCGCATACAAATAAAAAGATAGCTCATAACGGCGTTTTTTGCTATGGTAAATCTTTGCCGATAGACCCTTATTGTCACCCTTTTTCTTCTTTAGACTGCTCTCACTATGACTACTAGCGCTATGCCACAGATTAATCCTGAATATGTCCATTGGTTTCGTAACTCTGCCCCCTATATCAATACTCATCGCGGCAAGACTTTCGTTATTATGTTCGGCGGTGAAGCCGTTCGTCATCCTAATTTTAGTACGCTGATCCACGATTTTGCTTTGCTTCATAGCTTGGGAATCAAACTAGTATTGGTACATGGCGCGCGCCCGCAAATCGAAAAAAACCTCAGTGAGGCAGGCGTTGCCTCCCCTTTGCATCAAGACATCAGAGTGACGCCGCGCGAAGCTATGCCCTATATACTACAAGCGGTTGGTGCTATTCGCTTGCAGATTGAGGCGCAGCTGTCTATGGGGCTTGCCAACTCGCCTATGTATGGCTCTCGTATTGATGCGGTCTCAGGTAACTTTGTTACCGCACGCCCTTATGGAGTTCGTGATGGGGTTGATTATCAAATGACGGGTGAAGTGCGCTCTATTGATATAGAAGCGATCAAAAATAACTTACTTCATGATCACATTGTGATTTTGGGATCAATGGGGTATTCAGCCACAGGTGAAGTCTTTAACTTATTGGCTGAGGATGTTGCACTAAGTGCTGCGGTCGCCCTCGGCGCCGACAAGCTCATACTATTAGGTGCTGAGGCGGGCATCAATGATGATGATCGTCTGCTAAGTGAGATGATCCCTAACGAGGTTGATCGCTTTTTACGAGATCGCGACTTAAATCAAGAGCTCTGCTACTTTTTGCACTGTGCCAGCAAAGCTTGCCGTCAAGGAGTGCACCGCACGCATATCATCTCTTATGCCAAAAACGGTGCTCTATTAGAGGAATTATTTACCCGAGATGGCTCAGGCACGCTTATTAGTCACGACCCTTACGAAGAGATTCGCCGCGCGACTATCGATGATGTGATCGGACTGACTGAGCTGTTGACGCCGCTTGAGGAGCAAGGTATTTTGGTCAGCCGTTCACGTGAGCGCCTAGAGCAAGAGATTGATAACTATAGTGTGATCGAGCGCGACGGTATGATTTTGGGCTGCGCCGCTTTATACCCGCTGAGCAAAGACTCAGCAGAGGTCGCTTGTGTTGCGGTGCATTCTGAATATCGCAATGGCAGCCGCGGTGCTGATTTGCTTGCCTTTTTAGAGCAGCAAGCTCGTAGTCATGGCTTGCACAAACTGTTCGTATTGACTACGCGTACCGCACACTGGTTTGTAGAGCAAGGCTTTAAAGAAGTTGATGCTGAGTCTTTGCCCAAAGATCGCTTAGAGCAGTATCATAACGGTCGCAACTCAAAGGTATTTCAAAAGACCTTATAACTTTAGAATTGTAACTTTAGAATTGTAACTTTAGAATTGTAACCTCGAAATTGTACTCTTAAATATATTAGCCTATCGAAGTTACGATTAATGCAAAAAAGCCCTTCAAATATTGAAGGGCTTTTTTATGCAAGTAGCAGCGTTGTCTACGAACAGCTCATTTGTCTGAGCGGTATGCTATAAGACTATTTGACGTCTATTAATTCAACAACGAATATCAGTGTGCTGTTAGGCTCGATACCTGCGTTGCCCGCTTCGCCATAAGCGATATCACCTGGAATATAGAACTCGTATTTACCGCCTTCTTTCATCAGCTGTAAGCCCTCTGTCCAGCCAGCGATAACTTGGTTCAACGGGAACTCAACTGATTCACCGCGCTCATAAGAGCTATCGAATACAGTACCATCGATGAGTTTACCTTCATAATTCACTTCGACCACGTCTGTCGCTTTAGGGGATTGGCCCGTTCCTGCTTCTAGCACTTTATACTGCAAGCCGCTATCGGTGGTCATCACGCCTTCTTTTGCAGCGTTCGCTGTCAAAAAGGCTTCGCCTGCTGCTTTGTTTTCAACCGCTTGCGTTTGCATATCTTGGACGAATTTCTCTTCTTGCTCTTTTTGATACGTCATCAGTACTTCTTGCATTTGCTCTTGAGTCAACGCGGACTCTTTACCGCCGTAGCCATCACGAAAGCCCATCTCAAAAGTGTCGAGGTTAAGATCTTCGACCGCTTCTTTGTTGCCTTCTGCCATCATAAAACCTAAGCTGTAGCCGACTTTTTCAGTAGCGGTACTTTGCTCAGTGATAGCGACGCTTTGCGCGACCGCTTCTTGATTACCATTATTTGTGCTACAGCCAACTAACAACATGGCACTAGCTAAGGCACTTATACTTAAGGTGGTGATTTTCTTCATAGATTACTCTCAGTGTGAATGAATAATAAGGATACGTGATAGTGGCAACATCATAGCAAATCTTGGATTTGTGAACCATGCCTAGCGCAAAATTATCGATGAAATGTACAGTCTATGTAAGTATTTACCATAACTATAACAACTCATCACACAAATATGGTGGCAGGTTAAGTTTTCTGTCTTTATATTCGGCATTATATCAGCTAAGCTGATTCTGTTAAGTGGATAAGTAACGCGTGGTAACTTTTTATTAAAACGTCAGATTCAAATAGTTAATTTTATTCTCAATTTTGAATACATTCTCTTTGATTGCTTGGTAATTTAACTACGAGTTAACGGCTTTATTATCTAGTGTATAACACCAATTAAAATACTATTTATAATAACTGCCTGTATGAGTTCCCATTATAAAAGTGATCGTTTTGAGGCAGATGTATAAGCTTTAATATGATGACTTTTATTCTGCTACTTATATCTGAAGTTTAATGGAGGACAGGATGAACCCTACGTTTACATCTTTCAATGGATATCTTGGTGGACCTATCGGTTCTATCATCGGCGCTATTCTTATCTTTATCATTGGCTGGCTAGTCGCGTTAGGTATCGCGGCGGTTGTACGCGGTGTGCTGGCAAAAGTGAATGTCAATCAACGTATGAATACCTCAACTGGTAAGACTTACGATATAGAAGGCATTATCTCAAAAATTGTCTTTTGGTTTATCTTTATCATTGCGATATCAGCCGCTCTAAATCAGCTGAATCTAAATTCAATCTCAGCGCCATTTGCTAATATGGTGGGGCAAGTATTGTCCTTTATCCCTAACCTCATAGCTGCGATTGCCGTTGGTGTTATCGGTTGGGTTATTGCTACTGTGGTACGTACTGCTATCAATACAGGCCTATCCAAAACGTCAATGGATGAGCGGTTGAGTGCCCAAGCTGGCGTAAAACCTATGAGTAGCACTATTGCTGACATGGTGTATTGGTTCATCTTACTTATCGTTTTGACGATGGTACTAGGCCAATTAGAGCTTGATGGCTTGTTTGCTCCTTTGACGAATATGGTCGACAAGATCTTTAGCTTTATTCCTAATATCTTGATCGCAGCGGTCGTCTTTGTGGTGGGTTATATCATTGCTAAAGTCGTACGCGGTATCGTAACCAATCTTGTCTCTACTTTTGATGTACAAAAACTGGCGTCAAAAGCAGGTTTGAGCGAAGAGAACAGCCTACCTAACATCGCAGGTTCTTTAGCGTTTTTAGTTGTCATCATCCCAACGATTATCGCTGCACTTAACGCGCTAAAAGTTGAAGTGATTGCTCGTCCAGCAACAAACATGTTGAACAAAATCATGGAAGCTTTGCCAAATATCTTTATGGCAGCAGCGATCTTGATCGTAACTTTCTATGTTATTCGCATGGTTGCTAACATCATCAAAGGGTTAATCGAAAACACGCAGATTAATCAATTGCCAGCCAAAGTCGGTCTACAAGAGACAATGGGCGACAAGCGAGTATCTGACGTTGTAGGTTATGCAATTATCTTCTTCGCTATGTTGTTCGCTGCTGTTGCCGCCGCTGACTTATTAGGCTTTGAGCCTATCTCAGCGATCATCACGATGTTCATCGCTTTTGGTGCCAACATCATCTTGGGCGCAATCATCCTATTCATCGGTTTTTGGCTTGCCAATATCATTGCCGGTGTCGTTGAGCGCTCTGAGCAAGGATCACAGTTTTTAGCAAATATCGTACGTGTATTGATTATGGGCTTAGTACTAGCCATGGGTCTAAAAGCGATGGGTATCGCTGACTCTATCGTCAACTTAGCATTCGGTCTAACGTTAGGCGCGGTTGCGGTTGCCTTTGCCCTCTCATTTGGTCTTGGTGGTCAAGAAGCTGCTGCTCGCTTCTTACGTAAGATGCAAGACAAAATGGACAAAGAGCGCGAACAAGCCAAAGCCAAATCAGCGCTTACGCCTAATCGTAGTACGCAAGACAAAGTAGCGGACGCGGTGCGCGAAAACACGCCAAGCGCTGCTACTGCTGATGCGACTAACACTACGGTTGCATCGACTACAGGTACTACTAATACAGCAACTTCTGCTACTGATTTTAGTACAGATACTGTTGATACTAGCAAGCTTGGGTCTGACTCTGTTGACACCACTGATGTCGAAAACAACACTCGTTCAAACTTGTTGTCTGATCAAGGTCTTAATAACCTAAACGATGACAACAAGTAAGATTGACTAATTTAAAGTAAAAAAGACAGCCTAGGCTGTCTTTTTTTTGGTGACTGTTTTGAGAACTATTTTGAGAGTAGCGTTTAGAAAACATAGACAAGTGATTGTTTACTGTCTCAAACTAGGGTTTGTCCTTACGGGCTGGAATAGAGAGATTCAATTGCATACTAGGTAGCGTTTTGAGCTTATCTCTTGGGCTTAGCTGAGTATTTTCACTACCCAAAGGAGTCGGTAATTCAGGCTCAGACGCATCTTTGCTATGAGTTTGGCGTGTCGTTGAAGGCTGATTGCTCTCTTCTTGCTCAAGAATTTTTGGTTTAAGATTTTGAATCTGTTTGGTCAGTTGTCGCTCTTTTTGGGTAGTCGCATCAATAGGCTGTATCCATAGATCAATATCCATAAAAGTGTCTTCGTTTTCAGTAATAAAATCGATACCTAGTACGATGACATGATGTAGCTCTGCGAGTGGCAACCGTGTTGCCACTTCTAGTGCGATGTCTCCAAGCTTAGGTTGAATCACTGCTTTGATCTGCTGTCCGCCTTCAACTTCACCATAAAATATCAGAACATAATGTCGACCCAAATGCTCGTATGAATGCTGATGCACGACGTAACCACTTCGTTTAAGCGCTTGGTCTTGTTTGGGATGCCTATACAAGGTACGAACCAACTCATGACGCGAAAACAACGACTCATCCAATAATTGTTTTTGCCATTGTATAGACCTTGGTTCTAGACGATAGCCTCTTTTGTCAGTTGACGGTTTGGCATCAACCGTCATTAGCATCTGCATGATGAGCTGTGACCATAGGGTCGCAGCTTGCTGCATATGACCTCGATACATAGGCAATGTCTTACTTTTGGTTTTTTGCGCAAGCTTCATACTGATCAGCGCTGAGTTGGGCTTGTCTTGCATGTCATAATTTATTAAAGCATTGTCAATAGCGATGGCTTGCGTGAACAAAATATCATCACTCATAAAGTTATCGAGTACTTTTTGCTCTGAATCAAAATCTACAGTGTCATCTAGCGCTGAGCGTTGCATATGTGCCAGATAGTAATTCAAAAATCGCCATAGCTCACAAGGAGTCTGTAACGTTGATACCATAGCGTACCAGTCCTGCTGACTAAAAACTTGTAACTGCTGGACATCTTCGCTCATATCGACAACTAAATCCTCCATGAAGTAGCGCGCGCCAAAACTGTGCTCAAAAGAGGTCTTCTGATGAGTCTGCATGCTTTGAAGATCTGTTGCATTAGCATGGTCGTCATGAGTATAAAGCTGAATATCAAAAGTTAGTAAATTATGACTGTCTAAACTATCATCAGTAGATTGCATCAAAAATAGCTTATGCCATACCAAGGCAGCTTTTATCATAGCCATGCGCTTGCTTTTGATCACACTGACACGGCTTTGTAGGGGCAAATACAGAGTAAGCTCTACTACATTCATTTTGCCTAATGGCAACTGATAGCGGTGTAGCACAGCGTGATAAGGCACGGTATCCACTTCGGTAACAGGTAGGGTAATCTCAACAGGCTTAGCCGCCAAATAACAGAGCAGATCTTTGGCCAAAGATGGACGTTTAAGTAGTGGGTTTTTAGACAAAATAAGACCCTTATAATAGTAGATCAAAATGACTGATGGTAAGCACTCTTGGTAGTCAGTACAACTGTTTTGCTGCCTTGTACTAGAAGTATATTATGGCAAAAAACACTATACATAAGAACCATTATACATAGTCGCTTTCAGAGCAATGACTTGCTATGATGAACAAAAATGACTGTGCACCACGCAGCAATACTTTCGATATAACAGTCTTGATATAACCATATGGCTTGATACAACAGTCTTGGTAAACCCTTTATACTTATAAATAATAGTACTGACTTATCTGCTCATCATAACAAGGATTTTAGATTATGAAACGTTTTAAAGAAAAAACCGTCATCGTAACTGGCGCAGGCTCTGGTATGGGTCGAGCGACGGCTATCCGTTTCGCCAACGAAGGCGCCAGCGTTGTTCTAGTGGGGCGTACCGCTGAGACTTTAGAGAAGACAGCAGAAGAGTTTCCACAAGATAATACCTGGATTCATTCAGATAACTATATGGTTATCATCTGCGATATTAGCGATCAAAGCCAAGTGCAAGAGATGGTAAAACGTACGATAGATAAGTTTGGACAGCTAGATATCTTAGTGAACAACGCGGGTAAAGCGACTTCAGGTAAAATTACAGAGCTCTCAGCAGAGGAATGGCAGTCATCAATTAATGTCAATTTAAACGGCACTTTTTATGTCTGTAAAGCCGCTATGCCGCATCTCATCAAGACAAAAGGCAACATCATCAATGTCTCATCGCTATCTGGTATGGGTGGCGACTGGAACATGGCAGCCTACAATGCTGCCAAAGCTGGCGTGACCAACTTAACTCGTACATTAGCACTCGATCATGGCCCTGACGGTGTACGTGTCAATGCGGTCAATCCTAGTGTCACTAAGACAGGTATGACCAGCGCTATCCAAAACAGTGATGATAAGACCAATCAGTTTTTGGCACGTTGTCCATTAGGCCGGCTAGCAACACCTGAAGATATTGCAGGTGCCATTACCTTTTTGGCAAGTGAAGATGCATCAATGATTACTGGCGTTAACTTGCCAGTCGATGGCGGCGTTAGTGCTTCAAATGGACAACCGCACTTTTGACAAAGTAAGTCGATAAGCAACTGATAGTGTCAAAAATCACAGTATCAGAGCTTATTATTTAGAATATACAGAGTCAAAAAAAGATAGCATCGATCGGTGCTATCTTTTAGTTTTAAGGGTTATAAATCTTCGTTATTCACATCTTGTAGCGGCTTAGACAAGCGTTCAGGATGTCTTGGCATAACCCCTCGATACTGCTCATATATCTTTGGCAGATCAGCGTCGATATCTCCGGTGGGATATACAGGAGACAAGAATCGAACTTGTTTTGTCTTATAATCTAACGCTACCGGTAGAATTGGTACATTAGCGCCTAGTGCCAAATAATAAAACCCTGTTTTCCATTTATCCGTATAATCGCGCGTACCCTCTGGTGATAAACCCAAAAACAACGGCTCGCCACTTTTAAACTTGTCGATGCTCGCTTGCAAAACGGAGCCTTTATTGCTGCGGTCGATAGGGATAATACCCATCCAGCGTAATAGTTGCGCCAATACTGGTACTTTAAATAAAGTGTGCTTGCCCATAATGCTGATTTTTATATCTAGTGCAAACAGATTAGGCAGGGCATAGACACCGTCGACATTGGACGTGTGCGGCAGTGCCAACACCACTGCTTGTGAGATATCGGGAATCTCACCAACCGTACGCCACCCCATAGCATTTGTTAATGCTGAAGCAATAACTGGCGTTAACTTATTGCCACGTTTAGGGATTTTACTACCCAAGTCCTGCCGACTCAGTTTCGGTAACTTGGTAGATTTTTTTGGCTTTGATGGGTCAGATTTCATGAGGGCACCGCATAATAAAGAATAGACTCATCATACCATTAACCCAAGACTACCGAGCCGACTTTTATAGACACTTATCACCGCAAAGCTGACCTAAAAACGACTCATGACGGCTACTAAACGGGGATATCTGCTAAGTTGCCTTTGTCCTCAAGCCACACTTTGCGATCAGAAGAGCGTTTTTTGGCGAGTAGCATGTCCATAATACTATTGGTCAATGCCATATCGTCCATATCGAGCTGTACTAGACGACGCGTATCACGGTTCATAGTAGTCTCACGTAACTGTTCGGCACTCATTTCACCTAAACCTTTAAAGCGGGTAATCTGCGCCTTTTTATTGCCCGGCACGCCTGCCAAGATATGCTGAAGCTCAGGCTCATCGAGCGCGTAATGCACATCTTTACCGACATCAACGCGATATAGTGGCGGCATCGCTACAAATAGATGACCAGCGTCTACCAAAGCTGGAAAATGCTTCACAAACAAAGCGCAGATCAAAGTGGCGATGTGTAAACCATCAGAGTCGGCATCGGCTAGAATACAAACCTTATCATAACGCAGCTCAGAGAGATCATCAGAGGCAGGATCAACACCGATAGCGATAGCAATGTCATGAATCTCTTGGCTCGATAGTACAGTGTCGGAGGACACCTCCCACGTGTTCAGAATCTTACCACGCAGTGGCAGTATCGCCTGATAGTGACGATCGCGCGCTTGCTTCGCACTACCGCCAGCAGAGTCACCCTCTACCAAGAACAGCTCTGCCCCATCCCGCAAATCACCACGACAATCAGCCAGTTTCCCTGGCAAGGCTGGACCTTGAGTGATCTTTTTACGGGCGACTTTTTTGGCAGACTTTAGGCGACGTCCTGCTTTGTTAATGGCCAGCTCTGCAATCTGCGCACCTAAGTCTGCGTGCTGATTGAGCCACAAGCTAAAAGCATCTTTGGCAAGCGTTTGTACCGCGCCAGCCGCTTCTCGGCTCGATAGCCGCTCTTTGGTCTGACCTGAGAACTGCGGCTCAGAAAATTTGAGCGATAGAATATAATTAATACCGTCCCACACATCTTCGCCTGTGAGTTTGACATTACGTGGCAATAAGTTATGAATGTCGCAAAACTCGCGCAGCGCCTCCAAAATACCCGTACGCAAGCCATTGACGTGCGTGCCGCCTTGCGCCGTTGGAATGAGATTGACGTAGCTCTCTTGAATCGGCGTACCACCCTCAGGCAACCAAGATAACGCAAAGGTAATAGCAGCACGTTCGCCGTTCTGGGCGTCATGATTATAATAAAAAGGTATAGACGGCAGCGTCTCTAGACCATCTAGCTGCTCGGTCAGATACTCAACGACACCGTCAGTGAACTGCCAAACGATTTTTTCATTATTGATGCTATCAGTAAATTCGATAGTCAGACCTGCTGCCAATACCGCTTTTGCCTTTAGGTTATGCTTGAGCTGCTTTACATTGAACTTCGGCGTATCAAAGAAGCTACCATCGACCCAGAACCGCACTCTAGTACCGCGTTTACGCTTATTCGGACTAACTGATTCGACTAACTGGGTTACTGGCGCGCCATTCTCTAACGCCATATCAAATTGAGTCGCATCACGCCAAACGGTGACTTCAACGCGAGTAGATAATGCATTCACAACCGAAATACCGACGCCATGCAAGCCACCTGAGACCTCATAGTTGGAGGTAGAGAACTTACCGCCCGCATGCAGGCGCGTCAAAATAAGCTCAATGCCCGTCTGATTGAATTCAGGGTGTACGTCAGTCGGCATACCACGGCCATCATCTTCTACAGATAACGAGCCGTCTTCATGCAATTGAACTTTGATGGTTTTGGCAAAGCCTGCCAATGCCTCATCGACCGAATTATCGATGACTTCCTGCGCCAAATGGTTGGGACGCGTGGTGTCGGTATACATACCAGGACGACGACGTACGGGTTCAAGACCTTCTAATACTTCTAACGATTGCGCATTATATTGACTCACAAATGCATCCTTTATTATTCGTATATGATTAATTCTATTGTTCTATTATAACCAAAAATAGAGCGCTAAAGGCCTATAGTTATGAGCTTGCGTCAGATAATGTCGTCTATTACTACTATCAGTCAAGCGAGCTGAAATCATTACAATTGCTTCAACGTTTCAATAACTAATGGTAAGTGTTTAGAGAAGTCACTAAAGCGATGATCACCGCCTTGTTGAATAGTTACCGTTGCGCCTTGCTGACGATAGAACGCTGCTGATAAATTAGCATCGAGTAATTCATCGCTTTGTTTGAGCATCACCGCCACTTGGCTTGGATTGTCCACAGTCAGTAGTTGATGATCGGCAAACCATTGCAAATCTGCTTTGGTAACGGCCCAACCACCTGACGTCGTATGTAGCACCTTTTGATTACCATCATCGGTCTTCAAAGTATCAGCCCCTTTATCTTCTTCAAAGCGCTGCAAGGTAATATGTGGCTGCATACTTGGATTGATGAGTAGCGCAGGACAACCCGTCTCGTTGCTCACTAGAGTAGAGAAATAACCACCCAATGAGCTACCGACTAGCACGACTTTATCATTACCGCTTACGCTATTTATCATACTTACCAATTTATCAAATACTACTTGCGGTGATTGATTTAGATCAGGACGATGAATAGTGATATCAGGATGATGCTTTTCGCAGTAGCCTTCTAGCAAGAGACCTTTGGTAGAATTGGCATCGCTATCTAAGCCATGGACATAAATCACATTCATAACTGGTCTCATCCCTATCATTCGTTATACTATAAAACTAAAATATCAAAATTATAAGCTGAGCATAGCATGAGCTGAGCGTCACGAGTAATGACAAACAAGCATATTACTAGTCACTTGCTAATAACTTGTTAGCTATTGATAAAATTATTATTATGAAATAACAAATGACATCACTAATTAAGGAGGCGCTATGACTCAACAGATTGAACTGTTTGACATTGCCAATCCCTGCGTTAGTGTGTGCGAGGTCAATAAAAAGGGCTATTGCTTCGGCTGCCTGCGCAGTCGTACTGAGCGTCAACTATGGCTAAGCATGAGTACGGAGCAGCGTCGTGAGGTATTAAGGCTAATCGTAGGACGTAAGCAGCGTATCGAGCAGATGCGACTGCTTAAAGGGCAACAGTTAGGCTTTGATTTTGAGGTAGTGGTCGAGGCTGGGGAGTTGTTTTAGATATGTAGACTTAAATAATCTACTAATAACTTAGTAGTTATCTTGGCTAGCTCAACTGTATTCAGTAATTTAGGCGTGTTAGCTAAAATACTAGGTTTAAGTGCTTTTAAAATAAAACTTTGCTTACAACATTTATTAAAGTGCTAACAGTACGCAGCGAACTTTTATCAAAAAGTGTAGCGTAGTCAAATGATAGCAAATAAATATAGCTCAGAATTGAGTTCTAGTTCAATTCGCTTATTGAGAAACTCTCCCAATCCACTCGTTATATATAAAATCAATCAAAAACTTCAACTTCTCGTAATCATAATTACCATTGTTATGATTGAACTTTAGGAACTTTCTTGTATGTCTATCTTTATCAATCAATTCACCTTGATAAGCATCCAATGATTTATTATATGAAGTCCATCTAATACAAGATTCCGTACTGTCAATGACTGAATGATCTAAGAAACATTCAATGGCTACAGCTGTACCGTTAATATTTTCGAAGCTTTCACCTTGTGGACCTATTGTCTTATAAGATTCAAAAGATGCGTGATTTGGTAGCTTGATAATATGCATATTGGATGGAACATCCATTTCACTTAGCTGATTGTATTTAGCCACACCTGCTACGTCATTATCAAATATAACTAAAACATTTTTTTCAATGCCAATACTTATAAGCCCTTTACAGAAGTTATAAAGGTTCCCATCTCCCGTAAATGGATAATTATCCTCCATGTCGATAAATTTGAAAAAATCAGAGATATCTAAATATAATAACTGTATGGCTTTCTTTAGTATGTGAGTATCTGACGAACCTTCTGTAACAAATAAAATTTCCTGACCTACACCTACTTTTTCAAAAATTTCATCTCTACGAACCCAGCCATTATTGACTATATCAGCATAACTCCAAAAAACATCAAGATCATTATTAGCCTGATTTTCAGCTAAAATACGTAATGTAATATAAGGATCAATATTCTCAAAGACCAATCCAATATCTTTATCTACTATCTCTGACAAATTATGTATTTTATTAAATTCTGAGTGTTTAAATAAGTACTTGGAAAGGAACTCTCCAGGGTTATAATCTTCCCACTCATCACCAAGCGTCATTTTAGAAATATCTAAATTAGATATAATTGAGTAGAAATCGTCAAATGGTAGAGGTATATCAGGATAATACTCTGGAACTTCATTTAAATGATCTTCATACTGCTTTTTAAGAGAATCTAGATTGTAGCCAAGAAGGTCTAAACGTCTTTTTGTTGATCCAAGTTTTCGACTTAAGCCTTCTTTATATTCAATAATATTATCCGAATAATAATAAGGGATATCTTTTACATCACTGAGCTGAAATAAAGAGCCATGATCGCTGTAATAGTTATTTTTACCCCAATCTAATTCTAGTTTCCCAATACCAAATGAAACCATTGAACCCATATATATTTCCTCGATTCACTAATAATTAGTTAACCAAGTTAGTTTAGCAGTTAATTTTTATATCATGAGTATCTTTTTAACCACGCACAAAGAAAAGCCCCCTCCGCGTTAGCGAAGGGGGCTTTATCTAGAATAGAGAGCTAACGATGACCTGAGCGCCGTAAAAATTGCATGTCAATTTTAGGCAGCGCAAGAGCCAATCCTTTAAATAGGATTGGCTGCGTAGATCACATGGGCGAACCACACTACCATTGGCGCTACGATGTTTCACTTCTGAGTTCGGTAAGGGATCAGATGGTTTTGTCACGATATTGTCGCCGACTGAAACAAATTAATCTTCTTTTACACATTACCAATATTTATCATAAATAACTTTAGCCAAACTTTTATAAAATAGTCGAGAATTTTACTTCACTCTACTAACGGTTAGGTAACTGACTATGCTAAAGAAATTATTTAAACCAAAATTTGTCAAATACGATAATAAGTACATTACCTTAACCAAAGAAGATGACAAGATTATCGATACGATTACCGAAGATATTCGTCTGTTTGTCAAAAAGAGCAAAGCGTTAAACGATACTGATCATCATACCCGCGCCGTCCATGCCAAGAGCTATTGCGGCTTCAAAGCAAAGTTCGAAATCTTAGACAACCTGCCTAAAGAATACGCTCAGGGTCTATACGCCAAACCCAGTATTCATGACGCGGCAATCAGATTCTCTAATTCATCATCGGCAATTGATGCTGATAGGAGACTAGGGTTAGCGATTGGACTAGCGATAAAGATATTTGATGTTCCCGGTAAAAAGCTAGCACCAGGCGAAGAAGACAGCCAAAATGTGGATTATGCGCTAGTAAATAGTCCTATCTTCTTTACCAATCAGCTCACAGATTATGCTTATTTATCCAAGCTTAACTTTGGACTTAATGGTTATCTAGGCGAAGGTTTGATAGGTAGAGGCAAGTTCGTCTTCAACTGGTTGACTCATTACGGCAAAGAGCTCCCTGATATCGAAGGGGTACGCACGCTCAATGCTTTTAGAAAGATACTCACTACTGCGCCGAAGAATCCACTACTTTATAGCTTCTTTTCACAAGGCGCGTTTCGTCATGGCGATTACATGGCAAAGGTAAGAGTGAAGCCTACCGAAGCTTCTAATGCCAAGGTCAAGCAGCGTACCATTCATCTATTCACCAAAGACGAAGCCATTCGTCCAACGATCATCGATGAAATCAGAGAGCACGACTATCAGTTCGACATTCAAATTCAGCTTTGTCAAAATATTAAGAAGCAGCCTATTGAGGGGCTGACCAAAGAATGGAAGGAGTTGGATGCGCCATTTGTTACGGTGGCGACTTTGACCATACCTTGTCAGGATATTCCCGAGGACGGTAACGTAGCGGCGATAGAAGACGTGAGCTTTACCACGTTTCGCTGTTTAGAAGAGAATCGTCCAATCGGTAAGTTACAGCAGTCACGTTTGCGAGCTTATCAAGCGTCTTCTAAAGCCCGTCATGAGCATAACGCAGCTAAGCGCGAAGAGCCTACTAGCTTAAAGCAGATCTTTAATAAGTCAGCTGCGGAGTAATTAGCTTGCTTACCATAAACGCTTAAAGTAAAACCATCATTCTTACGAGTGATGGTCTTTTTATATAAACCCCTGACGAAACAAAACCCCCTCACGCGTTAGCGTAAGGGGGTTTTGAGGAATAGAGCGCTGACGATGACCTACTCTCACATGGCCGGAGCCACACTACCATTGGCGCTACGATGTTTCACTTCTGAGTTCGGGAAGGGATCAGGTGGTGCCATCGTGCTATTGTCGTCAGCAAAGGGGTTAGATATGAGTCTGTGTTGTTTTACTTATTTTGACTAAGTATCACTATTCCTGAATCAAGGATATAGGTGATATCGAAATAGTTGCTTGATACAAACCACTTGGGTGTTGTATGGTCAAGCCAAACGAGCAATTAGTACAGGTTAGCTACACACATCGCTGTGCTTCCACACCCTGCCTATCAACGTCGTAGTCTTCAACGGCTCTTTAGGGAAATCTTATCTTGAGGTGGGCTTCCCGCTTAGATGCTTTCAGCGGTTATCCCATCCGAACGTAGCTACCGGGCAATGCCATTGGCATGACAACCCGAACACCAGTGGTTCGTCCACTCTGGTCCTCTCGTACTAGGAGCAGCTCCTCTCAAATTTCCAACGCCCACGGTAGATAGGGACCGAACTGTCTCACGACGTTCTAAACCCAGCTCGCGTACCTCTTTAAATGGCGAACAGCCATACCCTTAGGACCTGCTTCAGCCCTAGGATGAGATGAGCCGACATCGAGGTGCCAAACACCGCCGTCGATATGAACTCTTGGGCGGTATCAGCCTGTTATCCCCAGAGTACCTTTTATCCGTTGAGCGATGGCCCTTCCATACAGAACCACCGGATCACTAAGACCTACTTTCGTACCTGCTCGACTTGTGGGTCTCGCAGTTAAGCGCGCTTTTGCCTTTATACTCTACGACCGATTTCCGACCGGTCTGAGCGCACCTTCGTACTCCTCCGTTACTCTTTAGGAGGAGACCGCCCCAGTCAAACTACCCACCATACATTGTCCTCGGTATTGTTATACCTGAGTTAGAACCCCAACATGACCAGGGTGGTATTTCAAGATTGGCTCCACAAACACTAGCGTGTCTGCTTCAAAGCCTCCCACCTATCCTGCACAAGTCAGGTCAAAGTTCAATGTAAAGCTGTAGTAAAGGTTCACGGGGTCTTTCCGTCTAGCCGCGGGTACACAGCATCTTCACTGCGATTTCGATTTCACTGAGTCTCTGCTGGAGACAGCGCTGCCATCATTATGTCATTCGTGCAGGTCGGAACTTACCCGACAAGGAATTTCGCTACCTTAGGACCGTTATAGTTACGGCCGCCGTTTACTGGGGCTTCGATCAAGAGCTTCGCTTACGCTAACCCCATCAATTAACCTTCCAGCACCGGGCAGACATCACACCCTATACGTCCACTTTCGTGTTTGCAGAGTGCTGTGTTTTTAATAAACAGTTGCAGCAGCCTGGTATCTGCGACTGTCAGCAGCTCAAGGAGCATGTCCTATCACCACCAACAGCGTACCTTCTCCCGAAGTTACGGTACCATTTTGCCTAGTTCCTTCAGCAGAGTTCTCTCAAGCGCCTTGGTATTCTCTACCTGATCACCTGTGTCGGTTTAGGGTACGATTCGTTTATAACTATTGCTTAGAAGCTTTTCCTGGAAGCATGGTATTTGCCACTTCACTGTACAAGTACAGCTTGCTATCAGATCTCGACCTTGTTGTAGCCCGGATTTACCTAAGCCACAAGCCTACATCCTTTCACCTGGACAACCAACGCCAGGCTGACATAACCTTCTCCGTCCCTCCATCGCATTATAAACAAGTATCGGAATATTAACCGATTTCCCATCGACTACGCCTTTCGGCCTCGCCTTAGGGGTCGACTCACCCAGCCCCGATTAACGTTGGACTGGAACCCTTGATCTTCCGGCGTGCGAGCTTTTCACTCGCATTATCGTTACTCACGTCAGCATTCGCTCTTGTGATACCTCCAGCATGCCTTACGACACACCTTCACAGGCTTACACAACGCTCCCCTACCACTTGAAAACAAATTCAAATCCGCAGCTTCGGCTCCTAGTTTGAGCCCCGTTACATCTTCCGCGCGGGCCGACTCGACTAGTGAGCTATTACGCTTTCTTTAAAGGATGGCTGCTTCTAAGCCAACCTCCTAGCTGTCTATGCCTTCCCACCTCGTTTCCCACTTAACTAGGAATTTGGGGCCTTAGCTGGCGGTCTGGGTTGTTTCCCTCTCCACAATGGACGTTAGCACCCACTGTGTGTCTCCCGGATATCACTCATCGGTATTCGGAGTTTGCATCGGTTTGGTAAGTCGGTATGACCCCCTAGCCGAAACAGTGCTCTACCCCCAATGGTGTTCGTCCGAGGCGCTACCTAAATAGCTTTCGGGGAGAACCAGCTATCACCGAGTTTGATTAGCCTTTCACCCCTATCCACAAGTCATCCCCTGGCTTTTCAACGACAGTGGGTTCGGTCCTCCGGTTGATGTTACTCAACTTTCAACCTGCTCATGGATAGATCACTCGGTTTCGGGTCTATGCCCTGCAACTATGTCGCCCTATTAAGACTCGGTTTCCCTACGGCTCCCCTAACGGTTAACCTCGCTACAGAACATAAGTCGCTGACCCATTATACAAAAGGTACGCAGTCACCCCAATAAATTGAGGCTCCTACTGCTTGTACGCACACGGTTTCAGGTTCTATTTCACTCCCCTCACAGGGGTTCTTTTCGCCTTTCCCTCACGGTACTGGTTCACTATCGGTCAGTCAGGAGTATTTAGCCTTGGAGGATGGTCCCCCCATCTTCAAACAGGATTTCTCGTGCCCCGCTCTACTTAATATGTCAACTCTAGAATTTAAAATACAGGACTATCACCTACTACGGTCAGCTTTCCCACGCTGTTCTTCTATTCTAAAGTCAATCGGCTTCTCCCCGTTCGCTCGCCGCTACTTGGGGAATCTCATTTGATGTCTATTCCTAAGGGTACTGAGATGTTTCACTTCCCCTCGTTCGCTTCCTAATAAATTAGGATACCTAGCTTATGCTAGGTGGGTTTCCCCATTCAGAAATCTCCGGATCACAGGATATTGCCGCCTCCCCGAAGCTTATCGCAGGCTGTCACGTCTTTCATCGCCTCTGACTGCCAAGGCATCCACCATGTGCGCTTAATTACTTGACCATACAACCCCAAAGGGTCTTTGTCTCACAATTATAACGATATCACCTATGTTTACGCTTGATTCAGTTCTCTTATTACTTTTTAATAACTCACCCCTGGGATAACAACTGATGTCGTTAAGAGGTGAGCTATTAAGGTTAAGATTAACGCGTGAACACGTTAGTCCTAACCCAGACTCATATCTATGTTTTTAAATAGTTCCTGTATCTTCGTCAGATTCCAGGTTCTGTATAAAACAGAAGTAAATAATCATCAACGATTACTTAATTCTGTTTATGCTCTCTATAATATTCTATCTAATCGCGCTGTTTATAATGGTGGAGCCAAACGGAGTCGAACCGTTGACCTCCTGCGTGCAAGGCAGGCGCTCTACCAACTGAGCTATGGCCCCTGAGAAGCGTGTAAAAATTGCACTGCAATTTTAGCTTCGCAAGGAAAATCCTTTAAATAGGATTTTCAAAAAGCTTTAATTACTTTTAGCTCATGCAATGTAACGACTGTTCTAACTACCGCTTAATAATGGTAGGCCTGGGCAGACTTGAACTGCCGACCCCCGCGTTATCAACACGGTGCTCTAACCAGCTGAGCTACAGGCCTATGTCTGCCTGTAAAGGCAAAGCTAATAAACTAGCTTAAAACTAAAGAACAACTTGTTGTGAATTCTTGCCAAGATGAATGCTGTCTATAAGGAGGTGATCCAGCCGCAGGTTCCCCTACGGCTACCTTGTTACGACTTCACCCCAGTCATCAACCACACCGTGGTGAGCGCCATCCTAAAAGGTTAGGCTACCCACTTCTGGTGCAATCAACTCCCATGGTGTGACGGGCGGTGTGTACAAGGCCCGGGAACGTATTCACCGCGGCATTCTGATCCGCGATTACTAGCGATTCCTACTTCATGGAGTCGAGTTGCAGACTCCAATCTGGACTACGATAGGCTTTTTGAGATTCGCATCACATCGCTGTGTAGCTGCCCTCTGTACCTACCATTGTAGCACGTGTGTAGCCCTGGTCGTAAGGGCCATGATGACTTGACGTCGTCCCCGCCTTCCTCCAGTTTGTCACTGGCAGTATCCTTAGAGTTCCCGGCTTAACCCGCTGGTAACTAAGGACAAGGGTTGCGCTCGTTGCGGGACTTAACCCAACATCTCACGACACGAGCTGACGACAGCCATGCAGCACCTGTATTCTAATTCCCGAAGGCACTCTCGTATCTCTACAAGATTCTAGATATGTCAAGACCAGGTAAGGTTCTTCGCGTTGCATCGAATTAAACCACATGCTCCACCGCTTGTGCGGGCCCCCGTCAATTCATTTGAGTTTTAACCTTGCGGCCGTACTCCCCAGGCGGTCTACTTATTGCGTTAGCTGCGTCACTAAGTCCTCAAGGGACCCAACGACTAGTAGACATCGTTTACGGCGTGGACTACCAGGGTATCTAATCCTGTTTGCTACCCACGCTTTCGAGCCTCAGTGTCAGTATTATGCCAGAAGGCTGCCTTCGCCATCGGTATTCCTCCAGATCTCTACGCATTTCACCGCTACACCTGGAATTCTACCTTCCTCTCACATACTCTAGCTCTACAGTTTCAGATGCAGTTCCCAGGTTGAGCCCGGGGATTTCACATCTGACTTATAGAGCCACCTACGCTCCCTTTACGCCCAGTAATTCCGATTAACGCTTGCACCCTCTGTATTACCGCGGCTGCTGGCACAGAGTTAGCCGGTGCTTATTCTGCAGCTAATGTCATCGTCTATGGGTATTAACCATAGAGTCTTCTTCACTGCTTAAAGTGCTTTACAACCAAAAGGCCTTCTTCACACACGCGGCATGGCTGGATCAGGGTTGCCCCCATTGTCCAATATTCCCCACTGCTGCCTCCCGTAGGAGTCCGGACCGTGTCTCAGTTCCGGTGTGGCTGATCATCCTCTCAGACCAGCTACAGATCGTCGCCATGGTAGGCCTTTACCCCACCATCTAGCTAATCCGACTTAGGCTCATCTAATAGCGAGAGCAGTAAACTGCCCCCTTTCTCCCGTAGGTCGTATGCGGTATTAATATGGGTTTCCCCATGCTATCCCCCACTACTAGGTAGATTCCTAAGTGTTACTCACCCGTCCGCCGCTCGTCATCTTCTAGCAAGCTAGAAATGTTACCGCTCGACTTGCATGTGTTAAGCCTGCCGCCAGCGTTCAATCTGAGCCATGATCAAACTCTTCAGTTTAATCTTGCTATGAAGCTCTTTAAAGAAGCTTCTAAACTTGGCTCATCTAATCTGGCAAAATCGCTTTAAATTATGTTCGTAATGAATTAACTTTGAGTTTTTCTGCTGACTAAATGATAATTTTTATAGTTAATAACTCCTCCGAAAAGAAGAAGTAGTCAACTTTATTTTTAGCATTCTTGTCTCAGCAAAAATCCACACAAGTTGTTCTTTAGTTTCGCTTTTAAATAGTGTCTCACCTCTGTCGTCCAGTAGGTAAGTATATCCCTTCAATTTGAAGGTTGCTAATAACGAATCCCTTACAGGCTTTGCTATCTAGCGAGCCGACTATCTTATCATAATGATTGATATTGTCAAGCTCTTTTATAATTTGTTTCATCCGATTCGCTGGTCGCTATCACTAAGTGTTCTTAGTGTTTAACCGCTAGCTTGTCTCGATGAGGTGCGTATTATAGACGGTTAAATTGTGGTGTCAAGAGGTTATTTAATTTAGTTTGAATGTTTTTATTTGAACTACTAAGGTAGTTTGTTTTAACGTTCATTCTAATTATTGGTTCGCTCAATGATAATTCACTTCGCAATCCGCTTTCCCTTTCAACTGGGGCGCATTATACGTAGATTTTAGATTCGGTCAAGCGGTTTGAGAGATTTATTTTATATGGTGAGATTTACTATGATTTTGGTGCGTTGGGCGCAGCCTACTGATTGTTCTTATTATGTGTCAACGACTTCTGGCTATTGATACCTATATAGAAGACTCTAATTCAGACTACTACATGTTAAAAGAACGCAATCTCGCCGTTAGCCTTGATATGAGTAAGGGAAAAGCAAATGTCTGGGAGACAGTTGCCCTGACGCAAGAGAACATTTACGATTTTCTGTATGTATAGATTTTACTAGGACTCCTTATATACTGAGATACCTTGAAGTTTAGGCAGCAACCTACAGAGTGTACTAGATACAAGCAAATAGCGAGATTAGCTACAAAAAATCGTTTATAATAGCCGTCACCTAGACAACCTATATATGATAACTAGCACTATTGCTGGTTTTTCTGTTTTAATAGCCGTCAGTCATTGATAGCGTTTTAATAAATTTTGGATAAGATTATGGTAGCGATTACTTTACCCGATGGTAGCGTAAAAGAGTTTGAGGGCAACACCACGGTCATGGAAGTGGCGCAAAGCATTGGACCGGGCTTGGCAAAAGCCACCGTTGCTGGACGAGTAGATGGTCACTTAGTAGATACCTCCGACCCTATCGCTCATGATGCCAAAGTTCAAATCGTTACAGCAAAGGATGATGATGGCGTTGATATCATTCGTCACTCAGCCGCGCATTTGCTCGGTCATGCGGTCAAGCAGCTCTATCCTGACGTGAAGATGGTCATCGGTCCTGTCATTGAAGATGGCTTTTATTATGACATCTTTAGCGAAACGCCGTTCACGCCTGAGCATATGGAAGCGATCGAAAAGCGCATGATAGCATTGATAAAACAGGACTATGACGTCATAAAGAAGATAACGCCACGTGATGACGTAATCAAGATATTTGAAGCGCGCGGTGAAGACTATAAGCTAAAGCTCATTAATGACATGCCAGGCGAAGAAGCTTTTGGTCTGTATCATCATCAAGAATATGTTGATATGTGCCGTGGCCCGCATGTGCCAAATACTAGATTCTTAAAAGTATTTAAGCTAACTAAAATGTCGGGTGCTTATTGGCGCGGCGATGCCAAAAATGAGCAGTTACAACGTATTTATGGCACGGCTTGGGCGGATAAAAAAGATCTAAAAGCCTATATTCAACGTATTGAAGAAGCGGAAAAGCGTGACCACCGTAAGATTGGTAAGGCACTAAACCTATTTCATATGCAAGAGCAAGCGCCGGGTATGGTGTTTTGGCATGCTAATGGCTGGACGATTTATCAAGTACTTGAGCAATATATGCGTAAAGTGCAATATGATAATGGCTATGAAGAGATTAAAACACCGCAAATCGTCGATCGTAGCTTGTGGGAGCGCTCAGGGCATTGGGGCAATTATGGCTCTAATATGTTCACTACGTCTAGTGAAAACCGTGATTATGCGGTAAAACCGATGAACTGCCCTTGTCATGTGCAAGTGTTTAACCAAGGCCTCAAGTCTTACCGTGATTTGCCACTGCGTATGGCGGAGTTTGGCTCTTGTCACCGTAACGAGCCGTCAGGGTCGCTACATGGTTTGATGCGCGTACGGGGATTTACGCAAGATGATGCGCATATATTTTGTACGCAGGCACAGATTCAGCAAGAGGTGGCAGAATTCATCAAGCTAACTCTGGCGGTTTATGAAGACTTTGGTTTTGATAACATTATTATGAAGCTCTCTACGCGTCCTGAGAAACGTGTCGGCTCTGATGAGTCTTGGGACTTTGCCGAAAAAGCTCTAGCAGATGCACTCGATAGCTCTGGTCTCGATTGGGATTATCTACCAGGAGAAGGCGCGTTTTATGGGCCTAAGATTGAGTTCAGTCTTAAAGATAGCTTAGGGCGCGTATGGCAATGCGGTACTATTCAGGTCGATCCGAATATGCCAGAGCGACTCGATGCTGAATTCGTCAATGAAGAAGGCGAGCGTGAAGTACCGATTATGCTTCATCGTGCCATACTAGGGTCGTTTGAGCGCTTTATCGGTATTTTGATCGAAAACTATGCTGGTTGGATGCCCGTTTGGCTTGCGCCGCAGCAAGTTGTCGTGATGAATATCACTCATAAACAGGCAGAAGTTTGCGAAAATGTAGTAAAAGAGCTCAAAAACGTAGGCTTGCGTGCTATTAGCGACTTGCGTAACGAAAAGATTGGATTTAAGATACGAGAGAAAACATTAGAACGCATTCCCTATATGCTAGTATTAGGGGATAAAGAAGTCGAAGCGGGCAACGTCAATGTCCGTACACGTGAAGGTGAGAACCTAGGCGTGATGAGTGTCAATGAATTTATCGCATTAGTACAGACCGCTGTTGGTGCAAAAGGCCGACAGACCCCAAAAACAGATGAGGAGTAATACCTATTAAACAGTCAAACCGTTTAAACATTAACGAAGATATCAACGTCAAAGAAGTTCGTCTGGTTAAAGAAGATGGTGAACAGATGGGCGTCGTCGATATCGAAACCGCGATGAGAACGGCTCGTGAGGACAACTTAGATTTGGTTGAATTGGTCCCAGATGCCAAGCCGCCAGTATGCAAGATCATGGATTATAAGCATTATCTCTATGATCAAAAGCAAAAGGCAAAAGAGGCGAAGAAGAACCAAAAACAAACTCAGTTGAAAGAGATGAAACTGCGTCCGAGCACTGACGAGGCCGATTATCAAGTCAAATTGCGCAAAATTGTCAGCTTCTTAGAGGATCAGGACAAAGTGAAAGTCAGTATTCGCTTCCGTGGTCGTGAAATGGCGCACCAAGATTTGGGTCGCAAGCAGCTTGAGCGTATTATCGAAGATACTGCTGAGTTATCCAATGTCGAGCAACATCCTAAGATGGAAGGTCGTCAGATGGGTATGCTACTTGGCCCCACTAGAAAAAAATAGCTGAATACTTATTTAGATCTTTATATTCAAGCAACGTATTTGTACTTTTTAACCATCAATATGCTGCGGGATATTGATGGTTTTTTACTTTAAAAGCCTATTATTTATTACCATCTATAACGACAAAGCACTACCCTTTATTAAGTTAAAATTATAATAATTAGAACCTACATTTGTATTTAAAGATATTAATAACTAAAGGAGATGTTATGCAAGAATTAACCCCACCAGAAAACACCTCTACGCCAAGTATTTCTTTGACGCCGCCTGAACCGGTAAAAGAGATTCAAAGAAGCGAAGCGGATCAGATGGTTAAGTTAGATGAGAGTCAAATTCCAGAGCTCGATGCCAAAGTCGATGCGTTCGTTGATCATGTGTTGACTAATTCTGTGCATAGCCCTGAGTTTCAACAAAACGTGCAATCTATTCATAATTTAGGTACCAAAGAGATCCGTGAGTCTGCACAGGTCTCTAATCGAATGCTGGACTTACCCGCTAAGAGCCTAAACGACGGTCTGTTTGATAATTCTCCCATTGCCAAATCGCTTACTGAACTGCGCGGCATCGTAGAAGACTTAGACCCTAGCAAAAAACAATTGACCAGCTCGCGCAAGTTGTTCGGTTTGATCCCCTTTGGCAATAAAGTGCAAGATTATTTTCGGCAGTATGAGTCAGCACAGTCGCACATTAATGCGGTCGTCACTAGCCTCTATAATGGTAAAGACGAGCTGCTAAAAGACAATGCCACTATTGAGCAGGAAAAAGTCAATATGTGGGAGCTGATGCAATCGATACGTCAATATGTCTACGTTGGCAAAAAGATCGATGAGCAGCTGGAGCAAAAAGTCTATGCGATAGAGGCGACAGATCCTGACAAAGCGCGCATCATCAAAGAAGAGATGCTATTTTATGTGCGTCAAAAGAATACGGACTTCCTAACGCAATTAGCAGTCAATGTGCAAGGTTACTTGGCACTCGATACCATTCGCAAAAATAATTTGGAGCTGATTAAAGGCGTTGATCGTGCGACGACGACTACAGTTTCAGCATTACGTACCGCTGTTGTCGTTGCACAGGCAATGACCAATCAAAAACTCGTGCTCGATCAGATTACCGCACTTAATAAAACAACCAGCAGTTTAATTGAGTCGACCTCTGAGATGCTCAAACGTCAATCGGGTGAAATTCATGAGCAGGCAACCAGTAGCACCATTGAGCTTGATAAATTACAAAACGCCTTTAATAATGTCTATGACACCATGGACATGATTAGCAACTACAAAATTGAGGCGCTAGAGAATATGAAGCAAACGGTCAATACTTTGACGACTGAAGTGGATAAAGCTCAAAAGTATCTTGATAAGTCTAATCAGACAACAGTGATAGAGGTGTCAAAGGAGCTTGATAGTAAATCCATAACGGACAAATCTGGTATCGACATCTAAAAGAGCTAAGTGTTATCAGCTCCTTTGGTTTGGCTCTATAGATTTGTAGGTATTTAAGTCTTAAGTGTTTGCCCCATTCGCCGCTTCGCTGCGAACAATAGACGTCAGATATTACATCGTCGTTCGTGGTAAGATAGCGCTTACTAATAATTTTAAAAATAGAAATGGTAATTTATGAGTTGGAATGATCCAAACGCCTCAAGCGAGGCACAAAAATATGACAATCCTATTCCTAGTCGTGAGCTGATACTCAGCACGATTACTGAGCAGGGCGAAGCGACCCATCAGCAATTGGCAAAAGCCTTTGGAATAGATGATCCTGATCAATTTGACGCGTTAGGCAACCGTCTAAAAGCCATGGCTCGTGATGGTCAAGTCAACCGTGATGGGCGTCCTTATCGTTATCGTACGGTCACGCAGCACGATGTGGTTGAGGGTACGGTCTCTGCACACGCCAAAGGTTTTGGTTTTGTACTGCTCAGTGATATGCCTGATTTGTTCTTGCATGAAAAGCAGATGCGCTGGGTCTTTAACGGCGACACTGTTGCGGCGGTTGCGACCTCTACAGATAATCGTGGTCGCACCGAAGGGCGTATCGTTGATGTGGTTGAGCGTCAACAAAATCAGTTCATCGGTACTCTGGCTCGTGATGAAGACGGCTACTGTGTTGAGCTGGGTAGTCCCAATAACCATCAACCGATTACGGTTACTGATGACAATGTCAAAGCGCTAAATCTTAAGCAGGGTGCTCCTGTCAAAGTCAACATTATCGATTGGCCAAATCAGCATGAGTTCTCTACTGGTAAAATCATAGAAGTGCTATCCGATGAAAATGACCGCGAGCTCATCATTGAGACAACTTTGCTCAATTATGATATTCCATCAGAGTTTAGTGAGGCGACGCTTAAACAAGCGAATGATTATAAAGAGCCAACTGAGAAAGACATCAAAGGTCGTACAGATTTGCGTGATCTGCCCCTAGTCACTATCGATGGCGAAGATGCTCGCGATTTTGATGACGCAGTATTCGCTGAAAAACGCTCTGGTGGCAATTACCGCGTCGTCGTGGCAATCGCTGATGTCAGTCATTATGTGACGCCAAACTCTTCTTTGGATGTCGAGGCATATGAGCGCGGTACATCCGTTTACTTCCCGCATCGAGTCATTCCGATGTTACCTGAAGTACTGTCAAACGGACTATGTTCACTGAACCCTGACGTCGATCGTCTGTGTATGGTTGCAGATATCAAAGTATCACGCGCTGGCAAAGTGACAGGATACGAGTTTTATCCTGCGGTGATTCATTCGCAAGCGCGTCTGACTTATAATCAAGTGAATGACTATTTCAAAAATCCGGAAGATGACAGCATTCCAAAGTCGCTCACAGGCAATAAGGACGTCAAGAAGTCTATCGATACGCTACATCAGCTTTATGACTTGCTCATTCAAAAGCGTGAAGAGCGTCATGCGATGGAGTTTGAAACGGTTGAAACTTATATCAAGTTCAACGAGACGGGCGGTATCGCAGCGATCGTACCGCGTACTCGCGGTGATGCTCATAAGCTGATCGAAGAGTGTATGCTTCTTGCTAATACTTGTGCGGCGAACTTTGCGCTCAAACAAGAGCTACCTGTGCTGTATCGTAACCATGATAAGCCAGATGGCGAGAAGTCAATGCGCGTACATGAGTATGCCAAAAACTTTGGCTTATCCTTCCCAGTAGAGAACCCAACGCAAGCGGATTATCAGCGCATTATCGAGGCGACCAAAGACCGTCCCGATGCCATTAGCGTGCATAGCATGTTGCTGCGCTCAATGATGCAGGCCAACTATGCGCCAGACAATATCGGTCATTTTGGTTTGGCTTACGATGAGTACAGCCATTTCACTTCACCGATTCGCCGCTATCCAGATCTTATGCTCCATCGTGCGATTAAAGCAAAAGTGACAGGTAGCAAACAGCCCGTGATGGATTTCTCATTAGATGGTGCTGGCACGCAAACTTCAGATACTGAGCGCCGTGCGGAAAAAGCCTCACGCTATGTAGAGTCTTGGCTCAAATGTCATTACATGACTGATCATGTCGGCGAAGAGTTCGAAGGCGTGGTCACGAGTGTGACTAACTTTGGCCTGTTTGTGACCTTGACCGATCTGTACATCGATGGCCTCGTGCATATCTCAAACGTTGGCGATGACTTCTTTGTTTATGATGAAAAGCAGCAGCAGCTCATCGGTAAAGACAAAGGCGGTTTGTTTGGACTTGGCGATACCGTAAAAGTAAAAGTCGCTGGCGTCAATATGGACCTGTTACAGATTGATTTTGATTTGACAGCCAAGGTAAAAGCCAGCGCTATGAACCAAAGCAAGAAAGAGCAGTCCAAAAAATCACCCGCTAAGAAAAGTAGCCGTGGCAGAAGTAAGAAAAACTAGTTTGGTATAGTTTCAATATATACTACAAAACAATAAAAAGGCTAACGATAACGTTAGCCTTTTTATTGTTTTGTAGTAAGGAAGATATAGTTCGCTCTTTTCACTAAGTTACATCTCCACAGGCACTATTCTATCCATGACTATTGAACACTTTCTTGCATCTGCTCAAGACGTTGTTGTTCAGCCTGCTGTGCCTGCTTGATGTCAGCCGTCACGTTATCGATAATGGCTTTAGGTTGTTCGCCTAATGGCTGTTCTGCTCTATTATTATTCATCTCGTTATCACTTTTAGTCATTACTGGCGTATCATTATTTACTAGCGCTGCTCTGTTTTTTTCATGAAAATAATTGTTGATAATATTAAAGCCAAGCAGCATAAGTACAGTTGCAAGAGTAAAGACTATTAGATGTTTTCTTTGCATAGCTGTCACCATATGTTGAATGTGTTTGATAATCTTTGATAGCTGGAACAATCTGAGTCGTTGGATATATCCAGGTTGGTTTGTCTATCGATTTACTCTTGCGGGCTATTATTGTTAAGCAAGTCCGTTTCGTCAGAGTTTTCAGCGATTTCTTGTTCAACTTTTTCCATGAGCTTGTCGTCAGGACGCGCGTTCAACACCTCATCCGCATTGCGACCTTGCAAAATATATTTGGCACGAGCCTTAGCACGCTTTTTGTCCTCATCGTCATTGTTGACGTCACTTAGCTTAATGTCTTTTGCAGGTTCTGGTGTCGTCGGGGTGATACTCATATCTGTATTTTGACTGTTATCTTGCTCATGTAGAACTTGACCAAACTCTAGAGCTTTTTCTACCTTGTCATTAAAACGCAGGCGATAAATAGGCTCAGGCAGACTGAAACCTTCGTTTTCTAGCGCATGTTTGGTTTCGCGAATCGCAATACTACGTGCTTTATAAAAGTCTGTTTCCGACTGATTGACCCAAACTTGAAACTCCAAAATAATATTGGAGTCGCCCACATTGGTAATAATAGCAATGGATCTAGGGTTATCTAATACAAAATCTAAAGTATAGATTGCATCTAGACCCACCTTAATGGCAGCTAACGGATCGTCATTGGCATCGACGCCAAGCTCAAAAGTAAAGCGGCGTTCAGGGTTTTTGGTATAGTTCAAGATAGTGCCTTTGAACACCTCGGCGTTTGGAATACGTAATTGGTTACCATCTAAAGTCATCAAAATCGTCGCCCGTGAGGTTAATCTGACAACGATGCCCTCTTGACCATTGATGACGACTTGATCGCGCGCGCGAAAAGGTTGGCGTATACTGAGCATAAGAGAGGCAATATAATTCTCAATGGTGTCTTTGACCGCAAAACCGACAGCGATACCGATAACGCCTGCGCCCCCAAGTAACGTACCAAGGACGGTTTCTGCACCAATTAAACTCAAAGCAAGTATCAGCCCAAAAATAATAAAAATGACTTTGACGGTTTGCGATAGTAATTCTGCTACAAACGGATTGGGCGTCAGGCGTTGCCACATCTGTTTACGATTAGACAGCCAACTGCCAAACCAGGTAACTAGACCAAAGATGATAATACCGACTAAGAGTAAAGGAATGGCTTTGAGTAAGTTTTTGCCTTGTGTCTTTAAACCTTGGTAGACTGTTGAGACGTTATCTTGTACGTCCAATGTGCGATCAATTTGGTCATCTACGGTGACGACATCCGTCAAGCGATTGGTCAAATTGATCGCTTGCTGCGCTTTTTTCTCGTTTGCAGTCTCACCGCTTAGTGTCACAACGCCTTGAGAGACACTAACGTTAATTGCTTGTAGACCGTCAATCTCCGAAAATATTCCATTAATACGCGTACGAATGTCGTTGTCTTTGAGCGGCGTTGGCGTGGTCTCTATTTGAGCATTGTTGGTACTTTGTCCATTGACAGCGGGCGGCGAATTTGGCGCTTCAGTCTCACTATCTGACGCTATCGCCTCGCTACCTTCCACGCCTAGGGCACTGGCTACCCCTGCTATATCCTCTGATGCGGCGTGACTAGGCACACCCAACATCACGCTGATTAGCAGCAAGCTGATTATATAGCTCGGTATCAGTTTTAGTATAGATAGCTCTTTGTGTATAGATAAGCTGGAGTTAGTCGTCATAAATACTCTTAGTGAAATTGCCTCTTGTAATATTGCATCGTTTTGTCGATTTTTATGAGATGCGCAAACCTAAACCTCTAGTCCTTCTAATCCACTTACGCAGATTTGAGACTAAATATCTAGATATTGTTGTGCTGCGCTTAAATCTAGTGTGCCCTCATAGATGGCACGGCCTGTAACAATCCCTTCGATACAATCGCCAAAAGGCTTTAGCAGCTCGATATCTTTCATATCAGTGACGCCACCTGAAGCGATTACAGGCAATCCGCCTTCTCGCGCTAAGTTTACCGTCTGTTCGACATTGACGCCTTGCATCATGCCATCACGGGCAATATCAGTATAGACAATGGATGAGACGCCAACATCAGCGAAACGTTTGGCAAGCTCAGTCGCTTTGGTATCAGTAACGTTCGCCCAGCCATGAGTGGCAACCATACCGTCTTTGGCATCGATACCGACGATAATATGACCTGCGAACTCGCGACAAGCTTCGGTCACAAATTTAGGGTCTTCAACCGCTTTGGTACCGATGATAATGTACGTCAGACCTGCGGTAATGTATTGCTCGATAGTCTGCATGGTACGTACACCGCCACCCAGTTGGATAGGTAGATTGGGATAAGCTTTGGCAATGTCATGTACCACATCTTTGTGAACCGGTACGCCATCAAAAGCACCGTTCAAATCCACTAGATGCAAGCGTCTTGCACCTGCATCTACCCAGCGCGCTGCCATGGCGACAGGATCATCAGAGAATACGGTATCATCCTCCATCCGGCCTTGTTTCAGACGTACACATTTACCATCTTTTAAGTCGATAGCAGGGATAATCACTGGAGCAGAACACATATTTTATTCCTTATAAAAACATAACACTGATGTCATCAACAGTAGAACGTATTGTTTTGATGAGATAGTAGAGCCTGCTAAAAATCGGCACTAATATCAAGTAAATTCAATTAGTAACTGGCAATTTTAGGTCAATTTAGCGTATAATCCTAGGTAAATTTGTATTTGTTTTTATAGAATAATCATCAGACTTTTGGTTTTTGTAACTAAGTTTGATAGTTGTCAGATATAGGTTATCGAATGATTAAAAGCTAATGAGCTACGTCCTCTACTTTGGTAGGAGTGGCTCATTTGTCAATTCAACGACAGACTTGCTTGTCGAATCGTTTGGATTTATTTTTTTTGACACGACAAGTTTATTATTAATGGCATGACAGATTCACTCTTACGAAGTTTGAGCTACTAGTTTGACTATTGTTAGAGCACTCTATCTATCATGTATCTTGGTAGCCGGTCACTAATTGGTACAACGAATAAGATATTGACGTGTTGTTAAGGAGTCTAAGGTCAGCGTTGATATTTTTGTTAGCAGTACAGCTTGAGCGTATGTTTTGAGACACTTTATTTTTATTCTTGATCGTTAGTATAGATCTAAGAGTAGAGAATTTTAGAATAGAGTGTACTCAATAACCGTTTTGGCGCGCTGCCGTTATACCAAACAGGACGTCTGGTATCGTTTTGAACTATGGACTAAGTTTTCGCTTATGATTACCATCAAAAAAGGTTTGGATTTGCCCATCACAGGTGAACCCTCCCGCGAGATATCCGAGCATCACCCTAAGCACGTGGCCCTTGTCGGTTACGATTATGTGGGTATGAAACCTACGATGAACGTTGCAGAAGGTGATGTCGTAGCCAAAGGCCAACCTATCTTTGAAGACAAAAAACGCGTGGGTGTCATCTACACAGCACCTGCTGCAGGTACTGTCGTTGCGATCAAGCGTGGCGAGCGCCGTGTGTTTGAGAGCTTGGTTATTCAAGTTGATCCGAAGGGTAAAGAAGTCGAGTTTGAGAGCTTTGACTCCGCTCGCATTGCTACGCTCGATTCAGAAGTAGTTGAAAAGCAGCTACTGGCCTCTGGTGAATGGACAGCGTTTCGTACTCGTCCTTATAGCCGTGCGCCTGAGATTGGTGCGCGACCTCAAGCTATCTTTGTCACGGCTATCGATACCAATCCTTTGGCGTTCGACCCTATGCTGCTCATCACTGAGCACATGCAAGCATTCAACGATGGTATAGCGGTATTATCGACCCTTAGCCCAAAAACCTTTGTCTGTCATCATGCCGATGCCAAACTACCAGCGGTTACTCAGACTGCTGGCAGCAATGTGACTGAATATCATGCTTTTGCAGGTAAGCATCCAGCGGGTCTTGCTGGCACGCATATTCATTTCTTGCATCCTATCATGCGCGGCGTCACTGTGTGGACGATTGGCTATCAAGACGTCATCGCTATTGGCAAGCTGTTTACTACAGGTCGCCTGTATACTCGACGCCTGATAAGTCTGGCAGGTCCTGCGGTTAAGAGTCCGCACCTAATTGCGACTGAGCGCGGCGCTGATCTGACTGCGTTGACACAAGGCAAGCTAGTAGAGGGTGATAATCGTGTAATCTCAGGTTCGGTATTATCGGGTCGTAGAATCTTTGATAATATCGCCTACCTTGGCCGTTTTCACGATCAGGTTAGCTCCTTAGTAGAAGGCTATGAGCGCCCAGCGTTTCACTTCTTTAGCCCTGGTAAAAACCGTTTTTCTAAATTGCCTATTTATATCTCACAGTTCTTTAAAAAGAAATACAACTTTACGACGACGACTAATGGCTCACCAAGAGCAATGGTACCGATTGGTATCTACGAAGAGGTCATGCCACAAGACTATCTACCGACGCAGCTACTACGTGCACTTATTATCGAAGATATGGTTACCGCTGTAGATCTAGGCGTACTTGAGCTGGACGAAGAAGACTTGGCACTATGCACCTTTGTCTCACCTGGTAAATATGAATATAGTGATATCTTGCGTGATAATTTGACGCGTATTGAGCTGGAGGGTTAATCACGATGAAATTTTTATACAATATGTTCGATCGTATGGAGCCATCCTTTACCAAAGGTGGTAAACATGAGAAATACTACGCCATCTTTGAGATGTTCGATACGTTTTTGCGTCAACCTAGCTCAACGACTTTTACCTCATCGCATGTACGTGATGGTATCGATCTCAAGCGCATTATGATTACCGTATGGCTATGCACGTTCCCTGCAATGTTTTGGGGCATGTATAACGTCGGTCATCAAGCACTAACGGCTATTGCCCAATTGGGACTACAGCCCGACGGCTGGCGCACGATGATTACCAGTATGGTCGGCTACAATCCAGATAGTATTTGGGCAAGTTTCGTCTATGGGGCCATGCAGTTTTTGCCGATATATATCGTCACCTTTGCGGTCGGTATTACCTGTGAGATTATATTTGCGGTAGTGCGTGGTCACGAAGTCAACGAAGGCTTCTTTGTGACCTCAGTGCTCTATGCGCTCATCATGCCGCCTGATATTCCTTTATGGCAAGTCGCCTTGGGTATTATCTTCGGGGTTGTGGTCGCAAAAGAAGTCTTTGGCGGTACCGGTAAGAACTTCTTGAACCCTGCCCTATCGGGCCGGGCGTTCTTGTACTTTGCTTATCCTGCTTATATGTCAGGGGATTCTGTCTGGACCGCTGTCGATGGATTCTCAGGCGCGACGCCACTTGGCCTTGCAGCGTTAGGGGTAACTCCAGAGAACTTTGAAAACGTTTATGGTCAAGCGATTACTTGGAGTGATGCCTTTTTCGGTAATATCCAAGGTAGCGTCGGTGAAGTATCGACACTTGCTATCCTAATCGGTGCGGTGTTCTTGTTATGGGCGCGTATCGCGTCATGGCGTATTATGGCAGGCTGTGTATTAGGTTTAATTGCCACATCGTTAGTATTTAACTGGATAGGTTCTGAAGAGAATCTAATGATGAATATGCCGTTCTACTGGCATCTGGTGATTGGTGGCTTTGCTTTTGGTGCTGTGTTTATGGCAACCGATCCGGTATCAGCCGCTCATACCAATAAAGGTCGCTGGGCTTATGGTATTTTGATTGGCTTTATGACGATACTCATTCGTGTGGTCAATCCCGCCTTCCCAGAAGGTATTATGTTAGCTATCTTGTTTGCTAACTTATTTGCGCCTTTGTTTGACTATTTTGTGACGCAAGCCAATATCAAGCGTCAAACCGCACGGAGGGTTCGTTATGTCCAAGCCCAAAAGTAATAATGCAAAAACCATCAGTGTCGCACTTACGCTATGTTTGGTGTGTTCGGTACTGGTCTCAGCAGTTGCTGTCGGTCTCAAGCCTGCACAAGTTGAAAACGCGCGCCTTGATCGTAACAAGAATATTTTGGTAGCAGCGGGTCTTTATAACGCTGAGTCTGACACTGCTGAAGACGTAGTTGAGCGCTTCAAAGAATTTGATGTCGAGATTGTTGACCTAACCAAAGGCAGCTATCTGGACGACAATGCACTTATAGATGTCGGTATCCCAGATCGTAATGCTTATGACGCCAGTCAAGCGACCAAAAACGCAGCGTTGAGCGAAGACTTAGGTAGCAATGACCCTGCAAGTATCGGCCGCGTGCCAAAATATGCCAAAGTCTATGTCAAAAATGACGAAGCGGGCAACCCTGAAATGGTTGTATTACCTATCCAAGGCTATGGCCTATGGGGCACTATCTATGGATTCTTGACGCTTGAGAGCGATATGAATACCATTAAGGGCATCAGCTTTTATGAGCATAAAGAAACTCCAGGACTTGGCGCTCGTATCGAAGAGGCTGATTGGCGTGCCAAATGGCAAGGCATTCACTCTTATGATGAAAGTGGGAATGTCGCCACTGGCGTAACCAAAGCGGGTAATCCAAAAGAGAACTGGGTCGATGGTATTAGCGGTGCAACCCTTACCGGACGCGGCGTGAGTAACATGATTCAGTTTTGGTTAGGTGAGCAAGGCTACAAGCCTTACTTAGACGCTTTGCGTCAAGAGAGCGGTGAAACTATCGATAATACTGAAGCGCAAGCTCAATTATCAGATGACAAAGCTGCACAACCCACCACCGATCTGGCAGCAAAGTCGCCAGTAGCAAACGGCAAGGAGGCATAACATGGCTGACACAAAAGGTATTTTAACCTCGCCTATTTTTGATAATAACCCTATTGCCTTACAGATCTTAGGTATCTGTTCGGCGCTAGCGGTGACAACCAACATGTCCAACGCATTGGTTATGTGTGTGGCATTGACACTGGTGACAGCGTTTTCTAGTTTCTTTATCTCTATAATTCGCAAAAATATTCCCTCAAGTATTCGTATTATCGTGCAGATGACGATCATTGCTTCGCTAGTCATCTTGGTTGATCAGGTGCTCAAAGCGGTCGCTTATGATATCAGTAAAGGACTATCGGTATTCGTCGGTCTAATCATTACCAACTGTATCGTCATGGGTCGAGCTGAAGCCTTTGCGATGAGCAACCCACCCGTACCGAGCTTTTTGGATGGTATTGGTAATGGCCTTGGTTACTCTGCGGTACTATTATTTGTCGCGACTATTCGTGAAATATTAGGCTCGGGAACTTGGTTTGGCATCACTATTTTGCAGCCAGTATCAGACGGCGGATGGTACTTACCAAACGGTCTACTACTATTGCCGCCATCTGCTTTCTTTATTATCGGTCTGTTCATTGCCATCGTACGTATTTGGAAACCTGAACAAATCGAAGAAGCTGACTTTGTTATGAAGCCGCAATCTAAAGGCATGGCACACGGAGGCGGTCACTGATGGGACATTATGTTAGTTTATTTATAACCTCGGTCTTTATTGAGAATATGGCGCTAGCCTACTTCTTAGGTATGTGTACCTTTTTGGCCGTATCAAAAAAGGTCTCGACCGCTATTGGTCTTGGGGTTGCCGTCATCGTGGTTATGGTCATTACCGTACCGCTTAACAACTTGCTATTTCAGTTCATCCTAAAAGATGGTGCTCTAGGTTGGGCGGGCTTTCCCGGTATTGATCTAAGTTTCTTAGGTTTACTGAGCTATATTGGTCTTATCGCTGCAACGGTTCAAATTCTAGAGATGTTTTTAGATAAGTTCGTACCCGCTCTCTACAATGCGCTTGGCGTGTTCTTACCGCTTATTACAGTAAACTGTGCCATCTTGGGCGGCGTACTGTTCATGGTTGAGCGAGATTATAACTTTAGTGAGTCAGTCGTTTATGGTGTTGGTGCAGGTTTTGGTTGGGCCGTCGCCATTGTTGCCTTGGCTGGTATTCGTGAAAAGCTTAAATATTCAGACATTCCAGGCCCTCTTCGCGGCTTGGGTATCACCTTTATTACAGTAGGCCTTATGTCACTTGGCTTTATGTCTTTTGGTGGTATGTCGATTTAAACTTAAACCCTTATTAATTGTTCATTTATTTATAAGGTAGCGGTGTGAGAGGCAAAGTGCGCTCTTACGCCGCTACTACCTATTAAGGATACCTATCATGGATTATGCTACGGCGATTGGTGGCGTTGCTATGTTTACCGTGATCATCATGGGTCTGGTTGCCATTATTTTGGCAGCGCGCTCAAGATTGGTCAGCTCAGGTGACGTAACTATTCGCATCAACGAAGATCCTGCTAATGATGTGGTCACGCCAGCAGGCGGCAAATTACTACAGACTCTCGCCAGCGAAGGGATATTTTTGTCTTCAGCTTGTGGCGGCGGTGGTACGTGCGCGCAGTGTCGTTGCCGCGTTATCGAAGGCGGCGGCTCTATCTTGCCTACTGAAGAAGGTTATTTTACCCAAGGCGAGATCCGCGATCATATGCGCCTAGCGTGTCAGGTTGCGGTCAAGCAAGATATGGAGATCGAGATCGATCCTGAATTCTTTGATGTGCAAAAATGGGAATGTGAAGTTGTCTCCAACGACAACGTAGCAACCTTTATCAAAGAGCTGGTACTCAAAATCCCAGAAGGCGAAGAAGTGAACTTCCGCGCAGGTGGTTATGTTCAACTTGAAGCGCCGCCCCATGAAGTGCACTACAAAGACTTCGACATCGCTGAGGAATATCGCGAAGATTGGGAAAAATTTGATATCTTTAAATATGTATCAAAAGTTGATGAACCTGTTATCCGTGCTTACTCTATGGCTAACTACCCTGATGAAAAAGGTCTCATCAAATTTAATATCCGTATCGCAAGTCCGCCGCCGCGTGGTCCTGACAGCATCCCACCCGGGCAGATGTCATCGTGGACGTTTAGCTTAAAACCTGGTGATAAAGTAACCGTATCTGGTCCTTATGGTGAGTTCTTTGCCAAAGAGACTGAAGCTGAAATGATCTTTGTTGGCGGCGGCGCTGGTATGGCACCAATGCGCTCGCATCTATTCGATCAGCTCAAACGTCTCCATACAGATCGTAAGATTAGCTTTTGGTACGGTGCGCGCTCTGTACGCGAGATGTTCTACGTCGAAGATTTTGATCAACTCGATGAAGAGTTCGATAACTTTGAGTGGCATGTAGCGTTATCGGATCCAACGCCAGAGGACAATTGGGATGGACCGACTGGTTTCATTCATAACGTCTTACTTGAAAATTATCTAAAAGATCATCCAAACCCAGAAGATTGTGAATACTATATGTGCGGGCCGCCAATGATGAACGCCGCTGTCATCGATATGCTACACAGCATGGGCGTAGAAGACGAAAACATTATGCTTGATGACTTTGGTGGTTAGAGTAGATGACTGAAAACAGTGACTACGTTTAGCTATTAAGTAGATACTATTCGCTTTATAATTTGTGCTAAATTAAGAGTCTCCATTGAGGCTCTTTTTTTTGTCTCACTATAAATAGCTATGCGTATCTCAAAACTTAGCTTTAGCACTTATTACTAGTCGTTCAACAATAATCGCTCAATACTAATCACTTAATAATAATCGCTCAACATTGTAAGAAAGGATGCTTATGAAAACCAAATTCAAAAACCTAACTATTTGGATCACAGGCGCGTCAAGTGGGCTTGGTACTGCCCTATCCATTGCTTTTGCCAAAAAAGGTGCGACCATCATTTTGAGTGGACGCGATCGCCAAAAGTTAGAGAATGTCAAAGACAAGTGCAAACGTTCGCACAAACACATCGTGATTCCTTTTGATATTGTTGATAGCGAACAGGCAAAACAAGCGTATCAGTTGGTCAAAATGCAAGCAGGTAAAGTCGATTGGCTTATTAATAACGCCGGTATCTCTCAACGCTCACTAATTATGGACACGGATGAAGAAGTTGAACGCCAAATCATGGAGATAGATTATTTCGCTCAAACGCGGCTGACGAGGTTGGTACTAGCAGATATGATTGATCAAGGCGGCGGCAAGGTAGTCATGATCTCAAGCGTAGCCGGTCTAATTGGTACGCAGTATCGCGGTGCTTATGGCGCAGCCAAGGCGGCGCTCCATATGTGGGCAAATAGTCTACGCGCCGAATTATACGATCAAGGGATAGATGTCGCTACTATATTTCCAGGATTTATCAAAACCAATGTCTCAATCAATGCCTTGACAGGTGATGGTAGCGCACAAGGTACAATGGATGAGGCGACCAATGCAGGTTTGAGTGCTACTGAGTTTGCAAAGCAAGTAACAAAAGCCTTAGGCAACGGCAAAGAATACATCACCGTCGCCGGCTCTAAAGAAAAAATGGCCATGAGAGTCAATCGCATATCACCGCCTAAACTTTATAAACTTATTCGTAAGTCACAAGTCAAATAAGACTAGAGCATGTCCTCATCTCAAAAATGGTGATAAAAATGAAATAAATTATAGTCAGATAAGGAAAATAACGCAGATAGTATCGAGATATTTACCAGTTATTTAACGCTGCATGACAAGATTTAGCCATTTTTAACCCATTGAGATATTATCTTTTAGATTGAGGCGTTCAGATTTAGGACACGCCCTATACATACTATTTGACTTACAAAGATACTTATTGGCATTGAGTCTTTGAAGGGGTGTAAAATGTGTCCTACATTTGCCCCTATTTTATTCAAAAGCCCTTATGAAAAACTCTAAACCTTGCGCCTCTTATACCTTTGGTAATTCTTATGCCTTCAATAATAAAGCTATCGTTATTACCTTTTCTATTGCCAGTCTTTTAAGTTTAAGCGCCTGCCAGCAAGCGCCCGAGTATAACTATTTGAGCGGCGAGACCATGGGTACTAGCTACCATATTAGCTACCAGCTGCCAGACGACACTGACGAAAGTGAGATTCAAACCGCTATTGATCAGCGCTTGGAGCAGATCAACGATAGCATGTCCACTTATATAGATAACTCAACTATTTCTACCTTTAATCGACTAACGGCGGATACCCCCTTAACGATCGATGCAGACTTTAGCCATGTGTTACAAATCTCGCGTCAGGTCTATGAGCAATCAGCTGGGGCTTTTGATCCTACCGTCATGCCGTTGATAGAGACTTGGGGCTTTGGTAGTACGATGACCGTCGAGCGTCTGCAAAGTCCGCCAACTGCCCTAGAGATTGCAGAGGCAAAAGCTTTGGTAGATTTCGATAGTATCGTGCAAAAGGATAACGTCTTATATAAAACTAAGGACGGCGTCGGTCTTGATTTTTCTGCGGTAGCAAAAGGCTATGGTGTCGATGTCATCGCTGATGTGTTAAGACAGGACTACAGCATTCGTAACTATATGGTTGAGATTGGCGGGGAGGTGGCGACCTCTGGCGTTAGCGTGCAAAAGCAGCCATGGCAAATTGCTATCGATGCGCCGATTGAGGACAGTACAGTCCGCGAACGCCAAACTATTGCAGCTATTCGTCAACCCGTCGGTAGTGCAATGCATCTGGCAACCTCTGGTAACTATCGTAACTCTATTACCTTTGATGGCAAACGCTATAGCCATACGATAGACCCTACGACAGGCGAGCCTATCGTTGGCGGCGCGCCATCGGTAACCATCGCCGCTGATTCGGTAGCGCTTGCTGATGCGTGGGCAACGGCATTGACTGCTATGCCTTATGACAAAGCATTAATGACTGCTAAACAACAAAACTTAGCAGCGTTGTTTGTGATTAATGCTAATAAAGCTGATGAAGTAGGTTCAAATCGCTTAGAAAATTGGAAGATGGTGCAGACTCCTGCTATGAAGACGCTTAGAGCAGGACAAGTTGATTAGTACGTTTTACTTGTTGTCACCTTTAAAAGGTTAACTTCAAGTCATCCTTCTGATAGCTAATCTGTTATTTTTCATGAGATTTTGCTTGTATTTATCAAGTCATTATTACTGCGTGTAATGTCTAACATAAATAGTTAAACTATTTCCCTTTGGTTAACTGTTGTTACCGTATTATTACAAATAAGGGTACTTAATGATTTACTCCTTGATGGCTGTGGTCTTTGTGCTTGGCTATATCGCTATTGCTTTAGAGCATAATTTTCACGTTGATAAGGCGGCCTCTGCACTACTAACGGCAACTATCATCTGGACGCTACTAGTCATTGGATCAGATACCTTACTCGTTGAAGATCTATCCGCTGTCAATAGTCCTGGCGCCACAATCCTATTGAACGCTGAGCTACGTCATCATTTGGCTGAGATTGCTGAAATTTTGTTTTTTTTGATGGGTGCAATGGTCATCGTTGAATTGATCGATGCTCATGATGGTTTTTATGCGATTACCAGTCGTATTCAAACCACTAATGCGGTTACGCTACTCTGGACAATCGGGGCGCTGACCTTCTTCTTCTCAGCACTACTTGATAACTTGACTACCACTATTGTGATGGTATCACTGCTACGCAAACTGGTCGCTGACAAAGAGCTGCGTTGGTGGTTCGTCGGTACAGTGGTCGTCTGCGCCAATGCGGGCGGCGCGTGGTCTCCGATTGGTGATGTGACAACGACTATGCTATGGATTGGTAGTCAGATTACGGCTAGTCGCATCATCGTTGATTTGATTGTCCCAAGCTTGGTAGCAGCAACCGTACCGCTCATTATGTTAACGGTTATCTTTAAGGGCAAGAAAGTACTACGCCCTGTGGATGACAAAGAACCTGTACTCTCATCCAACACCAACTATCTGGGTGATTATACAGCGACGACGGCGACGGCTTCTGCCATCAATGGTATCGATATACCTGCTACTATGCCCTCTACTACCCCATTGAGTGCTAATAGCAGCGCGGTAACGGTAGAGCCTAGCGACGTTATTACCAATAGAATGCGTCTAAGCGTCTTGGCGCTCGGTTTGGGAGCACTAGCCTTTGTTCCTGTGTTCAAAACCGTCACTCATCTACCGCCTTACATGGGTATCTTATTCGGCGTTGGAGTACTTTGGGTCTTTACTGAACTCATGCATCGTCATCAAGATTGGTATGTTAAACAGCATATGACCGTTGTCGGTGTCCTCACCCGCGTTGATATGCCAAGTATTTTGTTCTTTTTAGGCATTCTACTCGCAGTATCAGGACTGGCGACTGCTGGACATTTAACTGATATGGCGATGTGGCTGGATAATACCTTTGGTAACTTATATGTCATCAATGTGTTGATCGGTCTGTTGTCCTCGCTGGTCGATAACGTACCGCTCGTCGCTGGTGCGATGAAAATGTATCCGTTACTAGGCGATGCGGCTATGGCAGGACTCACAGGTGATGAGCTGGCGCGTCAAAGTCAGTTTATGCAAGATGGTAAGTTTTGGCACTTTTTGGCGTATTGTGCAGGCGTGGGCGGCAGCTGCCTAATCATCGGTTCGGCTGCTGGTGTGGCCGCTATGGGTATGGAGAAAATTCCGTTTATGTGGTATCTCAAACGTATTAGTGGTCTTGCTCTAGTCGGTTATCTGGCAGGTGCGGCGACTTATATCCTGATACATACCATGTAAAAGCAGCCGTTAAGCTATTGATATTTAACTCGACTACATGTGCTAGAATAGAGCTATCAATTTTAGGATCATCGACAGTTATAGATGGTCTGATATGAGTCGAGGTCACCTCCATGCTTAGTCAATTAATTCCAATGTTCGCCATTACCTTTACCGTATTTGTACTGTTTTTTATCTTTATGGGCATTGGTTACATGTTCAAAAAACAACCGTTAAAAGGCTCTTGTGGCGGCGTGGCCAAACTGATGGGCGATGAGCAGTGCTCGTTTTGTGGTGATGATCCTAATAAGTGCGATTCACTGATTGCAGAGCAACAAGCGACCTCTCTCAATGCCGCCAAGTTAGGCAAATCTGTCTAACCTCTGGTTTTATTTAATCATAACTTCTGTCTCAAACTTGAGTATTTCACTATCTAGACTCTGTGACCAATCATCATTCATATAGGCTATTTCAGTTACTTAACGCTGGTAGCATATAGTCTCTCGTAGATATACAATAGTGCTCAGTGTTGTTTGATACTCAACGCTACTACAACCTCTTATCTTCCTTTACGATAACCCAGCCCTGTCACTCTTGCCTTTTGAAGGTGAAGAGTTTTTGTGGTTTATATTGCTATTTTTATATTGCCCACTTTATAAGTGGCATTTTTTTATCGTCGTTTTAAAAGTGCTCATTTGTTAATCCTTTTATACTGACCTATTTAATGGTAGCCCTGTTGCTATGTCTACTTCACCTCACTCCCCGCTCAGATCAAACGCAGATACTCGCCCCTCCTCTAGCTTGCCATCGTCAAAATTTACCTTTTGGATAGTGCTGTGTGCGATTGTTCTGCTCGCGACCAACATGCGCGCGCCTATAGTAGCGCTAGGCTCCATCGCTCCTGTTGTGCAAGAAGCACTGAATATCTCTGAAGCGGAGATTGGTTGGCTTGGCGCAGTGCCGATGTTGGGCTTTGCCGTCGGGTCATTTATCTCGCCCACTATCGGTAAGCGTTTTGGGCTTGAGAATACTTTGATTGCTATGATTGCACTGCTGACCTTTGGTATGGTGGTACGCTCTGTTATACCGACATGGACGGGGTTTTTGAGTGGTACGATCATGCTGACTTTGGCGATTGGCTTTGCTAATACGTTGGCCGCACCTGTGATCAAGCAACGTACGCCCAAGCATATCCCACTAATTACCGGTCTATTTAGCCTGACTATGACGGTCATCGCCGGTATCGTTGCAGGTATCGTACTGCCTTTGTCCGAGTATATCGGTTGGCAATGGGCGTTAGGCGGCTGGTCGTTTTTGGGAATTCTAGCGCTAATTATTTGGATGTTTTTGCGTTTGCGCTTAGGATCTTCTAACAAATTAGCCGCGCCGTTAGCAGCACAAAGCTCATCTGATGTCGTTATATGGCGCAACGCTTTTGCTTGGCAGATTGCCGTGTTTATGGGTTTGCAGTCTCTGCTTTATTATACGGTCGCTAGTTTCTTGCCTTCGATCTGGGTCAGCAAAGGATTGACAGCCATCAAAGCGGGGCAAATGGGTTCAGTGTTTCAGTTTATGGCGCCGGTCGCCATTATCAGTTTGACGTGGCTGGTCAACCGCGGTCGCCCGATTCAGGCTTTGACGGTGCTCGCAGCGGTACTAAACGTAGTCGGTGTCTTGGGTATGAGCTATCTGTCAGCTGATCTGGCTTGGCTATGGTCAGGAATGATGGGCGCGGGCTGCTCGGCGATCTTTACTTTGAGTATGATGCTGTTCTCACTGCGAACCTATACCCCCAATCAGGCCAGCGAGCTGTCTGGTATGGCGCAGACAGTTGGTTATTTGATTGCGTTTTTTGGTCCACTTGGTGCAGGCTGGCTCCATGAAACGTCAGGCGATTGGAGCTTACCGCTACTATTGATATCGGCATTGATGATTATCAACGTCGTCGTTGCTTGGCTGATTAGTCGCCCTATGATGATTGATGGACGCGCCGCTTAAGTCTTGAGCATTATAAAAGGGATGATTATGAGTGCTATAGTCAATTTTAAATAAAATGGATGCGTTACTTAATAACGCGAAACTGGTATAAATTTTTCTGGCTTGCTGTGCCTACGCCGACAGAGGCTGCAAAAAATTCATCCCAGTCCCGCTGTATCTTTTTCATATTGAACTGACTATATTATATAAATACTATTAATGGACAAACAGCAACAGATAATGCAACTCAGGCTGACTTACTACCCGCCGTTGCTCGTTACTTAAAGGTACTCAACGAGCAAGTATTACCTGCTTTTATCAAAACAGGTAGTGCGCCCCACGCTATTAATGCAAGAGACGGCTTGGCAGACTTGATCCATACTTCAAACGACAAAGTTGGGAAACAACACTCACCAATCCTAGACAAGCTACTAGCCGCAAAATTGCTACTATAGTCTATCAACGCTAATAGACAATAAAAACAGCCCCGTAACGGAACCGCTATGTCCCTATCTCTAAAACCTTTTTCATTCCTATCACTAAAGACAATTAGCCTAGCGCTATTAGCTAGCCTGTCTCTGATTGCCTGTAGTCCAGCCGCTGAGGAGACTACTGACGACACCGTTAGCGCTCCTATCACAAATACGACTCAAGTAGAAACTGCCAACATAGAATCTGTTTCACGTGAAACAGAACCAACCAGTGTGACTATTATAGAGCAGCCTATTACTATATTGGCACTTGGTGATTCATTGACCGAAGGCTTGGGTGTTGATCCTGATGACAATTATCCCGCTCAATTAGAAGATAAGTTAAAAGAGATGGGCTATGTCAATGCTACTGTAGTCAATTCAGGGCTCAGCGGTGAGACCAGTACTGGTCTGGTCAATCGCTTGGACTGGGTGAGTCAAACCAAACCTGATATTACTATTCTGACTATCGGCGCTAACGATGCGATTCGCGGTCTAGATGTGGCAACGATTGAAAAAAATATTCGCACTGCGGTGACCCACCTACAGGACAATGGTAGCGAGGTCATATTAGGTGGTATGCAGATCTATGACAATCTAGGCAACGATTACGTCAGATCGTTCTCAGACATTTACCCGCGTATCGCTGAAGATATGGATTTGGCGATGATTCCTTTTTTCTTAAAGGGCGTAGGCGGTATTGCTACTCTCAATCAGGCTGATGCCATTCATCCGACTAAAGAGGGCTATGCCATTATCGTCGATAATAATATTTTGCCTGTGCTGAAGCCTGAGCTTGAAAAAATGGTAGCCACTAAAACTACCGCTACAGAGAACTCATAATGACTGAACTAGAAAATAGTGATAACAAAGAAGTACTACTACGTGCCACAGGCTTAACTAAAACTGTCTCGGTAGGTGAGCGCGCGCTTACTATTATTAAAGACGTCGATATTTATGTCAATGCGGGTGAATTTGTGGTCATCATGGGTAAATCAGGCTCAGGTAAATCGACTTTGCTTGGCTTACTTGCCGCATTAGATTACCCCAATAGTGGCTCGGTTGAATTAGCAGGACAGCCGCTCACCACACTTGATGAAGACGCGCTAGCGGCTATTCGTCAGCGCGATATGGGTTTTGTGTTTCAGTCCTTTCATCTATTACCAACGTTAACCGTCGCTGAAAATATTGCGTTTCCGCTAGATATCGCACGTCGTCCTGATCAAGCGCGTGTTGATGAACTCATCGAAGCCGTTGGGCTCGGTCATCGCCGTGATAGCTTGCCAAGTCAACTATCAGGGGGCGAGCAGCAACGTACTGCCGTCGCACGTGCGCTGGTCTCACGACCAAAAATTGTCTTCGCTGATGAGCCTACGGGTAATTTAGATGAACAAAATGCTGATCAAGTCATGCAACTGTTGTTAGATCTGCGTCAGCAAACCGGTTCGGCACTCGTCGTAGTGACTCATGATCCTGCGCTTGCAGAGATGGCGGATCGAGTGATTATCATGCACGACGGAATGATAGATGGATCAACAATTAATGGATAATAGTGTTCACAATAATACTAACCAATCTCATGGTAAATTTGGTCAAATGTTTACGTCTACTTTAGGAACCAAAGCCCTCAGCCGCAGCTGGTGGCGGCGCTGGGTGTATCCTGTCTTATTTCTGATTACTTTGACCTTGTCGCTTGCGACTTATCTCACCCTCGACTCTATCCAGCAGTCAGTCGATGGCTATATTACTGATAATCAGCGCGCGCTCGTCGGTGGCGATCTGGTACTTGAGAGTAATCAAGAGTGGCCGGCACAGATATTGGAGCAAGTACGCACCCTACCCGATGACAAGATAGTTTACGATTATCAGTTTAGCTCAATGGCCGTGACTGATGAGCAAACTCTGCTGGTGCGTATCAAAGGGGTCACGCCTGCTTATCCTCTGTATGGCAAAGCGGAGACCGCCTCAGGCAAACCCTTGTGGCAACAGCTGAAGCCTGACACGGTAGTTGTCGCGCCAGAAGTATTGCAAGGTCTCAATGCAAGCGTAGGTGATCGCATCAGTATCGGTGAGGGTCAATTCACTATCAGCGATGTACTGACCAAAGAGCCCGATCGTCCGCTTAGTGCTTTTGACTTAGGTGGTCATGTGCTAATGCAAGAGGATGCGCTAGCCGCCACTGAGCTACTCGGTCAACGTAGTCGCGTGCGGTATCGTATAGAGATGGCAGGTAATGATGAGACTATAGCGTTATTAGGTGAGCAATTAGAGCAGACGTTGACCAGCTATCCTGATATTCAGCTCTCTGATATCGATTCTGAGGAAACCGCCGTCTCGCGTATCTCTGATAACGTCTTGATGTTTTTAAAACTACTCGTCATTGCGGTATTGCTACTATCAGCCGTCGCGATGTACGGGGTTATCACCGCTTTTGTCACCAAGCAGCAAGCCAATAACGCTATACGTATGGCGATGGGTGAACCGGTTAAGCAGATCAAAGCCAGCTATTATCGATTGCTATTGACCACCTCTATTATCTCAAGTATTGTCGCTGTGGTGCTCAGTTTAGGGCTCATACAGATCGGTCAGCCTTATCTTGCGGCTATCTTGCCTGCTGATGTCGGTTTGGCTATTGATCCTATTAGTATTGTCAAAACCTTAATCATCGCTATCATATTAACGATGGTCATTACGCAGCGCGGTCTTAGTGAGCTAAGCACGACTACCCCTGCTACCCTACTCAATCAAGGGGCTAGCCAAGCTGCAACCGACCAATCTTGGTATCAACGTCTGCCGCTGCTCTGGTATAGCGTTATGCTCGTTGGTCTATATCTGTTCTTTGCTTATGAAGTCGGCTCATGGATATTCTCTGCGCAATTACTCATTGGCTTGATTGCTTTTGTCGCGGTGTTTTGGTTATTAGCACGCGGGTGGTTATGGCTACTTGCGAGTATTGCTAAGCGTCGTAACATCAGTTGGATGCAGCGTATCGCTATTCATAATCTGGCGCGTAAAGGTAACCAATCGGCGCTATTTTTTGTGACTTTAGCGCTATCGGTAGCCGTACTCACGCTGATTACGACTTTGAATTACAGTATTAACGCGCAGTTCGTTGACGCTTACCCTGAAGATGCGCCCAATATATTCCTGCTCGATGTACAAACCGAACAGCACGATGATATCAACCAAATCATCGCCGCACCTGTCGATTACTACCCTGTGATTCGAGCGCGCGTCGTCACTGCCAATGGCGTAGCTGCGGCAGATATCGAGGCTCCTGATAATCAAGATGATCCGACGCGAGTGTTTAATTTAAGCTATACCGATACGGTGATGGATACAGAGTATATCGTTGATACGGTGTCCAAAAATGAGCTCTATAGTCCTATCGACGCTCAGGATCCACAACAATCAAAGCTACAGCAAGTACAGCCGTTATCTATCCTAGATACTTCGGCTGATATGCTAGATGTCGGTATGGGCGATCAAATTGTCTTTAACATTCAAGGCATTGAGCTAACCGGACAAATCACCAGTATTCGCTCAAGATTTGAGCGTGGTCCTAGTCCGTACTTTTATTTCTTGTTTGAGCCTGATGTATTGTCCGCAGCTCCGCAAATCCAGTTCGCTACTGCGCATATACCAGAGGCAAACATCGCTAAAGTGCAAGGTGAGCTAGTCCGCCAGTTCCCTGCGGTGACCACTATTGATGGTACAGCTATAGCTGAGCAAGTCCAAGACTTAGTGACGCAAATGAGCCGCTTGGTCTATGTGTTCACCTTACTCGCCTTATTAACTGGCATTATGGTGCTCATCAGCTCACTACTCTCTACTTCGCAAGATCGTATGCAAGAGAGTGCGTCATTCCGTCTACTCGGTATGCAAAAGTCTGATCTGTATAAGCTCAATATGTTAGAGATTGGCGTCCTAGGCGTTAGCGCGTCACTGTTTGCGGTGACTATCGCTAGTGTCGGGGCATGGCTTGCGATTACGCAATGGTTCAATCTGCGCTATAGCGTACCGTGGATGAACCTAGGGATTGGCGGTGCAGCGTTGGTCGCTCTGCTATTAGGCATCGCTATTATTTATGTAAGATTGGTGATTGGGCGCGGGATTATGGCGCGGGTTCGGGCTATGATTTGAGAAGCGTTAAAAAATTGTGCTCCATTTTGGCTTTGCAAAGAAAAACCCCTTAATTGGGGTTTTTTGATTGTTGATTTATTGAAGGTTGGTTATGGTTTATCTGCTGTAGCTAATCCTGCTATCCGCTATTATCTGCCAGTCTAGGCGAGGCGGTCGTTATCGTTTGAGCCGTTCCTGTTACCTCGATATCGTCTCAAAACGATACGTCCGCAACTCGCCTAGTCCGTCAGGATAACCGCTGCTATCAGGGCTAAAAAACTCATTAGGTTGATGTTAAGCTAGCATAAGAATCTATATTAAAGTAATAGTGTTAAATTATTTTCATCAATTTTAAATAAGAGTATAATTCACATACAATCACTTAAAACAATCATCAAACTCTCTAAGTAGCTCAAACGTATTTATATAATCCACACCTACTTCACGACAAATATTAGGTATAAGTATTTTCTCACCTTGTAACTTATACCTTTCTTCAGTAACAACCGTTGAACCATCTGTCATGGCTCTGGCAATCAGCCAAGGATCTGCTGAACCTAAAAAATTTATATTTTTCTTATGACCTAAATTATATTTTGATTGACATAAATTTGCAATAATACGGAAGTTCTCTTGACATGCATTATCACTTTCAGAATGGAAGTAATGATTATACTGTCTAACCCAATCTGCTAATTCATCTCCAAAATCTTTGAGTTCATCATAAACTGATCGAATACTATATAAATTCCCTTTATTCTCATGATCACGTAACCATTCCCAAAAAACAGGACAAAAATCCAAACCATAATAACGTTTGTTTGCCTCAAGAAATACGTTAGTATCTAAGACATACCTCATAGTTTCATACTTACTTTTTGAGCAAACTTCTCAATATTACTAGGGTTCGTGCCTAAAATATTACCAGCATCTCTATAGAGCATTCTCCCAGACAAGGTCTGTGAAATAACTGCTTGAGATAGCTGTGAGCTAAGTTTGAAATTTTTGACTACATAGTAACTAGGTCCACTTTCGCTCCTATTCTTACTAGCTAGAAATTCTTCGCGAATTCTATGAATGTACTCATCATATTTTTTCTTATCAATATAGTTTAAATCCAATGCTCTTCTTGCAACAACATGACGGCTCACATGGAAGTTTTTCACCAATACCTCAAAAGTTAAGTCCAAATTAGTACTATGTAATTCACTCCATTTTTTATGGAACTCTTTTTTAGGTACTAAGAACTCTCCAGCAACCGCATTACAGAATTGCTCAGTAGGATTTACCGAAAATATACTATTATCAGAAACGCCTGACTCTCCCTTGAGGATATGAGCCAATTCATGGATCAAAGTGAATAATTGAGCATTTAAACTATCCGCAGTATTTATGAATATGAGTGGTGCAACCTCATCAGCTATAGCAAACCCTCGAAATTCCTCAACATTCAAAGGTTTAGTATAATGACCTAGATCACTATCCTGTATTACCATTATCATTAAGTCTTCAATAGAGTTGACTAGTTTTCGATGATAGTCCTTAGCATCTTTAGCCTTATCTGACTTTAGCTTTTCATTCAGAAAAGCAATCATTTCATTCATGTTAGCTTTGGATAAGTAACCTACATAAGGATTTCTTTCTATACCTTGCTCTTTCAAATAGTTTCTATACCATTCTACTCTTTCTTGATTTATACAGATAACTTCTTTTAAAGCGTTACTTGGTTTTTCTAATTCTTTACTATCTACAGTCCGCAAATCGGGGATTCTAAGAGCTTCCTCTTCTGGTATTTCATTCAGAAACAAAAAACCGAATGGTATATTAGTAATTTTGGCAAACTGTTTGGCCTTACTAAAAGCTATTTCTTCTTTACCTCGTTCAATCTCAGCTAACTTTTCTTCTCTTATAGAAAGTTTTTTTGATATCTCAGACATAGCTAAGCCTGAGCGTTTGATAGCCCAGCTGATAATATCAGGATTGATAAGAGCATATGCCATAAGAAACTCAATACGACTGAAGGTAGCTTAATATAGTTATATTCTAGCACTTTTCTTATTATCTTCGTCCTAAAATTGTACCTGACAGGTATGATCGTTTTACTTTATGATTAATTAATCAATAGCTAATGCTACTAACAATACTCGCTTCGGAGAGCGGTTTAGACCAGATTGAAGCGGTAGCTTGGTAGGCTGTGGCGTTTACAGCACCTTGCACAGGAGTGGTCGCTTGGACGTTGGAACGCTACTGTGCAAGGTGCTGTGCGCTACAGACTGCCAACTACAAGCGAAAAGCAGGATCAGCTCCAAAGCCCCTAAAACAGCAAACCCAAAACGCTCGCTATTAACTTAGTGAGCGTTTTTTCGTTCAACACAACCCTCATTTGCTATAATAGCGCCACTTTATACAACTAATACCAACCTCACGGTAACGCTATGAAATTCTCAAAGTTCGGTCAGAAATTTACCCAGCCCACTGGCATTTCACAATTGATGGATGACTTAGGCGATGCGCTAAAGAGCGATCAGCCAGTCAATATGCTAGGCGGCGGTAATCCTGCCAAGATTGATGCTGTCAATGAGCTGTTTTTGGAGACGTATAAAGCACTTGGTAATGACAATGATACAGGCGAAGCCAATAGTAGCGCTATCACTAGCATGGCGAACTACTCTAATCCGCAGGGTGATGCGGCTTTTATCGAAGCTTTGGTTGGCTTTTTTAACCGTCATTATGACTGGAATTTAACGTCAGAAAATATCGCCCTGACCAATGGCTCACAGAATGCGTTTTTCTATCTGTTTAATCTATTTGGTGGTGCTTTCGTTGACGAAAAGAACGAATCTATCGATAAATCTATCTTGTTGCCATTAACCCCTGAATATATCGGCTATAGCGATGTGCATGTCGAAGGTCAGCATTTCGCAGCCGTATTACCACATATCGATGAAGTCACTCACGATGGCGAAGCAGGGTTTTTTAAATATCGCGTAGACTTTGATGCGTTAGAAAACTTGCCCGCGCTAGTTGAAGGTCGTATTGGCGCGATTTGTTGCTCGCGTCCGACCAATCCAACGGGTAACGTGCTGACCGATGAAGAGATGGCGCGGTTAACTGAGATTGCCAAGCGCTATGAGATACCGCTAATTATCGATAACGCCTACGGTATGCCCTTCCCTAATATTATCTATTCAGACGCGCATCTGAGCTGGGATCATAATACGATTCTTTGTTTTAGCTTATCGAAGATTGGTCTGCCCGGTATGCGTACGGGTATTATCGTCGCTGATAGCGAGGTGATCGAAGCGGTCAGCGCGATGAATGCGGTAGTTAATCTTGCGCCGACACGTTTTGGCGCAGCGATTGCGACGCCACTAGTCGCCGATGATCGAATCAAGCAATTATCTGACGACGTGATCAAGCCGTTCTATCAGCAGCAAGCTAAGACAGCAGTTACACTACTTAAAAAGGAATTAGGCGAATATCCGCTAGTGATTCATAAGCCAGAAGGCGCGATATTTTTGTGGCTATGGTTTAAGGATTTGCCGATTAGTACCTCTGAGCTGTATGAAATACTAAAAGAAAAAGGCACGCTTATCGTGCCAAGTGAATACTTCTTCCCTGGTGTCGATATTAGCGATTATCAGCACGCGCATGAGTGTATTCGTATGAGTATTGCCGCCAATGAAGACACGTTGACTAAAGGTATTGCGGTGATTGGTGAGGTGGTAAGAGAGTTGTATGATAAGGCTAAATAGATAGCTTAAAAGTCGTGTCTTTGAAAACGAAAAAACGGACTATTAAATAGTCCGTTTTTTAATACAATTACTGTATCAAAACAGTTTAGCTGAGCGCTTTTAGTAACGCTTTAGCACTCATTTTACCAAACTCATTAGCTGCCATTGGTCCATCACCTGTGATCAGCTTTCTATCTTGATGCGTCTGTCCTGAGGCGAGCTTATTGCTAATCGTCATACCTAGATTCTCTAGCTTATCGCCAAAGTACCATGGCATCGTCCCTGGCAGGTAACCTAGTTTTGGCATTTGCTTATCCATACCCGTAGGGAACGCGACTAGCTTATAACCTTTAAAGATAAAGTCTTGCTTAGCGTTATCGTCTTTGTCAGGACCATCTAAACTAGCCGCCAATAAAGCCGCAGGGCCATGACATAATGACAAGGTAAATAGATCTTTTTTGTGACCCCAACGGAGCAATTCACCGAGGTTTTTATCTTCGGGTAAGCCTAGCATCGCGCCATGACCGCCCGGAATAAAGATTGCGGCATAGTCACTACTATCAGCCATGTCATTTTTGACAAAGTCAGCGATACTTTTTGGATTCTCAAGTTTTGACTCGTACTCGTTATAAATCTCTTTAACGTCTTCATCTTCTTTTGGCATTGCCCACTGCTCGACTTTGACAGACTCGCCCGTTGGCGTAAACACGTCGATTTCAAAACCAGCTTTTTTAAAGTGTAATAAAGGCACCATCATCTCTACAGGATGGTTACCGGTATCAAACTTATTACCGTTTTCCATGGTCATATATTGCTCTTGGGTACAGACCATGAGTATTTTTTTGCTGCCAGCATAAGGCGTATCGTACTCGGTATTATCGTAGTTGGTTTTATTCGGCGCTGCCAATTTAAGCGATGATGTCGAGGGAATATAAATGCCTGCCTCCACTTCTTGCGGCTCTAACCCTAACGTATCTTTGGCTTTGTCTAAGAGGTCTTGGATATTCATAGTTTTTCCTTTTTTATTACTTATATGGATTTAATCATTAAAAATGATACGTTTAAAGTAACAAAAGGAAGCGACGTTAAATAGAGGAGAGTTTTTATGTTTCGTAATCTTTGTAAAGTGGAGGTTGTAAAGTTACAGCGAGCAGTCGAATAACAGCTATTTTGGAAGCCATTTATGTGCTTATTTATATGTGGTCAGGATTGATTAATAGACATTAGAGAGTGTCAACGTTCTAAAGACTAAGGACGTTTTCTCAAGGACTGACTGGGTAATACGGTAGGATGAAAAATACTTGTCCACTTATTTAATGCAAAAATAATATATGGTAGCAAGCATGTATTAATTAGATCACGGATACTGCCAGTGAGTTGTCCGCGGCTCAGACCAGTTACGCCTAGCGCGTCAATCGTGTTTTGATTATCCAGATACTCACCTAATAGAGCAATACTAGTCACTACGATTAGTGCCATAAAGGTTCTGACACCTTGCCCTTTAAAAATAGGACGTAGAATAAGCAAGCAAATCAGGTACACGCCAACACCGACATAGATATGCAGCGCATCTTTGGCAAGGCCCGTTACTTCGATAATATTGATTTTGAAGATTTGAAAATCCACTTGTTTCTCAAATTTTGTTATAAATAATAAAAAAGGCGAGTTACGCTTACGCTAACCCACCCTACCGTTAAATTTACTCTTTATCCAACTACACTTTCCACTCTACAAAGTTCTTTAACAGTTGCAAGCCCGCAGTATGACTCTTCTCTGGATGAAACTGCGTGGCAAATAAATTATCTTGAATGATACTCGCGCAAAACGGTTGACCATAATCACAAATGGCGGCAGTTTGAGTCGTATTAGCAGGATCGCAATAATAGCTATGCACAAAATAAAAATGCTGATTATCATCAATACCATTCCACAACGGATGCGCCAAATCCATACCTGTAATGGTATTCCAGCCCATGTGCGGCACTTTAATCGTCGCGCCTTGTGCGTCTTGCCACGTCGGATCAAAGGCTTCTACTGTACCATCCAAGATGCGCAAACAGTTTGTGCCGCCATTCTCACTTGATTGCTCAAATAGGGCTTGCATACCGACGCAAATCGCCATGACAGGTTTGTTAAATATGGCCTTGCGCACGACGTCGTCAATGCCCGCATCCGTCATGCCGATCATACAATCGCGCATCGCACCGACACCCGGAAAGACGATTTTGTCTGCGCTAGCGACGACTTTTGGGTCGTTAGTGATAGACACGTCTGCGCCAACATTCGCTAGTGCTTTACTGACTGAATGCAAGTTGCCCATACCGTAGTCTAATAGTGCAATTTTAACGACTTTGCTCATTAAAACGCCTCTTTGGTTGACGGCAAAGTATTCAATGCACGCTCATCATATTCACAAGCCATGCGTAGCGCACGAGCAAACGCTTTAAAGGTGGACTCAATTTGGTGGTGACTATTTTTACCTTTGAGATTGTCCAAATGCACCGTCATCCACGAGTGATTGACAAAACCGTAAAAGAATTCACTAAACAGATCAACATCGAAACGACCAACGTGCGAGCGGGTAAAGGGAATATCCATGTGTAGACCTGGGCGACCCGATAAATCAACGACCGCGCGGGTCAAGGCTTCATCGAGTGGCGCATAAAAATGTCCATAACGACGAATGCCTTTTTTGTCACCCAGTGCTTTATTGAATGCTTGACCCAGCGTAATACCCGTGTCTTCGACGCTATGATGATCATCGATAAAAGTGTCACCCACACATTTTATGTCTAAGTCGAATAGACCGTGACGCTTGATCTGATCGATCATATGATCCAAAAACGGGACGCCCGTGTCGACCACTCCTTGTCCCGTACCATCCAGATTGACGGTACAAGTGATCTGCGTCTCAGCCGTATTTCGCTCGACGGTAGCGATACGTGCTGGACGACCATATTGGTTTAGAATCGAATTTTGGTTAGCATCAGTAGACATGACGGCTCTCTATATAAAATAATTTTTGATGTTTTAAGATAGTATTTGTAAGATGATAGTGATAAGTAGCGCTATCATAGCAAAACGGTATTAAAACAGCTATGGCACGCGCGTAAAGCTCGCGCTATTCTGCTAAAATAGTGCGTTTAGTATTATCAATGATACTCTCCCATTTGTGATTTTTACCTTTATAAAAGTACTCTGTTATAGGATTCGACGATGCCCCTAGAAGCCATTGCTATTAATAGTTTGGATGCAAAGCTAATCAAGAAGCCTGCCCGCGATAATGAATTAGCTGAACGTTTGCAAGCGCTCTATGATAGCGACGATAGTCAACCAGATGGTAAAGCTATCTTAAACATTATTGAGCAAGGCTTTAAGCGCGGACAGTATCTGTATGTCGGTATGTTCAATGACAAGCCTATCGCTGCGGTGGGCTGCTTTGACGACGGGCAAACCGATGCCAAACGTTTACAATATCTGACTATTCATGAGCAAAATCGTGGCCGTGCTATCGATGCTAAGTTTATCAAGCTGGTTTATGATGCGGAAGTCAAAAAAGGCGTGCGCCAGTTTGTCCCTGTAGATAGCAACATTCATAAGATTATGAACGACTATGAGCTACTACGCGTCAAAGACTAACTGCGCGTCACAACTCGAGTGAGTGGTTCTATTTGCTCATATTATAGTAGAAAAGGCAAAAATGACTTGACACTAGCGCGTATATTTAGTTTAATAGCGACCTCAACGAAGACGGCTCGATAGCTCAGTAGGTAGAGCAACGGATTGAAAATCCGTGTGTCGGCAGTTCGATCCTGCCTCGAGCCACCATTCGTTAACTTCATTCAAAAAAGCCCCGAACAGCTATGTTTGGGGCTTTTTTATGGCTGGTAATTGTTCAAAATAGACACTCATTCATAACACTTTTACGCTACTTTCCATTATGACTTGCTCAGTATACTGATTAGCACTACTGATAAAGGGTACTACGATAGGAGCGTTTAGATGAGAGAGTTTGATTATGATTTAGACTATAAGAATTTAGATCTGCGCGCGCAGCCTGAGTTGTATCGTGTGGGGCGAGGTGAGCAAGGCGTATTACTCGTAGAACCCTATAAATCTGAGATTCTGCCGCATTGGCGCTTTGCTACGCCTGATATTGCCACTGAGAGTAGTGAGACAATTTATCAGATGTTTTTGGACTACTTAGCAGATGATGACTTTGTTGGTGCGGATATGGCGCGCAAATTTATTCAAATGGGCTTTACCCGTGCTCGTCGTTACGCCAATCACAAAGGCGGTAAGAAGTACAAAGGGGCGGTCCCTGATGATAAAAAAGGTCAAAGTGGCGCGCATGGGCGTGATGAGTTACCTCGTCAAGAGCAAGACCCAGTCAAAGCAGAATCAGCACGTATCTTTAAAGTGAAGTGGGACGACTGCCGCGCTAATGAGGACTATCTTAGAATGAAAAAAGAGCATCGCGAGCGTTATAAAGAGATAGAGTAAGACGGACACGTCAACAACTAATACTATAAATAAAAGGTAACACAATGGATAAGCAACTTTTAATCTTTGATTTTGATGGTACGTTAATTGACAGCGTTCCTGACCTGGCAGATGCGACCAATACGATGTTAGAAGAGCTTGGCAAACCCATCTACTCGCTGGATACTATTAAAGAATGGGTCGGTAATGGCTCACGTTTACTGGTCGAGCGTGCGCTAGTCGGTAAAACAGAAGTTGTAGCGGGTGCGTTGACACAAAAAGAGGCAGATCATGCTGAATCTATATTTTTGGAAGCTTACAATAATATCAGTGATAGTAAAACAGTCGCTTATCCTGATGTCGATAGCGGGTTGCGCCAGTCAAAAGATATGGGCTATACGCTAGCATTGGTCACTAACAAGCCGATACGCTTTGTTCCCAAAATACTAGAGAGCTTCGGTTGGACGCCGCTGTTCTCAAGCGTGCTCGGCGGCGATAGCTTATTGGTTAAAAAACCTGATCCTACCCCATTGCTCCATACTTGTCAGACGCTAGGTTTTACTGCTGAACAAGCATTTATGATTGGCGATTCTATCAATGATATGCTGGCAGGTAAAAACGCTGGCATCGATACTTTAGCGCTCTCTTATGGCTACAACTACGGTCAAGATATTCGGGACAGTCAGCCTACTCAAGCATTCGATAACTTTGCAGATTTATTGACTTATTTGGTAAAAGAAAAAGTCTAGTTGATAGCGTCATTTGCTACGGTAACTGAGCGCCTCAGACACATGAGCACTCGTAATATCGATACTATCAGCGAGATCTGCGATAGTACGCGCGACCCGCAATACCCGATGATAGCCGCGCGCTGATAAATTTAAACGTTGCTGCGCCATCTGTAGTATCTTTTGCTCGCCTTCCCCTAATTGAACATGTTCATCAAGCTCGCTGGGACTTAGCTCATTATTGACCTTATTTTGCCGTGCTAACTGGCGCTGATGAGCCGCTGACACTCTGGTTTGCACTTGCTCCGAGCTCTCTCCTGCTTGAGCGCTTTGTAGGTCAGCTATCGGTAACGCTGGCACCGTAATATGCAAATCAATGCGATCTAACAAGGGTCCTGATAGCTTGTCTTGATACCGCTTAATCTGCTCAGGACGGCAGCGACAACGTCCTGATGCATCACCATCATAACCGCAAGGACAAGGATTCATCGCGGCCACCAGTTGAAAATTGGCCGGAAAGGTCATTTGAGAGTTGGCGCGGCTAATGGTGATTTGTTTGGCTTCTAGTGGCTGGCGCAGTACTTCTAATACCGTACGCTCAAATTCAGGTAACTCATCAAGGAACAAAACCCCTTTATTAGCAAGGGTAATCTCCCCAGGTTTAGGTCGTGAGCCGCTGTCAATTCCAACAATAGATGTCATAATTAAAGTATTTTTTTTGGCCTAAAGCATATTATTGCCTAAATTAAATGTCAAATATTACCAGTAATAGCTGTCATAATCTTACAAATTACCAGAAATAGGTGTCATAATGTTCAAACATCAAACCCGTAAAATAAAACCGACAAGAAGGAGTGTTTCAGGTGTCATTTCTTATAAGAAAAAGCCGCTTGCTTACGAATCGACTTTAGAAAGAGACTTTATCATCTATCATGCTTTTCGAGAGGATGTTAAGAACATAACCCCTCAGCCTATAAAGATTCCTTTTACTAAAAATGGTAGAACCTATCATTACACGCCTGACTATTACGTGGAACTAGATGCTAAATCAGGTAAGTCGTTTATTGCAGAAGTTAAACCTAAAAGTGAGTGGCAACTAAACTGGCGTGATTGGTCTGATAAGTGGAAAGCAGCTAAGCGATATTGTCAGGGGGAAGGTATTAGGTTCATCATATTCGATGAGGATAGGATTCGGCATGATGCCCTTGAGAATATCAACTTTCTGAGGGCTTATGAGTCCATAAGCGTTAGTAAGGAAGAGATTAAAGTAATACTTGCTGATATCAAGCAGCGTGGTATTACCACTGCTGACTACATCTTGGCGAGATACTTTAAATCGGCACTTTATCGGCCTGATGGGCAGGCATTAATTTGGCACTTAATGGCAAATAAACAAATCGGGTTTGATGTTTGGAGCGACGTTCGAGACCCGCAAATGGAGGTCTGGCATGTTGAATAACGAAGTAGTAACCAAACCAATAGGGTTAAGAATGAGCACTCATTTCGATACTAGCAGTCCATATAGCCGTGATCATATTCAAATGGTGCTAGGTGGCATATATCGTAATAAAACCGATGACGATGAATACCAGCTTATCGAATATCTTGACGACTTAAATCAGGCGGTGTTTAAAAATTTAAAAACACTGAGTAATCAGGTTTTATCCATCCATGACTTTGATAACGTAACAGATGGTGCAAATACCTCGTTTGTCATTGACCTTAATGACATTGGTGATGATGAGTGGCAAGAAGCCCAAAAGAAGCACCTAGCTATTACCCCACTCATTTTGGAAGACGACTGGTATGGTGAGGATCACTATCGAGGTGAGCAAGGCTATATTAGAAGAGCCGAGGAAGTAGGTGTTTCTACTCGTACTCTTAGACGATGGGTTAACGCTTATCAATCAACAGGCTCAATTGGCTCTTTAATTGACCAAAAAAGAGGGTGGAGAAAAGGGGCTAAACGTCTAGATGACGATATAGAAAATATCATCAGCGATATCATTAATAATTTTTACCTTACGGTTCAAAGACCTAATGTACAGGCTGCCATCAGAGAGATCTTTAGGCGTTGTCACTTAGAGGGGATCGATAAACCTAGTAAGAACACCATCCGTAACCGTATCAGCGAGATTAAAGAAAAAGATTTGTTGCGCGGGCGTGGTCAAAGAAAGCGTGCAAAACAAAAATTTACCCCTAAAGCAGGTCAATTCCCTGACGCCAACTACCCTCTTAGTGTTATTCAGATCGACCATACACCAGTAGATTTAATACTGGTTGATGATAAGCACAGAAAGCCTATTGGTAGGCCATTCATTACAGTGGCTATTGATGTTTATAGTCGCATGGTCACAGGCTATTACATATCATTAGATGCACCATCTGTTACCTCAGTAAGCATGTGCATCTCACGAAGTATTTTACCAAAAGATGAGTTGTTACTTGAGTTTGGATTATCCGATATTAAATGGAATGTCTTTGGTGTGCCCAAAAAGATCCATGTTGATAATGGTTCTGACTTTAGAGCCCAAAGTCTGCAAAAATCTTGCGCTTTTCATGGTATTAATCTTGAATTTAGACCAGTAGCAAGACCTGAATACGGTGGTCATATTGAACGATTGATTGGCACTATGATGAAGCGTGTCCATGAATTGCCCGGCACTACCTTCTCTAACATTAAAGAAAAGGATGAATACAACTCTGAAAAACATGCCAGTTTGACCTTGCATGAGTTTGAAATGTGGTTTCTTACCTATGTCACGATGGATTATCACGAAAGCATACACTCAGGTATTGATCGCAGCCCTAAAGAGCAGTGGCGCATAGGTATATATGGTGATGGCTTTGAAAGTGGTGTTGGATTGCCATCTATTCCATCAGACCCTCATACACTAGTACTAGATTTTATGCCTAGTATTGAGCGCACTATTCAAAGAAATGGCGCAACAATAGATGGCTTGCAGTATTACGATGCTTGTTTAAACAACTTCATTAATCATACTGATGATAATGGCAATAAGACTAAATTTATCTTTAGACAAGACCCAAGGGACATTACTAGAGTGTGGTTTTACGACCCTGAGTTACTTCAATACTTTCCTGTGCCGCTGGCAAATCAAGTTCTGCCACCCATTAGCCTTTGGGAGTATAGGCGCGTTTATAGGCAGGTGAAGCAGGAGTCAGGAACCGTCAACGAGGCACTAATATATCGAGCATTGCAAGATATGCAAACGCTCGTTGAAGAGTCCAAGAGTGCGACTAAGAAAATGCGTAGAAGTGAGCAGCGTAAAAAAGCCCATACTAAATCCCAGACGATGTACGGCAAGTTGCAAGCAGATGAAAGTATAGAGGTAGATGTATTGGACACGTTGCCTGAATCAACTAGGGTTTTAGGTAAAAAAGCAGTAGAGGCAGGCGGTGATGAGTCTGACGATAATGGTGACTTATACTTTGAGGATATTGACTGATGAGCGAATCTCCATATAACCACATTCATGAGAAGTTTAGGCATATTGCTCATCTACCCGATAAACAGAGGATTGAATTTATCCATTCTCCAAGGTGGGTGGGTTACAACACTGCCAATCAGGTTATTGATGTGATGCAAGGGCTCATGAATCATGTGAAGCAGCATCGTATGCCAAACTTGCTACTTATTGGTGATTCCAATAATGGCAAAACCACAATCATAAATCGATTTTATGACAAGTTTGGAGAGAATTATACGGCTGATGAGGAATTAATCATTCCTCTAATCAAAATACAAGCACCCCCGACTGCCAGTGAAAAGGATCTGTACATCTCTATTATTGAGGCGTTTCAATTGCCGTACAGACCCACCGATGCTGCTAGTAAATTAAGATATCAAGTCGTTAATGCGTTTAGACACACCAACGTCAAAATGCTTATTATCGATGAGGTTCATTCAATGCTCACAGGTACTGCTAGACAGCAAAGATCGATCATGAATGTGATCAAGTTCTTATGTAATGAGTTGCTTATGCCTATCGTACTATGTGGCACTAAAGACGCTATTCGTATTCTACACACAGACCCGCAACACGCGAGTCGCTTTGATGTTGCCGAGCTTTCTCTATGGTCAAATGATAAAGAATTTAAACGTCTGGTTGGTAGTTTTGAGAAGATTTTACCGCTTAAAAAGCCCTCTAAACTTATTGAGACTGAAAAAGTTAATCTGATATATAGCATTAGCACAGGCAACCTTGGCGATGTTAAACGCTTAATTAATGATTGTGCTATTAGCGCCATCGAATCAGGTGAAGAAGAAATCACTGTTGAAAATATTAGGGGTAAGTCGTGTCTGAAACCTACCAAAGGGCTACGCAAAATTATTGGGTAAAACCACTGACTTTTGCAACACCTTTTTTATATGGCGAGAGCTTAACGTCTTGGCTGGTACGAGCCGCGCTTAAGCATGGGTGTAGTCCTTTGACCTTTACCTACTATTATTGGCCCCAGTATCGGATATGGACGTATGATGCTGACAAAGGCTTTAGTCACTTCGATGGACAAATCACCTCGGATATCGCGATATTAACGGGTCATAACGTCGATACTTTTGATGATCAGATATTAATTGATTTCTCAGAGGATACGTCTATTAAGTCAGACAACAAATCACCCCTGCAATGGACAACCCCTTTATCAAAACGCAACCGCTATTCAAGACTAGGCTATCCCTACTGTCCTGATTGTATGGAGGACGATAAGGAGGCTTACCTTAAATTGCAGTGGCGCTTTACATGGTCTGTTTGCTGCACTAAGCATAAGACTTTCTTGCAGGTGAATTGTGGGCACTGCAATCAGCCCTACCAACCCCAGCTTTTGAGTCCAGAACAGCGGTTTATCAATCGCTGTCACTCCTGTCTTGGCAAGATGGATCAGGCTATATCAAATGCTATACCTAGCGAGGCGCTTCATAAGTTTCAACAGCTTGCAGATGAGGCTTTTTACAGTAAGCAAGGTATCGTCTTAGGCCAAGTTGTTAGTATGGTTCAGTGGTTTGAGCACCTGTTATTTTTAATTAATTTGGTTAGGCGAGGTCTGAAAAACCCTAACTATATGTTTGGCAAGCTTATAGCTGCATTAGGGATTGATACCGATACCCTATCCCTACCTAAAACAGCGCTTAGATTTGATTTTTTGCCTGTTGGTGAGAGAGTGGCACTGCTTGAATGCGCCTATCGCTTACTACAGGTAGATGCTAATGATTGGATTAATGTCTGCTTTGATCTTGATATTACTCAAAATAGCTTTCAATGGTCAAAAAGTACGGTTACCCCTAAAGCTTTTAGTGAGGTGCACGACCAACTTCATAGAGTACCTACGCGGAGTTATGGGGCGCAGTCAGAGGATATGAAGCCTGCCTCACCCAAGGTAGTAATGGCGTCATGGAATAGACTTAAGCGCAAGATGCAAATGAGGGATAGTTATGATAAACATAAAAAAGGCTAAGCATCAATGCGACTCCTGCGGTAATAAAGATGTTGAGATAAAAAGACGCTATAAAGATGATACTTACTGCGCTAATTGTTATCGGATATGGTTTATCAAAAAGCCTTGCAGTCAGTGCAGCGAGATAAATCGTCTGCACAAAAAGGAAGATTTTGCCGTCTGTAGAGCTTGTCGTATGAATCAGCCTTGTACTCGCTGTGGCGGCGAGGCGGTTAAAGATGGGGCTAATACTGAATACGGGCGCGTGTGCCAAACCTGTTATCAGGGCTATTTTAAGACCAAAAAAGAGTGTTTTGAGTGCGGTAAGTTTAAAAGAGGGGTTTGTAGCTATTCAAAATTGTCTCATGATCATGGGGTATGCGTAAGCTGCTACCAAAGTCATTTTAGAGAAACTTGTCCTCTTTGTCACAAATATAGAGAGCTTGTCACTACTGATACAGGTGTTATGTGTCACAAATGCCATGAGTTCGGTGAGATACCCTGCGAGAGTTGCCACAAGCTTATGCCTGCTGGTATGGGTAAAAGATGTGATAGTTGTTATTGGTCACAGAGACTTGAGCATGAGGCCAAGATTAATACTTACCTTTTGACTGATGGTGTGATGAGACAAGCTTATACTGCTTTCACAATATGGTTCGAGACCGAGCTTGATAGCAAGACTGCTGTGCTTAAACATAATAATTATATCGATTTCTTTGTTCGCTGTGATGAGCTATGGGGCAAAATACCAAATTATGAGTCATTGCTACAAGAGTTCAAGCCTAACGGCCTACGTGTGTATCTAACAGCGCTACGATGGCTGATTAAAACCAAGCAAGTTGTGGTAGATCCTGATGTCAAAAGTCAGATTGCAGAAGAAGAGCGTATCGTGAATTTACTGGCTAAATTTGATGGCAAAGCGCCTCACTGCATCAGTGATTATCACAATTATTTAGAGCATAAGTTACTTAATGGTGAAACATCGCTTAAATCAGTCAGGTTAGCCTTGCAGCCTGCAATAGACCTATGTACTCAGTTTAGACTTGAAGGCTCAAATACGCCAATTCAGGAACAAATAGACGGGTATTTGCTGATTAAGCGAGGTCAACGTAATGCGCTCTATGGCTTCGTGATGTTTTTGAATAGAAAATGTGGGTCAAGCCTAGTTTGCGTAAAACCCTCTAAAGATTCAGTCTTAAAAGCCAATCGAGGTGAGATTGAAAGGCAGATGATGGCGCTCAGTAACCAGCCTAAGCCATTGTCGGACAAAGATAAGTTGACTTGGTTGCAGCTTGGTATGGCTTATTTTCATCAAGTAAATATTCAGTTAAAGATACTCAAGACATTAACTATCCATCCATGCGATGAAGAGATGTCAAAAATAATATTTAATGACAAAGAGTATTGGTTGCCAATACTCTAAAATTAGCTCTAAAAACTAAAATATGTGATTTCATTCACCTGAATATTCATATACTAACCTTTGTAAAGATTGCATTACGTATTCTATTTTTAAAAAGCGACCAAATGCAAAATTTTGTAGTACTCTATATAAGAACTTTCGATGGTTATTGTCGCTGCATACAATCATAAATCTTAAAACGAGCTTCGCAAGCCTATCTTCTGCAACTAAACCATCAATACTTTTTATAGCTTTTGTCATACATGCTGATATTGCCTGCTCTATTATAATACGATGTACCTTATTACCCTGCACACCATACATATTATTTACGATTGAAGCTTCTAGGTAAATCTTACCAATTAAGCTGTTATGAACTATCCTTTTATTGAATCCTATAAGTACTATGTTTTTCATTAAGCTTGCCAATAATGATACCGCTATTTCAGAGTCGGGAAAGTTTATAGTCGTATCGTTCAAAAGGTTCGTAAGTATAATTAAATCATCTATTTCCTTAGATAGCTCAATAAGGTCAGTTAAGTAATACTGGAAATAAAGTCCGTAGAAAGCCATGTATTTTAAAGCGTTTTTTCTATCATCAAACGTTAAATATTTTTCATCAGTAAATTTCATCACTAAATGATGAAGGCTGATCAGATTACATTCAGTGCCAGTTTTTATAAATCCGCCGATAACGGAATCTAGGCATAGCCAAGGTATTTCGTGAGATAGTGCAATTTTTATGCTACTGAAAACAGAATCACTGACCAATCCTAAGTTTTTGACCTCAGAAACGATAGTTGGTAAATCAAACTCCTTAGGTTTTTCTATAATAGAGTTATCTAGCAGTGTTTGCAGGGCACAAATTAGTTCGCCATGAAAATAGTGAGTGCTATTAGAATTGATTGTGCTAACTTGACCTTCGTATTCATTAATTCTTAGAAAACTATCGTTAGTTACATTACTTATCCAAAGCCTAATTGCTCTGTCTGTTTCTTCACTGACGTAAATTGATGTTCCTAAAAGGAGCATGGATTTATACAAGTTAGTCACACATAAATATAGTATGCCGTAAATATCAACTGTTAGAGCATTGAACTCTGTTATATCGCTATACGACTTAGTTAAACACTTGTTGGCGTTTTTATTTAGCAACAGGCTATGTACTATTTCTACTTCTTCCTTAACCATACTACTTTGTATAGCTTTCATACCTTTTACATAGAGAGGTAAGTCAGACTTACGCAAGAACTCTTCAATACTCTCTTCAATAGGGTTATCTTGCTTAATTTTTTGTAGATAAGCACTCAAATCTTCAAGAGGGCTAACCTCACTTAATTTAATTTTTTCAAATAACGGTTTAGGGTAATTGTGCTGTGATTCATCAACAATTTTCATAGCAAGATCGTATATAGTGGCACTAACAGTCTCACGTTCTAAAAGTTTAACCGTTTCTAAACGGTACTGAGCTTCGCCACCTATATCTAAATTATTCAACTTTTTCCCAAGCTCACTTTCGATGCTAATTAAATCTTTATGTATGGCTAAATTACTATCGACTAATAGCTTTAAATATTGTTTGCCATCTATCTCATAGGTAACGCCTCCATAGACGTTTTCAAAAACTTTGTCCTCTTCAAAGTTATTATTAACGCGACTGCTAAAAGAGTTTAGATAGAAATTGGTTATTATAGGGGCGCTTTTGTACGGGTTATCTATGAATAGTTTGACTATAACAGCTTCTATAAAGTCAAAATCTATAAAGAAACCAACTTGGAATAGAAAAAACTCAAACTCATGTTTATCTAACGAGAATAAAGGAGTAGGAATACGAGATAGTTGCTGTTTTGCTAGCTTTGGATCTTCTCCACCTTCCATACAGCTTAATAAATATTCGTGCCAAACATACAAACTCTTTTCTTTGTCAATAAACTTATTATAGGTTGTTTGCGCTAGCCCGTACTTACTGGATTTCAAGTAATATCTGGCTTGAAATAAATATAAGTCATGATTCCATTCGTTATCCTGAATCTTAGACAACTCTTTAGATAAGGTATCAAGCTTATCTAAGCGTAATAAGGAATGTAAATAATATAAATTAAGCTCGCTATTAACGCTTAAATCTTGGCATAAAAAGTTTAATATCTTATAAACAGTAACCTCAAATGACTTTCCTAAATTAAATAGATTATCGCACCATGTCTTTACCATGTATGGGTTTAACTCTTTAAGGGATTCGCCACTTTCCTCAATAAGATCATTAAGGTATACTCTGTATTCATTTTTCTTTATTTCGCTTTCAAAGCTAATAAAGGACAAAAGGATGCTCTTTATAACATTAGAGTCAAAATCATCATAAACAATTATTTCATTACAATTTTCCAGCCATGCTTTCAACAAATCTAAGTCTATATTTTTGTGTAGAATCGCTCTTACTAAAGAGTTCATTTCGTCTTCAACTAAACCCTCATTCGATTTTAATTTAAAAACAATTGACTCAGGAATGAAAAAAGGTTCTTCGTCTTTTATCTTTTTTAAGGCATCTCCCATTTTTTCATCAAGCTTACTTATATCGCCTTGAAACTTTAGACTTGCAATTTTAATCCCATTCAAACTAGTAGTAGCCATAGCTATTTTAGTAAGTGAAATTAAAATATTAACAGCTAAAAGCTCCAATTCTAGCTCTTGCTTCATCGATATAATGCTTAAAAATCTATCAGAAACACTCTCTATTTTTCGGCTTGTATCGCGATTAATATAAGAGAAAGGTTCTTTTTGAGAGAAAATAATGCTGTTTATCTCAGTTGCTATACTCCAATACTGTATATTTACGGTTTGGTTTGAATTTGATATCTGTTTTAAGACAATGTTAGCCTTTAGATGCTCATTTGTTCTAATGAGGCCTTGAGCAAGATAAAAGAGAAGATAGTCGTCTAGTGTATATAATTCATTATCTAGCCTCGTCAAAAGCTCGTGTTTAGCTGAAAAATATTGATCATAAGCTGCCAATAAATAATATTTAGCATTACTACTAAATCTAGTATAAGCTCTCAAACCATTGTCAATGTTGTCTTTAACTATGGTTTTAATCAGTAAGTATTGGTATATTTCAAGATAAGGAGAAGGTTTATTAGACAATGCTAACCTTAATCTATCTGTGGGCATTAGACTATTATTCTCAAGAGAGTCTATATAAATCAATAAAATATCAAATAGTGTTCCTACTTCCTCAATTGGCTTGTGCAAACTTTGATAAGGTAGAAGTTTATTTTTAGCATCCTCAAATTTTCCTGTAATACATGTAAGCATTACATCATGCACTATTTGATTTATATCAATAGGATCTAGCGAACCTTTGACGATGTTATATTGGTTTTCAATGTTGTTAATAATCTTGTCTCTGCCAACATTGTCACCACCTCCCAAATGCTCTTGATTAACTGCCATCAATCTTGTCTCACAAAAATTACTATGTTAATAATTAATCACCTTGTCACCTCCAACGTTATCTCCACTTCCTTTATGTTTTTGTTTTATATTTTTCACTGTTTGCTCCTGATGAACATTGACTATTAAGCTTTGGACTGTAGGATTCTGTTGTAGTTTTCTGCATATTGCTGCCTCACTTAAGTCCTCTAGCATACTGATTTCGTTTATTTGCTTTGCTAAAATCTCAATGTCAGAGTCATTAATGAACCATCTTTTCAATTTATCCTTCAAGGTTAGAGTGGAAACTTGAATACCATTTTTGACTAAATCATATACCATGCCTGATAAAACTGTCTCGGTTAAATATTCCATTTTTTCACCTTTTTATATTAGTTTAAGCAAAAACTCTACGCGACTGGCATCATCGCCTTTACCCATGTAACCATAAGCCTTGTCTATAACCTTATCAAGCGCATTATGATCTTTGGTTAGCTCAGGGTAAGGATCAATCATATAAATATTGTAAAGCTTAGCGCGTTGGGGCATCTTTACTGCCATCTTGGTGGTGCTTACGAGCGTCTAAGATAGCTTGAGCATCTGATCCGATAACATCTTTGACTTTTACTGTTTTAACATCTCTATCCTTGGCATCAAAGGAATATGGAAAATTGTTATATATAAATCATACACACCAATATAATCTGTACCCTAGCAAAATAAGAACTTACTTAGATACAAACTTAAAGCTACCACCACCTTTCCACCCTACGGACTTGGTAATCCCATCGAAATCAAGGTTCTCTACAATTGAATTAAGCCTTTTAACCACAAGACTTGCAACTTGATCGCCTATTTCAATACCTATATATCTTCTGTTCATTTTATGAGCTACTGCAACAGTAGTGCCTGAACCTAGAAAACAATCTAAAATCAAATCGCCCTCTACAGTTGAGATATCAAAAATCTTTTTTATTAGCTCCTCAGGCTTTGGTGTGTCAAAAACAAGATCATCTGAAAATAACTTTAAAATATGTTTTTTTGCTGACTTACTCGTACCACACTCATCAGCTCGCCAGATTGTCTCATGCGAGGCGCTTATTGATGACAAGTCTAAGAATTTTTTTATTCTAGGTACACCAGAGCCATCTCTACCGAACCACACGTTTCCTTTTTTTATTTCAGCTTTCATTTTCTCTTCATTATGAGCCCAACACCTACCTTTTGGTGGGTAATGCTCTTTTCCAGAAGGTGCTACAATCGTATAAAACTGACTAGCCACAGCATGTCCTGCCTGTACATTAGCTGAAACTGATTGCCATCTACCTCTAGGGTCATTATCAGGGTTTTTATACCTATCAATCATATCTTCTGTTGCTTTAGCCCTATTAGCGGATAAGGTAAACTTTTTAATATCAATACAATAAACCAATATGTACTCATGATTATTAGAAAATAATTTGCGATTTTCTCTAGTGGTTCTATGTTGCCATATTACTGTTGTTAAATAATTCTTTGCGCCAAAAACACTATCCGCTAACAAACGCGCATGGTGAACATTACCATCATCAATTGATATCCAAATACTACCGTCTTCTGTTATAAGAGGTTTAAGAAGCGCTAACGTCTTTTCAAGGCTTGACGACCAAGTTTTATGCTCTTTATTGTCGTTATAATGGTCATATACCTCACCGTTGTTATAAGGTGGATCTATGTAAACACACTTTACTCGACCCTCATAATCCTTACTAATTCTTTTAAGGACTTCAATGTTGTCTCCTTGAAAGATATAATTACCTTGGGAGTCATGGTGATCTATATTTTCTAATTTATTCGACATTCATAATATCTCAAGAGAAAGTTATGTCATACATTCTATACTAGAAATGACATGACATTTAATTAGAAGGCTTTAATATTAGGCGCTTACCGATTAAAACGTCATCTATTGACGCATAGTTAAATTTGGCATAATTAGCTAAAAAGGTGGTAGCATTCAAAGCCATCATCGAAGTAACATTCAGTTTTAGTAATTAGGAAGCTCTTTTCAAGCATCAATATTCCATTTAAAAGGTTAAATTATTTTGTCTCTCTCCACCAAAAATGCTAAAAAAATAACCGCGCCTAACTATCTAGGTAGCAAACTAAGAATGATGGATGACATCCTACCTATTTTAACAGATGAGACTAATGAGGGTGAGTGGGTATGCGATCTCTTCTCAGGTTCAGGGATTGTTACAGCAGCGCTATCAAACTATCGCTCAGTCATATCAGTGGATATCCAAAACTACTCTAATGAATTTATTAACGGTTTTTCTAGCCCTTTAATAACATTGAACGCCGAGGCTTTTTTGAACGATATTGGTCAAGAATTTAAAAGGCTATGCCTTTTGGTTCCGGATCTACTGCAATATGAGGATAGACTGTTGAATGACAGTGAGACTATATTTGAGTTGGCAAATTTTATAGAAAATGCCTCGTTTATTAGATACTCGCATAAAGATTTTTCTTCAAAATCTGAAAACCTCGATCAGATCATGCTTGACGCAATCAGTATTTTAGGTGATAACGGAGTGAAGGCGGAGGATATTATTGCTACATGGAATTTTGGCGGTGTTTACTTCTCTTTTAAGCAATCTCTATTCATCGATAGTATATTGAATACCATTAAGAGACAAAATTTAGAAAACATTAAATCTACTGTACTGGCATTAGCTTGCACCTTAGTTAATACAATAGGTAAACAGTTTGCTCAGCCTTTGAGTCCTTGGGACAAAAACGGTAACCCTAAGAAAAGCTTGTTTAAAAAGGCCAATTCAGACCGAGGGTTGAGCGCGAAAGATGTGTATATAAGTATTATGGAGGACTACTTAAATCAAACTCCAAGCCAATATAATGTACAAAGTTGGTGTATGGATTTCAAAGACGCGCTTAATTCATTACCGAGTCAGGTAACAATGGTTTACGCTGATCCTCCATACACTAGAGATCACTATAGCCGTTTTTATCATGTGCTAGAGACATTATCTTTAGGCGATATACCTGAAGTAAGTACTGTTAAAGTGAGAGATAAAATTAGTATAAGCAAAGGGCTCTATCGAAAAGATAGGCATCAATCAGCATTTTGCATTAAATCCCAAGCTTTTGATGCATTTGATGACTTATTTCGCATAGCTTCTGAAAAACAAATAAAAGTACTCCTTTCGTACTCTCCTTTTGAGAATGAAGAGCACCCTAGAGTCATGAAAGTTGAAGAAATTATAAAAATCGCTAGTAAATATTTCGATAATTTTGAAGAAACTATAGTTACAAAGCTTAAGCACAACAAGCTAAATAGTAACTCCAATCACTTAAATAGAGGCCTTCCAGCAGAGCTACTTCTTTTATTCACAAACCCTAAAGGTTAAACAGCGTTGATGATAGGCTGCCAAAACGCATCGAGGTTTCATCTTCAAAATATTCAAAAAGTGTAGTGGGTTCAATTAAATCACGGTGCTCATGAAAAGGGAATGTTAAGCGACATTTTCTTTGAGTGCTCCCACCTTTCTTGATCCAATTATCATCGACCCAAGCTTTTAAGGTCTGATAATAATCATGTTCAGGCATGAACAGTGAATAAATAAATGTTCTTTTTCCAACATTTATAAATATTGCTATTGGGTCACCGTTCTCTGGGTAGGCTAAACCAGCGGCGGCTGATAGTTCTATGCGGTAATTTTGACTGCTGACAGCTACGCATGGACGATACTCAATACTTTCAAGATTAGTGGTTACAGGATTAACGTGCCTTAAAATTACTTGTCTTGCACTAGTCTCCAAGCTCGCTTCAAAGTAATTAAGATAGGTATCTTTATTAAAATTAGCTTGTTTCCATCTATTACCAGATTTTGGTATTTCGGCAATTAATACTTCAGAATCTGCGTTAAAAAACCATCCATCAAAACCTTCATTTTTAGTAAAATTTCTTTTTTGCGGATGATTATAAGGCCCTTCTGCACCATCTTTGTTTCTTGAACGAGCTCTTTTACGTAATTCTGCGCCTATACTAAACCTTCTAAACATTCTGTCGTTTATTCTTGCCCTTAAGGCAACTGTCTCATCGTGTAACGGCTTTAAATTATGATGCGCGACCTCTAACCAGTTGTTCCAAGTATAAATAGTCTCTATTAGATTAGTAGAAGAAAGGCTTACTGCTGTGTAAGCTTCTTGGTTTTTCCTAATAGCACTCATAGTAAGGTTGTTGGAGCCTAGTATCAACCATCCTTGAGAGTGGTCTTCGTTGGCTAAAATACAAAATTTGGGATGAAAAATTCCACCGCCAGTAGTTTGAATATAAGCTTTTATATTGAATAATTTATGATCGACAGCTTTCAAATGTTCTATGCATCTAGTATTTGTTATCGAATCAACACCTATGATTAAATTTATATTTTTAACCTTTTTTTGCTGAGCTATTTCATTAAACATTAAGTCAAAGCCGCCAGATGTAACGAATGCATAAGCACCATAAATTGAAGTAATGTCGCTCAAGTCGATACATCCTCTTAATACTTCATCTAGTGTGAGAACATCCTTAAAGTTCTTATCTTGAATATTTAATAATTTCAACATACTCATTAACCATCCTTTTTGTTCTAAAAATATATCCACATATTTAGAAAATTATTATCTCCATTGTGTCAATCTGATCTTTCAATAGATGTCACTACCATTAGAGTATTAGCATTGACAAAACTCCCTACCGCAACGCTTCACATGCAATCCCATCCTTGTCACGGTCTAAGCGCGTATATCCTGCTTTTTTTGCATTAAAATAAGCCTGAGCTTCCGCTTGGCTACCAAAGTCAGCACATACCACTCCTCCTGCATTGGCAGGGACAGCAGTAAGTAATATGATAGACGAGACGGCACAAACAATAATATTTTTCATAACTTAGTCCTTTAAGATTAACGGGTTTTTAAATTGTACCCTTACTGTCAAACCAGATCACAGCGTATACTCTAAACAACTACCTAATAATGGCTTTTACTTTAGACACCATTATCAAGCCTATCTTGATACTCATCACACACCCTCAAACCCGCTTTAATGACCTCACTAAGATCAGCGCCCTCTTTAACACTGTAGGGCACGTTTGGGCTCATATTGGCTTGATTTAGAGCATCCACAGCTGACTTATTGAGCGGTGTGCCGATATACGACTCATCGGTAAAACCTTTAGGTTCAAAGTACACTTCACGCCCAAACTTTGGATGAGAACCACATGAGATCTCACCATAGGGGACAGTGAACGGATAAGGTGTTGCGTACTCAGTGGCCCACAATACCTCGTTCACAACAATGTAACCTGCACCGTAGTATTCATCGTATTCTGGTTCGACAGGCGTACAGGCTGTTATCAACAATAAGGTAAGGCCTACTATTAATTTACTCATCTGAAATCTCCTTTTTCAGATTATCTATAGCCGTTTTAACCCAATTAACATCCTCACCGTTAGTGTGTTTAAAGTATTGGATGATGCCAAATTTAGATATTGCGCTTACATCAGACAGACGACCATTACCTCTAAATAACTGACTTATAACTTGTCTTACAACTCCTTCTGTAAAACCATCTTGATCTGTTACTTTTATAACAAGACCGCTAGTTTGACTGCCTTTTTTCTTGCAATCAAATAGATAAAAAAGTCCAAGATTAGTAATCAGGCGCATGACGAATATCACCTCTACACTAAGATCACGTTGTCTACTGCGCATACCACGCACCGTCTCGCCTATAAATATATTTTCACCAGCAAGGTTTACGCAGTCTATGACTACGGGAGCATAACCCAAAGTGACCTTAAGGTCTTGAGCATAGCGTAAAAGACGTTCAAAGTTATTCTGTAGGGAGGTGGCTGCATCACTATCCAATACTGTTTGTATCCTGCCAATGTCGCCATTAGAATTACCGCCCTCCCCATCTGCAAAAGCGTCAGGCTCGTTTTGAGGCAACCGTATGACCGTATTGCATCTACCTACAACCTCGTCCAAGGTTAAATTCTCGCCCTTTATAATCGCCCGTATAGTGCCTATCTGTTCTACTCTGTGTCTGATTACAGCAGTAATTATATTATTAGCGTCCCTTTCGACCTCTAGTAAGACCTCATCAGACTCAACGGTGTTGTAGAGGGGTTTAATTCTTGATGTATGAGGGGTGGTACCATCGCTGTATGTGGCAGAATTAAGTTTGTCTATCCTATATTCTATTGCATCTCCCTGCGGCATAGAGATACCTAAAATTTCGGTACAAAGCACGGTCTGCTCATCAATTCTCAAACCTGCTACTTTTAGTTGGATTTCTTGCTTGTGATAAGGTTCGGCTCTTAAGGGAAGATAAGTTATGTTATTCCTAAGCATTTTCCTATTGAGCTCCCAAACCACTTTTTTGGTATGGGAGTCTGTTTTTAGGTGGTATAGGAATACAGCATCGGCAATTACGCATCGATCAGGAATAGTGATTAGATCACCACAATCATCATTTATATTTAACCTCTTTTCGACTTCCTGCTTATGCCAACTAATAAGGACTGTATTGATCTCTTTTGATACCCCATAGTGTGCAACAAAAAATAAAACCGCTGGGATGATTATTCTAGTGGTATCAGTCTGTACAACGAGATTGCTATTGGAGTCTGTCTTGATTTTATTAACTGGATAACTAGCAGGCTCAAGAATATACTCACCCTTATTCTTTGAGATACTAAAGTGGTTAGTATAGGTAAGGTTTGGGCGCTCGTATTTCTTATCGTCATACGCATCTAATGTGGTATATAAAGTCTCAAATTCGTACTTTTCTTCGCACTTCCCGTTGACCCAAATCGATCCTATGGGTAACTTTAGTATTGATTTGATTGATACTTCAACTACAACCTGATCTTTAGTATCAGAGTCTAAAAAATGTACTTGAACGACCCTACGTCTATTACGATAGCGTATTGGCCCATACCACAGTACGACATATTCAGTCTTTGGCTTATAACTATCCCTCAAACATGCCTTAAAGTATTTTCGGATATCCACCATACCCATGCACTTAACTTTTTTGCCGTTATTTTCAAATAATGCATCAAACATAACTCACCCCCAGCAGGCTTAATCTAGGTAGCGAGTTAGCTATTTTTTTGAGAGGTATTTTGAGCGAACAAAGAGAGGTAAAGATGTGTTTTTGACATCTATTCTTGGAATTTGACATTAATTGTTGGAATTGACAGCCGCCACCAACCAAAGCTACTGCTGATATTGTGTGATGAACTTGTCTGAAGGGACGCGTGCCATAATCATATTCACTATCTGCAACCGAATAGGTGCTAGCAACCTCTAGCGCATCCTCAGCGCTAAGATCAGGCAGGATAGTCGGTAGACGTGATGCCATCAAGGTCTTGCCTGATCCTGGCGGTCCTGTAAACAATAATGAATGCCCACCAGCAGCAGCAATCTCAAGTGCACGGCGCGCATGATGCTGACCCTTTACATCGGCCAGATCAACCTTGTAGCCTGTGTGTTTGGGCGCAGGCGTCGGCGTGACTATCGCAAGCTGTTTGTCCGTCATGGATGGATCTGTTAGCGCTTGCAAGTGATCGCAAACCGCTTTTAGACTATCTGCACTAAGTACCTCTATACCCTCAACTCGGCTGGCTTCAGCGCCATTATCACTAGGTACGATCAGCTGACGCGTCTGCGCTAGGGGATCCTTTATATTGGATTGCTCTGCCTTTATCGCTCGGGCGACAGCGAGGCTCCCTGTCACTTGACGCAGCTCACCGTTTAGTGCCAGCTCTCCAATAAACTCAAAACGAGTCAGTACTTCTGGCTCAAGCTGACCACTTGCGGCCAAAATACCAATGGCAATAGGTAGATCTAAACGCGCGCCGTCTTTGGGTAGATCCGCTGGCGCAAGATTGATGGTCAAGCGTCTATTGGGAAACTGAAATCCTGAATTTAATATAGCCGAGCGCACTCGATCTTTGCTTTCTCGTACCGCTGCAGCAGGCAGACCAACGATAGTCAGAGCAGGTAGACCTTGAGAGAGATGTACTTCGATAATAACTTGCGGAGCGTGTAGACCTACCACGGAGCGGGTATAGACTTGCGCGAACGACATGGACATTTCCTTATACGAGGATTCATTGATGATAGAGTATTATCTACTGACGCGCAAATGTCGTGTATTTCTATTTAAAAAACACAATCTTATTTCAGGATATCAGTTTCTAACTAAATTACATCCAAATATTAGAATATATGTGCGACAGGTTAGCTCACATAGTGAATTTAATAACAATAGTGTCGAAAATTGTTATATCATTAGTGTGCAGTTGTACACTAATAGTATTAAAAAAAGGATTTTTTAAGACTTAAATATAGTGAGAATCTTTCTTATTTTTTTGAGTCGTCACTATTAACCATGGATGGTAAGAATTATGAACAGACTAATACTCAATCGACGAGCGCCAAAATTAGCATTATTGACAGTGGTAGTCTCTATGGGACTAATCAGCTGTTCAGATAGTAACAATGGCTTTAGTAATGAAGTAACGTCCCCTGAAGTAACGCCTCCTGAATTTGCTGCCAACATCCAGCGTACTGAGTTTGGTATCCCTCACATCACAGCCGATAACTATAAAGGTCTCGGTTACGGTGTCGGTTATGCATTCGCAGAGGATAACTTCTGCTCTCTAGCACATGAAGTTGTTGTCGCTAGCGGTCAAAGTATGCTGTTTTTAGGCGATAACGGTAATATAGCAAGTGATGTCTTTTATACGTGGTATAACTCTTCTGAAAGAAAAGCTGAGTTTTTAGCTGCCCAAGATCCTGAAACTGTTGATGCGTTGACAGGCTATGCGGCAGGCTTTAGTCGTTACCTACGTGATAAAGGTGCGGCCAATATTGATCCTGCTTGTGCTAATGCTGAATGGGTACGTGAGGTCACTCTCGATGATTTATTGACGGTCTATGGCAAAGGAAATCTACGTGGTGGTCTTTCAAACTTTGTTGGACCAATTGTAGCAGCGGCTCCTCCTGTAACTACCGCACCTGTCACTAGAAGTAGTTCAAGAGCGCGTAGTATTGAACCTGTTGATCCCGTTGTAGAATCAGCGCCCAAATTTAATATGGACACTATCAATGCGATGAAAGGTGGTAGTAATGCCTATGCGTTTGGTAGTGAAGTAACAGGTACTGAAAGTGGTGTTATGTATGGCAATCCGCACGAACCATGGAATGGCGTTCAGCGCTTTTATGAGTTTCATACCACGATACCAGGTGAGCTTGATGTGATGGGTTCGGCTCAGCAAGGACAACCTTTTATTAATATTGGTTTTAATAAAGACGTTGCCTGGAGTCATACCGTATCGACTGCCAAACGCTTCACGCTATATCAGCTCAGTCTAGTCGATGGTAACCCTCTAAAATACAACTATCGCAACAGCGCAGGCGTAGTTGAGCAACGCGATATCGAGACCGTTCCTGTCACGGTTCAGATGCCAGATGGCCAAACAGCCATATCTCGCAACATCTATGTCTCACAATATGGACCGATGCTAAACGTCAACTTACTTAACGGTCAACTACCCAATTGGGGTGATGCGAGTACTGGCAACCTCGCTTATACCATTCGTGATGCCGCCTCCGAAAACCCACGCGCGATCAATCAGTGGCGTAGTATGAATATGGCCACCAGTGTTGAAGACTTGGTCGATAGAATGCAGACTATTTTAGGTTTGGGGTTTATCAATACAATTGCGACAGATCGTAACGGCAAAGCGCTTTATGCTGATATCTCAACCGTACCCAATGTGACCAAAGAAAAGCTAGAAGCTTGTAGTAGTGCTGCATCTGGTCCTTTTCTTGGTGCGTTACTTGCATCAGACTTACCTGCACTCAACGGTAGTACCGCTGCTTGCGAGTGGGGCAACGATGCAGACTCGCCACAAGCAGGTATTTTTGGTGGCTCAAACCTACCTTTCATAATACGTGATGATTATGTTGCCAACTCCAATGATAGCTATTGGCTTAGTAACGCAGAACAACCAATGACTGGATTTTCACCACTACTACGTCGTCGTTTAACGCCATTCTTAGGGCCCAATCCTGTAGATGGTGTACCACTACTTGTACGCTCACGTATGGGACTGGTTCAGATACAAGATCGTCTAAGTAATGAAGATGGTTTGGGTGGTACTACTTTTAATTTGAACAATATGCAGGAAGTGGTCTACGGTAACCGCAGTTATGTGGCTGAGCTTGTACTTGATGATGTCCTAGCAGATTGTAGAGCTAATCCTACATTGCCTTTAACTGGCGGCAGCACTATTGATGCCACTACTGCTTGTAATGTCTTAAGTAACTGGGATCGTCGTAATAACTTAGATAGCAAAGGCGCTCATGTCTTTAGAAAGTTTTGGACCAATATTGGCTTTCAAGAGACGACTGACACCCTATTTAGTACTAAATTCGATGTCAATAACCCTATCGATACTCCGCGTGACCTGATTATTAATAATAATTCGCGTACCGCTTTAGGTGATTCTATTAAGTATTACAATGATAAAAACATCGCGCTTGACGCTACATTGGGCAGCTTACAGTATGTAATCGATGCTAGCAAAAACGACGAAAAAATTCCTATGCATGGTGGCTTTGGTAGTGAAGGTGTCTTCAACGTTGCAACCTCTAATCAAAATAGTGATGGCACTTATGGTCCCGTAAGAAACGGTCCAACATACATGCAAACGGTTACCTTTGATAATAATGGTCCAGTTGTAGAGGCGCTATTGGCTTACTCGCAAGCGGGTGATACGACACGTCCGTTCCATCGTGATCAAACCCGTCGTTATTCCGATAAAAATTGGATCCGCCTACCCTTTAGCGCTAGTGAAATCTCCAATCAATCGATAGGTGACAAAGTAGAGTTAAGAGAGTAAGTATATCAGCCCTTCCAAAGGTTTAATTATTGTTACAAAAGACCTTAGATCATTCTAAGGTCTTTTTTATTTATAAACACAAATACCTACAGCTAAGCGCAGTCGATCATCCTATTGCAAGCGAGGATTTGCTATACTATTCCCTACAAATTGAGTCCCTACTATCGCTAAAAGACGCTGATAATCTATCTATATCTACTTGTAGTCAAAGTTGCTCTAGCAATAAAAACAGCGTTATAAAGGAGCGCCGCATGACAGAGCATTCACGTACTTCCAATTCCTCTAACCACCCGCAGCAGCCCTATAACTCTGTCAATGAGCCGCCAACGACCGTGCGTCCAGTCACGCAACCTGACAACCCTTATGCCAGCACTCGCGGCAGTATCACAAGCAAGCAGCTACCTGCTTTTGATGACTCGATGATCCAAAAATACAATCGCTTAGGTCCTCGCTATACCTCATATCCAACCGCACTTGAGTTCTCATCTATATCTGACAATTTAGAATACCAGATACTACAAAAGCGTGAAGCGCGTGCGCCGTTATCGCTATACTTTCATATTCCCTTTTGTCGCCATCTTTGTTACTACTGCGCGTGCAACAAAATCATTACCGAGAAAAACAGTGACGCAAAGGACTACTTAGACTACCTTTTTGCTGAAATCAGACAAAAGCGCCGCTTATTAAGCGCACCAGAAGGCAGCAGCAAACCACTAGTCAAACAATTGCATCTTGGCGGTGGTACGCCAACGTTTTTGTCTGATAAAGAGCTGGTACAGTTATGGGAATTTTTGCAGACGCAGTTTGAGTTTTTGCCGGAGGATCAGGGGGATTACTCGATCGAAATTGATCCACGCGAGTTGGGTGATGACACTCTAAAGACACTACGTCAGCTTGGTTTTAATCGGATTAGTTTAGGGGTGCAGGACTTGGAGGATGCGGTACAGATCGCGGTCAATCGCGTTCATTCAGCAGAGCTTATCGCTACTATTTTGAATAAGGCACGTGATCTTGGGTTTCACTCTATCAATATCGATCTGATCTATGGTCTACCGCAGCAAACCTCTGAGACACTAGATAAAACAGTCACGCGTATTATAGAGATGTCGCCCGATCGTTTATCAGTATTCAATTATGCTCATCTACCAGAGCGCTTTAAAGCGCAGCGTCAGATCAAGGATGAGGATCTCCCAAGTCCTAGCGACAAGCTCACTATGCTTGGCAATGCCGTTAATACGCTCACCGAGGCAGGCTATCAGTATATCGGTATCGATCACTTTGCTAAGCCTGATGATGAGCTTGCCATAGCGCAGCGCGCGGGCAAACTACACCGCAACTTTCAGGGTTACACCATCATGGGAGACTGCGACTTATTAGGCTTTGGCGTCTCTGCTATTAGTCAGATTGCCAACAGCAATACGCGCTATATCTTACAAAACGATACCGATTTGCAAGCCTACCAAGACCGTATCAATAAAATGCGTCACCATCCAACTGTCATGCCAGCGGTCAAAGCTATCAAAACTTCACTCAAAGACCGTCTACGTGAATATGTGATAATGAACCTGCTCTGTCATGACTACATCGACTTTAAAGACGTCAATCAAAAATTTGGCATCGATGCGGTGACATATTTTATTGATGAGATCGGCCAGTTGGATGCTATGCAACAGGATAGACTCATCGACATGGATGCCGCTGGTATTCGCGTCCTGCCTAGAGGTCGCTTGCTGGGTCGCAATGTGGCCATGGTGTTTGATGAGTATCTAAGCACAAAGCACAAAGATTGCTTTTCTAAAGCGATCTAAACCACTTGACGATCAGCTATAAAAAAGACCTTACGTGAGGTCTTTTTTGCTTAGAGTTGTTATCTAGTTTGTCTGAGAACCATTGTATCTACTACTACACTTTTAGCTTGTCACCGACCATACCTTTAACAGTACTCAAGATATCAGCTGGTAGAACCACCATTTTTGCATTATCAGACTCAGCCAATTGACGGATGGACTTGATGTACTGCTCGCCTAGCAAGTAGACAATCGGCATCTCTTCGTCACCCATAGCGGCTGTAATGAGGCGGATAGACTCCTCAGAACCTTTTGCCAGTACCACTTGCGCTTCAGCATCACGGCGTGAGGCTTCCAGACGTCCATCGGCCTCCAAGATAGCCGCTTGCTTTTGACCATCGGCACGCGTCACGGTTGCACGGCGCAAACGTTCTGCGGCAGCCTGCTCTTCCATCGACGCTTGCATGGTTTGTGAAGGGTTGATGTCTTGAATCTCGACCGTCTTTAGCGTGATACCCCAATCGGCGATATCTTCTGAGATAGCATTTTTGAGCAGTGCTTTGATCTCATCACGGCTAGATAACGCGTTATCCAAATCCATCTCACCAATGATTGAGCGCAATGAGGTTTGTACCAAATTGCGAATACCATACTCGTAATCTTCGATACCATAAACGGCTTTGTCTGGGCGTACGATGTTAATGTAAGCCACCGCATTGGCGATGATTACGACGTTATCACGAGTAATTACTTCTTGTGAGGGAATATCAAGTACGATGTCTTTGGTCGTGACTTTATACGCTACTCTATCGATAAACGGGATAATCAATGTTAGACCAGGCTCGAGCGTCTGATTATATTTACCGAGACGCTGAACCACCCATTTATAGCCTTGCGGTACGATACGTACGCCTTTGAACACGGTAAAGATTATCAGGGCAATCAATACCACCATGACGATCCCGCCGCCACCTAGGATACCTATAATACTGTTCATACTGCTCTCCTTGGACGCTTGCCATCAATGAGGCTGCAAAACGTCGTATTTATATCGTCTTTTTGCATTTCATATTTATACTTCAAGCCTTGTAATAAAAGGCGTTATCACTCATTTATCGTTAAATTTCTTTCTTAAACGGGCTCGATCTAAATTTGGCTTGTTTAAATTTAATCTGCTGGTTTTGACTTTTTCTCTAACAGCGTCTTTTGTTATAGGATTGGTAATATTGGGAGCAAGATGACCCTCAGTAGTAGGAGGTGCCAAACGCTGAGTAGGCGCTACTATCAGATCATTACCGCTAGTACCTGTCACCACAACTCTATCGCCAATCTCTACTACCGCATCTTCAGTACGACACGTCCATTCATCTGCGCCGAATATGGGGACATTGAAACGTATCATGCCAACCGTATCTGCTTGCGGCTTAACAACGATCATGCCTGTTTCGCCGATGATAGTACTATTGCTCTGTCCAGCCTTTTTGCGGTCAATGGATAAAGGCTTGATGTATTTAATCCAGGCAAACATAAATAGCACTGATAAGCCTAACCAAACAAGGACTTGCACGACCAAAGGCACTGGCAATAACCAAGCAAGAGCCGCCACAATGATAGCCGCTGCACCGAACCAAAGGCTTGCAAAGGTTGGAATGAATATCTCAGCAATCATCAACAAGAAGCCTAGTACGAGCCAATGCCAAGGCTCAATCATCCAAATAGTCTCAATCATTGCGGTATGCTCCTAGTCATTCCTATCCTTTAATGTAGCACACTTACGTTATCAACATTGTCTTAAAAATCAATACCATACTATTAATTATAGTTTACAATGATTCAATGAAAAATATTGTTATATAGCAGTTATCCATAAAAAAACGACCACCGGAGTGATCGTTTTATTAAGCTTAGTTATAGACTTTATCTTAGAACTTTACATGAGCACCTATAGTCAATAACGAGGCGTCAGAATCGCTATCCATCATGGCATATTCAGCTTCAACATTGAAATCAGGGCTTATAGCATAGCCAAGACCAATACCACCTGCAATACCAGTGTCATCAATAGAGTCGCTACCACCATTATTAAAATCAGCTTCTAACTCTGTTTTGGCAATACCAAGTTTACCTTTGGCATACAAAGCAGTATTTGGGAAAGCGTAACGGTAAGTACCATAAGCGCCATAGGTTTTAATGTCGTATTCTCCATTAAAACTATTGTCTAAATCTGCATCATCTGATCCTACATACTCAACTTCCATACCAAAGTTTGGATCGAAGTTATAACCAGCATAGACACCATAAGCCGTTGGATCATCGCCGTCAACATCGGTATCAAATTGACCAACTTTGACACCAACGTAGGGCTGACCGGTATAACCATTACCATAAGTAATAGCGGCTTGTGCGCTTACGCTCAATAGTGAACCAGCTGCTAATGCGAGTAGTGTTTTTTGTAGAGTTTTCATTGTGCTCTCCTTCAGTTGAAATTTGACAAACAAGTAATTTATTTATGTAGATCGTTATGATCTTATCGTCTTGTCTGCTAACGATGTATACATAGTAACAAATTATTTCAAGGCGTCTGTCAGTCGTTGATAGCAGGAGAGTTAAGATTTGCAATCATTTATCAGTGACGAAGTTACAAAGGTCGATATATGAAACCTTTTGTTACATTGCTAGAGTTTGCAATAAATTTATGTCCTTGGATAAGTCTTCTCATGCATAAAAAAACGCACTCCGAGGAATGCGTTTCTGATTAAGGGCTAAAGGCTAAAAGAGATACTGATACTTTAGCGAATGACTAGTACTAATTACTTCTTGTCATCGTTAACTTCAGTGAATTCAGCATCGACGACATCATCATCAGCTTGTGAGCTATCTGCTGATTCAGTCTCTTGGCCAAACTGACCTGGATCCATACCCTCGCCGCCTGCGCCGCTATCAGCATAAATCTTTTGGCTGACTGGTAAGAATGCATTGTCTAATGCTTCAAGCTTAGCTTTGATATCTTCGTGGTCATCTTCTTTGGTCGCCGTTTCTAGATCAGAGATAGCCGTTTCGACTGATGATTTTTCTTCATCAGTGACTTTATCTTCTGCGTCTTTTAGCGCTTTTTGTACCGCATGGATACGACCGTCCGCTTCGTTACGCACTTGCGCTAGATTTGCGAACTTCTCATCTTCTTCAGCGTTAGCTTCAGCGTCACGTACCATTTGCTCGACTTCTTCATCCGACAAACCAGAGTCTGCTTTGATCTGGATGCTTTGCGCTTTGCCTGTACCTTTATCAGTTGCTGAGATGTTCATGATACCGTCAGCATTGATGTCAAAGGTGACCTCGATTTGCGGCAGACCGCGCGGCGCTGGTGGAATATCCGTCAAATCAAAACGACCAAGCTGTTTGTTTTGATTGGCGATTTTACGCTCACCTTGATACACCTGAATCGTGACCGCTGGCTGGTTGTCTTCAGCAGTTGAGAATACTTGTGATTTCTTGGTCGGAATCATGGTGTTCTTTTCGATAACTGGTGTCATTACGCCGCCCATCGTTTCGATACCGAGGGTTAACGGCGTAACATCGAGCAATAGGACGTCAGTTTTGTCGCCAGATAAGACCGCACCTTGAATCGCTGCACCTGCGGCAACAGCTTCATCAGGGTTAACGTCTTTACGCGGCTCTTGACCAAAAAAGTCTTGAACGTGTTGTTGTACCAGTGGCATACGTGTCTGACCACCAACTAAGATAACGTCGTCGATATCAGTTAGCTTGATGCCTGCATCTTCTAGAGCTATCTTACAAGGACCCATGGTGCGCTTGACGAGTTCTTCAGTTAGGCTCTCAAGTTTTGAGCGGCTGATCGTGATGACCAAATGCTTAGGACCGTTGCTGTCTGCGGTGATATACGGCAAGTTGACTTCAGTACTTTGCGCACTTGAAAGTTCAATCTTCGCTTTTTCAGCAGCCTCTTTAAGACGCTGCATAGCAAGAGAGTCGCCTTTTAGGTTGACGCCTTGCTCTTTTTTGAACTCGTCAACGAGATAGTCAATAAGCGCTGAGTCAAAGTCTTCACCGCCGAGGAACGTATCACCGTTAGTGGCGAGTACTTCAAATTGCTGCTCACCATCGACATCAGCGATTTCAATGATTGAGACATCAAACGTACCACCGCCTAAGTCATATACGGCAACCGTGCTATCGCCTTGCTTTTTGTCCATGCCATAAGCGAGGGCTGCAGCAGTTGGCTCATTAATGATACGCTTAACATCAAGACCGGCGATTTTACCCGCATCTTTGGTCGCTTGACGCTGCGAGTCATTGAAGTAAGCAGGAACAGTGATGACCGCTTCTGAGACGCTCTCACCAAGATAGTCTTCTGCTGTTTTTTTCATCTTTTTCAAGATTTCGGCTGAAACTTGTGGTGGTGCTAATTTTTTGCCGTTGATTTCGACCCAAGCATCGCCATTGTCCGCTTTTGCGATCTTGTACGGAACCATGCCGATGTCTTTTTGTACGACTTTGTCATCGAAGCGGCGACCGATCAGACGCTTGATAGCAAACAAAGTGTTCTTTGGATTGGTAACTGCTTGGCGCTTAGCTGATTGACCAACGAGCGTTTCGTCATCTTTGTAAGCGACGATTGAAGGTGTGGTACGCGTACCTTCAGCATTCTCGATAATTTTAACGCTATCGCCTTCCATTACCGCCACACATGAGTTGGTGGTTCCTAAGTCAATACCGATTACTTTACCCATAATTAAATACTCCTAATTTTTTGATTATTGTGTTGAGTGCTAGCCTTACTATATCGCTTATGATTTTAGAATCTATAACCGAGAAGTAAGGCTGACATATCAGACCTTAGTAGGTCACTTGTTGCTTTATATCGGTTTACGCACGCATTTTTTCAAGTCAATGCCTACGTAATCCTTAGTTTTTATGTGAATTTTTGTGAATATCCCTGATATAAACAAGGATTATATCATCGACTAATTATTATTGACCGACGCGAACCATAGCAGGACGCAATAAACGACCGTTTAGACTATAGCCTTTTTGCAGTACAGTCCCTACCGTATCTGCCTCAGCTTCAGCGTCTATACCGACTGCTTCATGAAAATCAGCATTGAATTTTTCGCCCATAGGATTGACAACTTCGACACCGTTTTTGCTCAGTACTGCAACGAGGGCTTTATGCGTTAATTGAACGCCTTCAGCCACAGGATCATCCGCATTAGCACTTTCGATGGCGCGCTCTAAATTGTCGACAATCTCAAGTAATTCTCTCGCAAATTTCTGTAGAGCGAATTTTTTACTTTTATCCGCTTCTTGTTCTATACGTTTTTGGGCGTTGTAGGTTTCAGCATTGGCGCGGGCAGTGCCTTCGCGAGCTTGCTTCACCTCGCCTTCTAATTCTTTGATACGCGCTTCAAAGACACTTAAGTCGATATCGCTCTCTATAGTTTCATTATGACCTGAATTATTGGCAGGATCGAATTCATCCATAGTTTCAGCGAGCACGCTCTCATTGCCCTCGATATTGTCGTGCGCCGTTTGCTCATTGCTGTTATTTTGATTGGGGTTGTTCTCGCTCATGATAACTCCTTATGATTGCGATAAATAATTTAAGACCTATTAGCCACTCATCCTTCTGTGCTTGTACTCGTTTGCAACTGATAGGTTTTTTAAGTGGTTTGACTGTTACTATTTGCTCTTTTATAGAGCTATCTCAATAGCTGATTGATAAAGGCTATAGGTGCTAATTTCAAGCCTTTATCTTGGATAATTTTTTGGTGCTACCACTAGTCTCAATACTAGGCCCAACCCAAAAACATTGTAAGGCTTCTAGAGTATCAGCAGCATATCCATATTCTAAGTACTGCTATCAAGTTAAGTGTAAAAATACACTTACAAAAGGCACAAGAAGTACCAGTTATTCCAAATACTTTACTTTCCGTATATAAACCATTACCAAACAGCACTCAACTTGTTTAATAGCTGCTTTATCATTCTCTCAAATAATCATCATCTATATAACACCTTAGAGTAAACGTTGGCTTTTGTGCTGACTATGCATTAAATAAGAGAGTAAGACTATGAGAAATGTTATGCCAAACTCACCAATAACATCGCTCAATACTTGGATAAATAAAGCAGCGATAACCTCAAATAAAGACAACACTCAAACTGATATAGCGCTTTTAGAGCGGATAAAGAGCTACCACAATAATGAAAGCCCTACTAATGGCACTTATCGACTTGTCAGCGAAAAGCTCGCTAGTTACTTGCCAACCAACGATTTTCAGCGTCATGCCCTTCATTATGTCTTAAAGGGTATCAGCTATTTGCCAGATCCATTACTAGAGAACGTAGTGACGCGTTTGAAGGGTCCGACATCCAAACAATATTTACATGCCGATGCGCATATGCGTCTGATCATTGCTGCAAACAGCAAACTGAAGACGCCGCTACATATCGATAAAATGCTAGAGCTACGTCAAAGATTCGCAGCTGATTCCGTTGCTATGCAAGCCCCAAAAGTATGGCAGCAAGAAGGCGTAGGTCAGCGCAGTAATCTTAAGCGCTTTATGAAAAAAGGGGCCAAGTCGGTAAATTGGCAAGACAAAACGATTGCTAATGCTGATGCGGGCGACATGAGGGTGCGCTGCTATCAGGCAAAGAATAACGATAAGGCCAACTCTAGCGCCAATCCTGATGAAACCGTGATGCTGTTTTTTCATGGTGGTGGATTCTGTATAGGCGACGTCGACACGCACCATGAGTTCTGCCATGCCGTATGTGAGCAAACAGGCTGGGCTGTCGTTAGCGTTGACTATCGGTTAGCGCCTGAGCATCCAGCACCAGTAGCACTCAGAGACTGTATCGCCGCTTACGCGTGGCTGGCTGAAAACTCTCATACTTTAGGCGCGTCTGCCAAGCGTATCGTATTAGCGGGTGATAGTGCAGGCGGCGGTATATCAACGCTGGTAGCGCAGCAAGTGATTACCCCGACTCAAAACGCATGGGCAGATTTGGGCGCTGAGGGTCAAAAGAGTTTTGCACAGCTTCAAAACCTGCCAGCACCGCTTGCGCAAATGCCACTATATCCTGTGACGGATGTCGAAAATGACTATCCTAGCTGGGAGCTGTACGGTGAAGGCTTGTTATTAGATCATGCTGATGTGGCGGTGTTTGACGCGGCATGCCTTGCTAATAGTCCGCTATCGCGCGATCATCTACTGATATCACCGATGCTAGGCGATAACCATCAGGTGTGTCCGACTTACGTGGTTGCATCCGAGCTCGATGTATTGCGTGACGAGGCTTTTGCTTATGCTAAGCAGTTAGAAGGTTTTGGTATCGCGACCCAGACGTATACTGTGCTCGGCGCGCCGCATGGCTTTATCCATTTGATGAGTGTTCATCAAGGCATTGCTAAAGAGACGCACAATATCATCAAGGGCTTCGCCGAATTTGTGAATGAAATTATAAAAGCTCAGGCCAGACTAGCGGCTTAAAGATTGAGTATCTGTATAAATTTCTTATCACGTAATCCGCTTTACCTTTTAATCGGTTCTACCTCCTAGTGCGTGTTGCCTTTTAAAGTAATGAGCCAAATCTCAGCACGCGATCCCAATCGAAACGGGATACCCCAAAAGCCATAACCTGAGGACACTACAAAGTGACCTTGGTTTATGGCTTCGTAGCCATAGCCTATTCTATTAATAGCCTTGACGATGAAGTTTGCCGGAAATACTTGTCCATTATGGGTATGCCCTGAGACCTGCAAGTCTATCGGTAGCTGACTGTGCTCCTCGATATCGCTCGGTCTATGGTCAAGTAGAACAACAGGCTCTGTCGTATCCACTTTCGCTAACAGTTCAGTGGTAGCGACGCGCTGACTCTTATGATTATCAAAACGTCCGACTAACCACAGCGGATCACCTTTGTGCTTAATCCTTAGCACCTCATCATTTAATAGTTGTACACCGGCGCGGCGTAGCGCGGCGCTAATAGGCTGCTCATGACCATACAAATCGTGATTGCCTAAAGTGGCATAAACGCCGTAAGGCACACTCGCGCATAGTTCAGCTAGATTTTTGGACATATTATAGGCATTAAACGCCTGCGTATTATCATCCATAATATCGCCTGGCATCAGCAAAATATCTGCTCGATTATCAATGAGGAGCTGATGCAACTTATCAATCGCTCTATTACCAAACAGGCGTCCAATATGTAGATCACTGGCCAGTGCCAAGCGCAAGGGATGAGATAACGGCTTATCAATCTCAAGGCTCAGCTTACGCACGACAGGCACGTAAGCGCTATAAAGCGCATAGACGAATAACCCTATGAATGTAATTAGCGCAAATACTCGAAGGCCAAAATCTAGCTTGGCTGATTGAATTGGCGCTATGCTAGTAAATGAAGCCAGCAGCCAGTACCCGCCATACAAAATACTGATTGTTAGCGCAGTCAATATCACAAAATGCATGATAAGCATCCACATACTCACCCAGCGATAGCTATTGGCAAAGGCTCTTTTGACGCTTAATACTAGCAGTCCATTAGTAACAGCAAATACTATGATCCATACCGCTACTTGTAATGCCGAGGTACTCCAAGGCGCAAACCACCACTGCAAGCTGAGCGCAGCACCCGTACTAAAGAGCTGTAGGAGCATAAACACAGTGATAAAAAACGTATAGCGCATAAGGTACCCTAGAGCTGAATAGACTACAGATATGAGAACAGCTCAAACCAAAATCAATAAAAAAGCCGCTTAATAGTAGAGGCTGTTAAGTCATTATTAGGAGTTTGGCTTAGGACGTTGATTGTAACCTAATCATCCAAATCTCAGAGCGCGTACCGAATCTAAACGGCACAGGGCCGAACCCATAACCTGAGGTCACCAAAAACTGCGTATTCCCTAGCTTTTTTGCGCCATAATTGAGCGGTTCAAACCAGTTTTTTAGCATCGTTAACGGGAATATTTGCCCGCCATGCGTATGACCAGATAAATGCAAATCTACTGGCAGCACGCTGATCTCCTCCATCATTGAAGGGCGATGCTCCAAAAAGACTACAGGCTTGTCAGTATCGACTTGCTTGAGTAGCGTGTCCGCTGCTAACCTCGTCAAATCGACATCGTCTGAGCGCCCAACCAGCCACACCGCATCATTTAACAATACACTTTCACTATCGAGCGCTGTAATGCCAGCCGCCTCCACAGCTTGAGTAATCTCTGCATCATAGCCTCGGTAGTCATGATTGCCAAGCGTAGCATAGACGCCAAGCGGCGCTTTTAGCTGAGACAACTGCTCATGCATGTTGGTATTGTCATAAGCGATGGTCGTGTCATTCATAATGTCACCAGCGATGACGACCACATCAGGGCTTTGCTCATCAATTAAGTTAACCATCTTTTTTATTTGCCGATTACCAAACCACCTACCCAAATGCGTATCAGAGATAAGCGCGATATCCACAGGTTTATCTAAAGGCTTGTCAGTTGTGACCGTCATATAGCGAAGCGCTGGCGAATAAGCGTTAAATACTGCGAGCATTACTATGCTGGCAAAAGTGCCGATAGCAAATAAACGCGTCTGCTTGGGATGTGGATTTTGTTTCAATACTTTGGCTAATATAAGCCTCGCTAGCGCTGTTATTACAATCGCATAGAACATAAACCCTTGCAAGATGGCGACAACCAAATAGACATGAAAACGCTCGTACCAAAATTCGGTAAAACCATAAATGAGCGCCACATTATTAAACAGCAAAACAGCTATGATAAGCACAATCTTACTAGCAGCGCGCTTCGGTTTGATCATCCATAAAAGAATCATGATGGTTATGAGTGTAAGTAGCTGCGTAAAAATGATAAAAAACCACATAACCCTATCTAACTATGTAAATATAAAGCCAGCTTACTGTACAGCGCCCTAAAGCTAAATAGCGCTAGTAAGTTTTCACTCAAACTTCATAGAAAATCCTCTAACGCTTATCAGGAGCGATTTTGCAAACGCCGTTAGTACAGGCTTGAGTCACTGCTTTACCATAAATGAGTGTGATTATCCAGTTTGGAATACGGTAGCGGTTGCGCGCGACAGTAGGATAGATGAAGTCGCCAAATGGTTTGATGATAGGTAGATATAATACCGACGCCCATTTAACCCCGCCCATTTTGTATAGCAGTCTGACGGCATCCATATGTGTGTACCACTCGCCTTGATCGGTCTTAACACATAAATAGGTCATGGCATCGACGCGGCTAAACCCTGCCTCTTGTAACTCGTCTATGCCGTGCTCTACTGGCATCAGCTTAATAGCCTTTGGTCTACGAGTTTGCATACCGTGCGCCTCAGTACTACAGAGCACGCAACTATCATCGTAGTACATGGTAATAGCTGCAACCTCTGAGATTGAGTGGTTCTCTTTGCTTGAAATGATCATGTGATAACTCCTTAAGATCTGGTATTAATCGTCAATATTTCTATAGTATCGCTTACAGCCTAGTATCACTTTGTGTATCTTTATGACTTTTCGTCGTTCACATCTTTTCTAGATAGCTAGTCGTTAATATAGGTATCACAGGCTGCCGCGTCCACTCAGGTGCCTGAGCATCCAAACGTGTGGCAAGCTCTGGCAGATGATTGGTGGGTACGGCTGGGAATAGATGATGTTCGATATGGTAGAGCAGATTAAAAGTCAACAGATTAATAAAGGGGCGACGCTCACTGCGAGCGAAAACGCCCTCATCACAGCCATGATGGACGCTCCATACTGCAAAGAAGCCGACCATAGTATTAGCAAGTATCATGACCAGCACATGATAGATTAAGACAGGATACATAGTGATAAAAGCGGCTGCCGTTACAGTGACTATCAACATCATATCGATAGCGACAAGCAAGCGGTTACGATGACTGCCATGAGTCAGGCCAAACCACTGAATCGCTATCGAAAATAACCCACCGCCAAGTATCGCTTGGTACCAAGGCAACCGTGCCCAGTTGCCCTCGACATCGCTCTCCCCTAGCGGATCGCGATGATGATTGAGGTGAGTGTGGCGAATCGCATGCGTACTACAGAGCATTGTGATGCTGAGCACAAATAGCATGAGCTCGGTTGCAACCTTGCCGACACCTAAAGTATGGTGATAACAGTCGTGAGCCTGCCTGAGTGCGGCGGTAAAAAAGAAAAACGTCCCTACTAGTGCCAGTAGCCAAAACCCTTGCCATGCACTCCACCATGACCATAGTAAAAACGGCAATGACAGTAATACGTTGTAAATAACTTCGGCAAGACGCAGTTGACGTAAGTCTTGCCACTCGATTTTGTTGAGCGAAGGATGACGCATGGTGTTCTCCTTAATTATCCAACTATGCAAATATCCACTTATATAATTTACTTTATTTCTGTCAAAACTGAAATAATAGGCTAAATAATTAGGCGGTTTATAGATTGCGTCCAAACCGCCTAGCTATATTTAAACGTTGCTACATTGCTTAGAAGTTTCACATGAAACAAAACCAATCCCTAAGCTTATAAACATATCTTACTGCTGCTCTTCTAAGGCCTGCTTGAGTATTGGCTGTTTAAACTCATAGCCGGCGTCTTGCAAGGCTTGCGGGAGTACCTTTTGTCCATCAATGAGTAACGTCGACATCTCACCGAACATGAGCTTCAGTAAAAACTCTGGCAAAGTGAAAAACGTGGGACGATGTAACCAAGCGCCAAAGGTTTTAGTAAAAGTATGATTGCTCACAGGGTTAGGCGCGGTTAGGTTATAAACGACAGCGGGCGTATCAGAACTGGTTTTTGTCGCGTTATTTTGGGTCACTTGGCTATCAATAGCACTATCAACGTGTTGCTCGATGATAAATATCACAGCCCCAACCCAGTCCTCACGGCTGATCCAGCTCATAACTTGCTGACCATCACCCAGTTGTCCACCAACGCCCATCTTAAATGGCATCATAAGTTTACCCAGCATACCGCCTTCAGGATGCATCACAACACCTGTGCGCACAATAGCAACGGGCACGCCGTAATCAGTCGCTTTGAGCGCTAGTTGCTCCCAGGTATTACAGAGTTTATGCGAAAAATCGGTCTCATAGCCACTGCTCTCGGTTAACGGTTTGTCGCCTTGCGTGCCATACCAGCCAATCGCTGACCCGCTAACCATCAATTTGGGCTTAGTGCGACTACCAGCGATGTACTCAAGTAGTGATTCAGTTGGTTTGACGCGGCTGGCAAGTAATTGTTCCTTACGCTCATCACTCCAGCGCGAGTCAGCAATCCCCGCTCCTGCTAAGTTTAAAACGACATCAAAATCGTTATCGGTCTTGGCAAGCTCATCATAAGTCATCATATTGACACGACTTGGATGCGCTTGCGTCTTGTCCCGAGTGAGCCATGTGATATGCACCTCTTTGCCGTTGCCTTGATAACGACTGATGATCTCTTGGCTAAAAGCACTACCCAAAAACCCTGATCCGCCGCTAATTAAAATATTCATTATAGTTTCCTTATTGACGATGATTTGTGCATTATCTATCTAATCTTGCTGTATAAAATGTATCATTACCGATATCGTGTGCTTTTCTACCGCTGTTGTCAAAATGGCTTTTAGTGAGTTTAGGTAAGGTAAAGTAGCCCGCTACCGTAGAGTTAATACCACCAAACAACCCGCCGATCAGCATAAATATGAGTAAGACTAAGATCTCCGATAAAGACCCTATACCTAGATATAACACTATAAAAGCGACATAAAGCGCTGACACCAAAAACCCTGTCAAAAAAGTAATCTTTGTAGCATTTTTTGCTCTTTGCTTTAGCTTGATAAAAGCTAATATACAGGCTGTTATAAATGCGGGTAAAAATCCAAACAATCCCACGTATATCAGAGGCTGAAATCCTATCTGCGCAAGGCTTGATTCTCTGAAAATAATTAAGATGCTAAGCTCTGCTATCACTCCACCAAGAGCACTACCAAGTGCTGAAAATAAAAGAACAACTTGTTGATAAGGGTAAGCCCCATTATTGTTTTTCATTGTATTTATCCTAAAAGTAACTTGTGAGCTTAGTATAAATATAGCGTTGGTGATGCCGATGAACTCTGTATGAATAACTGATGGAAAATAATTTTATTTATTTCTGTCCAAACAGAAAATAACACTTAAATTTTTATTGAGATCAATACGACTTGACTATTAACGCAAAACTTTTTTGATACTAGCGCCCAGCTTTAGTACCTTTTTAAGGATACTCGTTGGTAGTTTGAGCATCTCTGATGACCACGTGGTTAATGTACTGACGAACTCTTGCGTATCACGAATACGGGCTTTAACTTCGCTATTCTCATGTTCAAACTCAGGACTATCCATCAGCTCGTGTAAGAATTGGACAGTAGGATCTAGCTCTCGCTTTTGCCGTTCAACAACGATAATACGTGCCAGCTCCCAAACATCGGTATTGGTCGTAAAATGATCGCGGCGATCACCCAATATCGATACCTTTTGCACCAGTCCCCAATTCTGTAGCTCCTTAATACTATTAGAAACGTTTGAGCGTGCCACGCCTAATGTCTCTGTAATCTCTTCGGCATTCAACGGTTTGCCAATCACGTAGAGCAAAGCATGAATCTGTGACATCGTACGATTGACACCCCATTTAGAGCCCATTTCGCCCCAATGTAAGATAAATTTTTCGGTGACAGGGTTTAATTTCATGATGAATACGTACTCTTGACTTTTATGGTTTGTTTAAAGATATACTGCGCTATTCTTTTATTTCTGTCAATACTGAAATAATAAATATACGTTTTATTGTTAGTGACTTTTAATGAAGGCTGCTTTTATCAAATGACTATTTTTAACGGACGATTAGACCAGTAACTGCATCTCGTATTTGGCTTGGCTGCGTATAATTCAAAGTCTCCGCACTTAGATAACGTATTTTGTCATCAAAGTAGGCGCACGCTTCGGTGAGGGTTGTGGCAGGCGGCTGACCTGAAGGGTTACAACTGGTAGAGACAATAAAACCGTAAGGGTTAGTGGCAGACACTAGCCGCTGGCACAGCTGACGAATAAGAGGATGGGCGATGACTCTAACCGCAATGCTCTGATGCTCGCCCGTTATCCAAGAAGGAATAGTGCTGGTAAGCGTTTGAGAGATAGGCAAGAGCCAAGTATGGGCTTGCTGATGTTGGACATCTATACTATCGCCAATCTGCCAGCTATGGATAATTTGTTGACGCATACCTTTATCTAAAGGGTCTAACAAGGGCATTAAACGCTCAATGCTGTTGGTTATGACAATCATGCCTTTGCGCTGCGGGCGCTGTTTGATGTCCAAGATACGCCGGACTGCTGTCTTATCATAGGCGTCACAGCCAATACCCCAAACGCTTTCGGTTGGATAAGCGAGCAGTTGTCCTTGTTTAAGCCATGTAGTAGCTTGATCGACGGATTCGGTAACATTGGCTTTGTATGATGGCATAGAGTGAACGTTAAAAGTAGTGGACTGAGAACATTATAAAAAGGTCAATACCGTGAAAGGCGCGCTAAAAATTATAGCTATATACGCAGATAACGACCGCCCTGCTCACTAATGAGACCCAAGAGCTCAAGCTCCATGAGTTGACTAATAAGCTGCGAAGTTGTTAACGAAGTACTGGAAAGTAAAACATCTAAATCCTGACCATGCCAGTCAAGCTGCTCGTACACAGCAGCCAAATGCTCAGGTGTAACTACGTCAACCTTAGTCGTAGGAGCGGTGTTCGAAAGTTTTTGATCGTCTGGCAGGTAATCAGTGCTGTTATTGATGCGAGGTTTAGTTTTATTGACACTTGGATGAATTGATGGCGTATAAAGTTGGGCACTCACATCGTCCAATACTTGCTGCGGATGATATATCAAGGTTGCGCCTTCACGTATTAGATGATGGCAACCTTCAGCGTTGCTGTTGTCAATGTGACTGGGTACGGCAAAGACTTGCTTGCCCTGCTCTGAGGTCAGACGTGCGGTAATCAGTGAACCGCTTTTTATCGTCGCTTCGGTCACTATCGTGGCTAGACTCAGACCTGCGACCAAGCGATTACGGCGCGGAAAGGTATGCTTGTGCGGCTGGGTATGCGGCAATAGCTCACTGATAAGACAGCCGCCTTGCTCGATGATTTTGCTAAAGAGTTGATCGTGATGATTGGGATAGCTGATATTGATACCCGTACCCATAACCCCAATGGTGCGGCCCTTATACAGAGTATCCGTTTGCGTCAGTGCGCCTAAGTGCGCACACTTATCAACACCTATTGCCAGACCGCTAGTCACTACGTAGCCGGCTTGTACGAGATACTGTGCCATATCAAAGGTAATCTTTTGCGCATGAGTGCTAGGCTTGCGGCTACCAACAATAGCGATTTGAGGCTGCTGTAACAACGTATGATTACCACGATAAAACAACAATGGCGGTGGATCATATATTTGCGATAGTGATGTTGGATAATCAGGCTGATTGGCGAACAGGAGACCGTAGCGACCCTCTATCAGGGCTTGCTCAATTTTATCGAGATCAGTCTGTGTCTGCTCTGGGTTTTCATGGCGTTTGAGATGTGTATGGTGGATACCCAACTCTTGCCAAACGTTTGCTTTGGCTTGCCATGCCAGCTGCGCACTACCCAAATGACTAACCAGCTTATGATAAGCCGATAGTGATGCATTGACCTCATACCATAGCGCTAATATAGCGCGCTGATCTACTGATAAAAAAGGTCGTTGCATGGTCATGTGTCGTTTGCTCTTTTTAGTTTTTTACCTTCAAAAACTGTTATAAATAAGGCGGCGGTAGTAATTTATCACCCACATTGAGTGGCAAGTCAGAGCTTAAGACATAAGCATAACTGATATCGCTAAAGGTATTGAATACCATTAGCATACCGCTTGGCTCATTTGGTAGACGCACTGGCATATCGTTATCGATAGTGTCACGTACCAAAGCGCCTTGTTGGTAGATAGTCAAGACATCGCCAGGTTTTGCGCCTTGAGTACTGCCCAGATTGATAGCGACCACGCTACCTTTGGCCGCTGAGCTGATTGAATCCATGACGCGCACGATCATACCACCGCGATTGACTGTTGCAGGCTGAGGATAGAACACAGGCGGTATTGAGTTACCCAGCTCAACGAATACCCGATCGCCTTCACGCACCTCCTTGTCATGAGAGTCTGTCAGTTGCAAGCTGCTCACGCCGTTGGTAGCCACGCTCGTCACCATACCCGTTGCTACTTGGGTCACCTCTAACCCTATAATTCTTTGGCTCTTGGGGTCGATATATTTTTCGCCCTCGCGGTAGACGCCATAACGTTGACCGACAATTAAAGGAACGCCTTTTGCATAGACCTTGTCACCGCTTGCGGTAATCAAATTACCCGTTTTAGATGCCAAGACATATGGCGTACTCTCAAAGTCTGCTGGATTGACGATGATGGTTTTATCAAGCCAGTGCTGAATGGCAGAGCGCGGAATCGCAGGAATACTATTGGCGATCGACGTGATAGCGACCGCAGCGACCGCAACATTGCCTGTTAATTGCCTCTCAACGCCAGCACAGCCCTCGCCCGTATCAACACCAATGAGCGTTTTACCTTGAATAACGCACAAGATAAGAACATCGTTTGGATAAATGAGGTTTGGGTTTTTGATTTGCTTATTGGTCGCCCAAATATCTCTCCAGCGCCAAGGGCTATCTAGATATCGTCCTGATATATCCCATAAGGTATCGCCTTTTTTGACGATATAGCGATTGGGCGCATCAGCTTTGATCGTAGGTGGTGGATTGTTAGCATAAGCAGTCGTCAGTAGCATAGTGCTACTAAAAGCGGTGACAATAAAAGCCTTGGTTATGGCAGTGATGCTTATCTTCATTATTATATCCACAAAATATTGAGTTTATCGTAGGCAGTATAGACTGAGAGGATAGGCTTGATAGTGATCAAACAATCCTATGTAAAGCGTTCAAACTATAGGCGTACAAATTCTATATTTACAATAGTATGAACCATAGCATAATTTCGGACATATTTTTACAAAAATATATCTATTTTGAACTTTCATAGAGGCACTAACTGTCGTTACGATCTTTGTTTCATGTGGAACATTAAAATTATTGTTCCACATGAAACCATTATTAGAACTATTATACGTTTGCAGTCACGTACTTACGAATTTGCTCAGCGACCAGCGCTGCGTCATTAGCTAATACGATAACGTACTGCGGCAAATCTTCTAAGCCCTCAGTATGAGCAGGACGAGCAATATCGATCGGTCCAATGGACTCAACGATAGTATCTGAGAATTTGACGGGCAAAGCCGTTTCAGCACAGATGATAACCTCGCCATCTTGCTGTAGCTCCTTAGCTACTTTAATACCGTCAGCAGTATGCGGGTCTACCAGTTCACCGGATTGCTCATATAAAGCGCGAATAGTTTGCAGGCGATCCTCATGGGTTGATTTGCCAGCTGCAAAACCGTAGCGGGTATTAACTGTATCCATCGCGTCAGAGAGATCAAAGCCTTGTCCCGACTTGACGCCTTCGAACAACTCATGAACGCGCGTGCTGTCTTTATCTAATAATAGGTACACGAAGCGCTCAAAATTAGAGGCCTTGGAGATGTCCATCGACGGGCTTGAAGTGATATAAGTCTGCTCGGTGGGGCGCGGCTGATAACCTCCTTTGTTGAAAAAGTCATTCAGTACATCGTTTTCATTGGTCGCGACGATTAGACGTCCAATAGGCAAACCCATCTCGCGAGCAATGTGACCGGCACATATATTACCGAAATTCCCTGACGGTACGCTAAAGCTCACACACTCATCATTACTATCGGTCACCGCAAAGTAGGCTTTAAAATAATAAACGATTTGCGCCAGTATACGGCCCCAATTGATAGAATTGACTGTGCCTAGATTATAGGCAGCTTTGAACTCTGCATCTTGCTGTAGCGCTTTGACAATATCTTGACAGTCATCAAACATGCCATCAATGGCGATATTGTGGATATTATCATCCGTCAAGCTATACATCTGCGCACGCTGAAACTCGCTCATTCGGCCATGCGGCGATAGCATAAAGACCTCAATATTCTCTTTGCCACGTAGTGCGTATTCAGCTGCACTGCCTGTATCACCACTGGTCGCACCGATAATCGTAATGCGAGCATCTTTTTTCTTCAGTACATATTCAAAAGCATTACCCAAAAACTGCATCGCAACATCTTTAAAGGCTAGCGTTGGACCATTTGACAAGCCTAAAATGTATAAATTATCGTCAAGTTTACGAACGGGAACGATTTCTTTATTACCAAATACTTCAGCAGTATAAGTGCGGTCGATAATATCTTTTAAATCAGCTGCAGAAATGTCAGTTGCAAAGCGCTGCATAATTGCCAATGCCAATTCTGGATAGCTAAGCCCACGCCATTTATCGAGAGTATCAGTATCAATCGCTGGATAATGCTCTGGCAGCATCAAGCCGCCATCAGGGGCAAGGCCTAATAAAAGCACATCGCTAAAGTCCATCGGCTCAGTCTGACCCCGGGTACTGATATATTTCATTATTTTTCCTACCTAAAATAAGAGTGTCTGATAGTGCGTTGAATCGTTGTTTACTTCGCCGTCTTTTGCAATAACGCATAATAAAACCCATCGCCGCCATCGCTATCGATGGGCAGGCATTGACGACCAATCTCTTGACTAATACCCCAGTTGCAAGCATCGGTAAATTCAATTGCCAGCGCATCGTCATGATGTTTGATAAAGTCCTGCATCTGCTCAACGTTTTCTTGCTTTAAAATAGAGCAAGTCACATAGAGCAGATAGCCACCAATTTTGAGCTGTGGCCATAAATTATGCAAGATATCTGCTTGTAGTAATGCTGTCTGCGCCATATCTTCTTCGTTACGCAAGATGCTGATATCAGGATGACGACGGATAACGCCTGTTGCCGTACAAGGAGAATCAAGCAAAATAGCATCGAACATGGCTAGGTTTTCATCTTTAGCTTGCTGCCAGCGAGTGGCATCTGCACAAACGACATTGAGATCAATGTGTTCGTTTTGATCTTGGTCGAGGTGTAAGCGCTCTAAGTTTTCATGAATACGGGTAATACGCAGCGCTTCGTTATCGATAGCGGTTAATTTAATGTCAGCATCATTTTGTTTCACATGAAACAAAGACTGCTCATCGTTAGAACTTATTAATTCCAACCAATGAGCAAGCTTACCACCAGGGGCTGCGCAAGCATCTAGCAGATGAATAGCAGTAGTCGATGCACCCTCTTCGCGCGCGACAGTTATCTTTTGGACAAGCGCTTGGTTGATGAGTACGGCAGCGAGCTGAGCATGCATGTCTTGTACACTGGCAGCGCCATCGCTAAATTGCGGTAAATGACTTACCGCGGTACTTTGCTGCAAGCGCAGAGCTTGTGATGACATTTGGGTAACGGTAGCCTCAGCTTGATCTGCTAGCGGGTTGTTCAAAACTAAACCACTACGCAGCTCAACTACATCGTTACTGATATCGGCATCTATAAGCATTTGATGGTAGTCATTTACCAAATGGATGTTGCTATTAGCGCGCAAAAACATAGGCGCCGCTTGACGCAGTCCTTGAGTAAGCTCATTGTAATATTCGCTCCAATCTTGCTTGATCTGATACGCAAGCCAGTTAGGTAAGCTATGATTCTTGTCACATTTTTTGCGAAATTTATTGGGGTTTTTAGCGATTTTACGTAAGATCGCATTGACCAAACCTGTGGCATGGGCGAACTCTATCTCTTTGATCGCTTCAACGGTTTCGTGAATCGCGGCGTGATCGGCGACTTCTAAATACAGCAGTTGCACCATACCAACCTGAATCGTCGTACGTACTTCTATCTCTTCGATAGGGTTATCCGCTAGACTATCGAGCAATCGCTCTAGCGCGTACCACTGACGCAAAGTCGTCAACAGTAGCGCATGAGCGAAGCCTTTGTCTCCATCATGCAAGCTATTAAGTAGAGGATCGAGCACGCTTGCGAGGGATTGGCCATTTTGAATCGCGAGCAAAGTGCGAATGACGCGCACGCGCACGCTGCCGATCATTTTTAGGTTGCTCGATGGCTTGGATTTTTTGCTGTTGTGATTAGACGCGGTTTGGTGTCTCATGATACTTAGATGTCCTATATACGAAATATGATTTGCGCCTGTTTATTTTTGCTTCGATGTTTAAAAAAACATTAGTCAGAGTCACTAGCGAATTTATCGCCATCATCAAGTTGGTTGCCGTGACAGATTTGTTCAGCGCTGACAGGTTTGCTGCCTGCAAATTGTAATTGGGTAATTCGTAGGGTGCTAGCTTGGGTTGAGCTTTTATCAGCTTTTTGACCCTCATCAAACCCACATGCGACCAAAATAGCTTTGCGTCCGACACTGATGATCGTGCCCGCAGGCTTGTCTGTTGGTTGCGCATCATTCACAGGCAGACTCTCTAATATCTTGACCCGCGCACCATTCAAAAAAGTATAAGCACCAGGCCAAGGGGTCAGACCGCGTATCTGACGCTCAATAGTTGCAGCATGCTGCGTCCAGTCGATCTGCCCTTCTGTCTTGACGAGCTTCTCAGCATAATTGGCTTGACTATCATCTTGCACGATTGCTTGTGCTTGGTAATGTGACAGGTCTTTTAATACCGTACTAATAGCGTCAGCGCCCAAACGTGCCAGCTTATCATGCAAACTTGACGCACTATCCTCTGATTCAATAGTGCAGCTGACTTTATAAATCATATCGCCAGTATCTAGCCCCTTATCCATCTGCATAATAGTAATACCCGTCTTGTCATCACCTGCCAATAGTGCACGATGAATAGGAGCGGCCCCGCGCCAACGGGGTAGCAAAGAGGCGTGAATATTTAGGCAGCCATAAGTCGGCGTGGTCAAAACACCAATCGGTAAAATAAGTCCGTAAGCTGCAACGATCATTATGTCAGGCTGATAAGTGCACAGCGTTTGTCTGGCGGCCATACCTTCAACCGACGATTTTTTGAAAGTAGCGGGCTGCTCAACTGGAATGCCATGTGACAACGCTACTTGTTTGACTGCTGACATTGCCAGCTTTTGACCTCGGCCTGCTTTGCGATCAGGCTGGGTGTAGACAGCAACGATGTCTACTCCTAGCGATTCTTGCTCGGTGATTAGCGCCTCAAGACTGGTTGCCGCAAACTCAGGTGTCCCTGCAAACACAACTCGGAGTGGACGATTTAAGACTGCTTGTTGAGTGCTAGTAGATAAGGACATATTAGGGCTTGGTAAAGGAGTGATTGAGCTATTATAAGTGAGTTTTCTATATTGCGCCATGTCTGTACTAGCGCCTTATCTAGGCTAGGGCAAAGCATCCATTCGTTTTTTTTACTAAAATAGCGAGGTCAAACCGATGACAAGGGTTTAGTATGGTTGTTATACTCAAATGTGTTATCAGTTTTGTTAGTCGCCTCTTATAGGATTTGGTACTGACATAGGATCCTGCTTTTATGCAACAGTTCCAATCCTTACAACGCTTGCTGCTATTTTATACAGTAACGCTGACAGTAATGTTGGCGTTGTACTATGCCATGATCTTTAGTGAGCTCAGAACTTTTAGCAAGCAGCATAGCATTGATACTTTTGACGCTCTACAGTACGATTTTGTTAATCATGATGACAACGTTACTGACCTTGATGTCAAAAAATTACTAGATAAACCTTATTTTCAAGATTTGAGCTATCAGCTCATATTTATGCTGCCCTCGAGCCAGACTTTTATTCATAGATACACTCGTCCCAATGATAGTACGATATCGACCGTTGTCTTTCCTACGATCTCAACTCCTACCAAGAGCAGTAGTAATAGCGCCTACCTACTGACAGCCGTTGATCTAAAAGGCACCATCAAGCTCCAAAACGGTCATCAGCTCTACGTTATGATCAAGCATCGCCCTGTCGAGATGGACTGGATATCTTATCAATTCTGGCTCCCTTTGATGACAGCGCTCTTTTTATTGACGCTCGCTTTACTCTATATGCTCAGACGCAATGCCAATTGGAGAGAGCTACTAAGTTATGCTGATAATTTGGGTAATAGTGCAAAAGAGTCCTATAGTCCGCAGCCCTTTTTAGAGAGTAACACTACCACTGAATTTATGCGTTTAGGGCATGCACTTAGCCGTATTAGCTATCAGCTGCACAACAACTATCGCAGTATAAGAACGCTCAATCATCGTCTTGAGCGCTTGGTTGAACAAGCACCGCTACCGATGCTCATGCTCATGCGCCACGGTCAGATCAGTTTTTCTAATAAACGTTTTGAGCAAGTATTTGGTATCTCATCTGATCCTAATCATAGCTACCAGTTAACTGAGTTTGTCTCAGGACTTGATGATGCCACTCAGCTATGGCTCAAAAACCTATCGACGCAGCGTGTTATGCGTACTTTAACAGTAAAGAGTTTAAAGGATGAGCAAGCCTACCAGCTTCATATCACTCCTTGGTTTGGTGATCACGGACAAATTCATGGGTTTACCATACTTTTAAACTCTATCAACGACTTTGTCAAACAAACGGAGCGATTACAACGTCATAATCAAAGTTTGCAAAGGCAACTCAACGAGGCAAATAGAACCAAAGCTATTATTCATCACGAGCTTACTACACCTTTGGATAAAATAACCAGTATGATCCAATCGATAGAACCTAATACCTCATTAAGTAAAGATCTCGATATATTGGATGACATCATCCGATTAAGTAGTACCATGTCAAATAAACTTAACGAGGTGCTAAGTAGTACAAAAACAGAAAGCCCAAAATCAATGGTTACCAATAAACCTGTAGATATCTTTGTCCTTGGCAAGCAAGTGATTGCTGATATTACGGATAGAGTACATCAACAAAATCTTGAGCTTTTGTACTTTTTTGCCCCAAACTGTCCACGTTATATTAGTACTGATGGCGCTAAACTAAAACAGATACTGCTCACTCTATTAAAGGACGCTATTGGCGCTACTGACTTGGGATGTGTCTCATTGACCATTGATGCCATCTCTAACATGAGCGCTATACCAGACGAACAACCACAAGCTTCTATAATCAATGCGCTTGATAATAACTCCTGCTATTGGGTGCGCTTCACTGTGCAAGACACGGCAACTAAAAAGCTTCACAAAAAGCATATCCATCCTTACTACTATCTAGAAGAGGCGCAAAAATCAACTCAGCAAAACTACTATAGCAGCAAGCTAAGAATGGCCGCTATCGATACCTCAGCTCAGTTATTGGGAGGTTATTTTGATTTTGGAGATCGCTTAAATAAAGAATTAAAGGATGCCTCAAATGAAATTTTTGACAAAACCACTTCTAATGAGGTCAACAGTACTATTCTCTACTTACCGTGTCGCCAGCCCGACTATACGCCGGTATATTTTGTTAACGATAGCTTATCTGACGTACACCTTATCGCTATAGTTAGTCATCAAATGTACGCCCAGCATTTACAGCATCTATGCCAGTATCTGTCCACGAAATGTAGCGTTTATACAAGTATTGATCAGATAGAGGATATAAAAAGTCTGGTGCAAAAAGAGCAAAGCCTTGTGCCTATCATTCTATTAGACTTTGAGCTTTATGAGACTACTTATAACCAAGCGTTGGATGATAGCAAAAAATCTAACAATCAAGCCGATATCATAAGGTTTTTAGATGAGTTGCTCACTGAAAAATCACTCTCAACCTTACTGTTGAGTCGCAAATGTGCACGTCGCATACCTGCGACTATCCTTGATCGTTTTGATGGTTTTTTAGACAAACCTTTAGATGTGAGCTTATTATTATCTGAGCTCAAACGCATTGCCCTGTTAATAAAAAAACCTCAAGAAACAGTTATACCCGCTCTCACTAAAACGACAGAACCAGAGTTATTATCACCATTAGTACTAGTCGTTGAGGACAGTCCAACCAATCAAAAGATTACTTGTAAATTACTCAAAAAACTAGGGTATCGTAGCGTCGTGGCAGATGATGGACAAAAAGGGCTGGCGCAATTTGAGGCTCAAAATGAGCATATTGACCTGATTTTGATGGACTGTCGTATGCCTATTATGGATGGGTTCAAAGCCACTCAAGCCATTCGCGCACAAGATAGCAATATTCCAATTGTTGCTCTCACAGCCAACAACACAGAGGCTGATAGAGAGGCTTGCTTTCGAGCAGGAATGAATGACTTCTTATCTAAGCCTATCAATAAAGATAATCTACACGCGGTTCTACAAAAGTTTATTTAACCTGATGATTACTTCATGAAACCATTATCAGCTAAGAACGCTTCTGTGATTTTGTTTTTTGGACTAGCAGGTGTTTTGTTCAATAAGCGCTCAAGATAACGCGCGACAATATCAACCTCAACATTGACTTTATCTCCTACTAGCCAGTGCTTGGCAATATTAGTCACTTGTGCGGTATGCGGAATGATATTTAGCGAGACGATATTATCTTTGACTAGGTTGGTCGTTAGACTTATACCATCTAGAGTAATGGAGCCCTTGGTTGCCGTGTAATGAGCCAAATCTTCTGGAATAGCGATCTCGATGTAGATAGAACGCGCGTCTTGCTGTAATTTTACGACTGTACCTACACCATCGACATGGCCTGAGACAATATGACCGCCAAATCGAGTCGTTGGTAACATCGCTTTTTCTAAGTTAACAATATCGCCAGTTTTTAGTCCTTCAAGAGCCGTATGAGTCATAGTTTCACGTGAAACATCAACCGAATAGTAGTTGCTACCTCTGTCTACTACCGTGAGACAAATACCGTTGGATGCTATAGAGTCTCCGAGCTTAACATCGCTAAAGTCCAGATCATCAGACTCTACCGTCAAGCGTATATCTCCACCTACCGATTCCATAGATTTTATTTTACCTATACTTTCTATAATTCCTGTAAACATATGAACCTCGTGTGTACCTGCTCAATATAGAGCAGCTATTAAATTAACATGTATTTTGATGAGTTAGATATCTAATGCAGATAAATATAAAGTCTAAAGTTGAGTACTAGATTACGTATACATTTATTAGAGTTATCCACAATACGACTCTATCTTAGAAGATATATAAATAAACAGTAATTAAACATAAGTTATTGATTAATATCAACTTATTATGGAATGATTAAGATGATAACTTATTTAGTTTCATATGAAACAAAGTTATACACAGTTTCATGTGAAACTAAACGCTGTGAAAATACAGTTATTAACCGATATTCAAACACCTTTGCTGTGGATAACTTGTTGATAATCTTTTAGTTAAGTAGGTCGTAAAGTTAGCTTTAAGTCAGAGCCAATTTTCTCAAAATTATGATACTCAAAACGTAACTGCTGTGCCAAGGATATGGGATTACTATCAATCATAGGACGTGATTTTGTTCCCAAGATACAGGGTGCTTGATAAACAATGAGCTCATCTACTAGTTGCTGTTCTAAAAAGCTCGCTGCTACATTAGCGCCAGCCTCTACCAGCACATCATAGCAGTGGTGCTCACTTACCAAATATTTCAACAACTCTATTAAGTTATCACGACGCCAGTAAACCGTATCGACACACTGACACAGCTTATAATCAGATCGCAAGTCATGTGTTAAGCGCTCGCGTCTGTCCAGTATAACGATAACAGGCGCGGGCACTTGCTCTGATGGTACGCCTAACTGATTGGAGCGTACGTTGAGCTGTGGATTATCTTTAATCACCGTCTCGCTACCTGTGATAATCGCACCGCTTAAGGCTCGCAGTTTTTGAACATCTGCGCGAGCAGCTGATCCTGTAATCCACTTCGACTCCCCGGTTGCCATTGCCGTACGACCATCAAGGCTAGTAGCAATTTTGAGACGTACAAAAGGCATTTGCGTGCGCATAGCCTTTAAGAACCCAAGATTTAGTGCTTCTGCTTGCTCAGTGAATACCCCAACTTTTACTTCGATATCTGCTTGCTCAAGTAGACTTACGCCGCGTCCAGCGACCTGCGGATTGGGATCAAGGCCAGCTATGACCACGCGCTTAATGCCAGCCTTTATTAACGCTAGCGCGCAAGGGGGCGTACGCCCAGTATGACTACAGGGCTCCAAGGTCACGTAAGCCGTAGCACCAGCAGCTTGCTCCTTGGCATCGTTGAGCGCGAACACTTCTGCATGCGGCCTACCTGCTTTGGGATGATACCCTTGACCGACTATTTGTCCTGCTTGCACGATGACGCACCCTACGGCTGGATTGGGCCTAACCGTGTACAAACCAAGTTTTGCCTGCTCGATAGCAAGCATCATAAAGTAGCGGTCTTGGGCGTCTTGCGTATGATCTAAGGATGGCATAAGTAACAGCTTAATAGAGAATGCAAAGTTTAAATACAAAAATAATAAAAGGGAGAGATTGATACATTCCAAGTGGCTTATATGTTACTTACCAGATTTATCATTGGGCCGGATGTTAGCAATTTCCTGATGAAAAGCATCAATATCTTGAAAGTCACGATAGACACTAGCAAAGCGAACATAAGCGACATCATCTAAAACTTTGAGTTCGCTCATGATGATCTCACCTAAAACCTTACTGTTGATCTCGCGCTCACCCATTTGCCTAATACGTTTTTCGATACGGCTAATCATTGCCTCTTGCTCATCAAGAGTAATAGGACGCTTTTGTAGCGGCAATAAAATTGAGCGACGCAGTTTTTCATTATCGTAAGGCACAATCTTACCGCTTGATTTGATAATACGCGGCATGACAACCTCTACCATTTCAAAGGTGGTAAAGCGCTCTTGACAGCTATTGCAAGAACGGCGGCGACGTACTTGCGCGCCTTCTGCGGCCAAACGTGAGTCAATGACCTTCGTCTCTGAAGCGTTACAATAAGGACAATGCATACTGCATCCTTTTTTTAGTGTTGCAATGTGTACTCACTTACCTATACAAAAACTACCAAATATCTTGCCCAGTAGATCATCAGCATTGAATTCACCTGTGATCTCACCTAAGCTTCGCTGAGCTTGACGCAAACTTTCAGCGACTAGTTCACCTGCTGTAAATACCGTAAGCTGTTCGTGCGCCTCGTTCAAGTAATCAGCGGTACGTCTGAGAGCATCTAGATGACGAGTACGTGCAATCAAACTATTTTCTGGTGGGTGAAATCCTACTTTATCACATAACGTTGCTATCAGATGATCGATACCGACGCCTGTTTCACATGAAACATTAATCTGTTCATAGCCTTTACTTCGCATCTCATTTTCGGTGTTAAAAGCTATGTTTTCGTTACCCTTATCGTTTAACAAATCGCTTTTGTTAGCGATAATCAGTAAGCGCTTAGCATCAGGGAGCTTGCCAAATAGCTGCTTTGCGAGCTGTAAAGGTGTGCTCTCACTCTCAAGGTCACGAGTTACATCATAGACCATAAGTAGTATGTCAGCTTGCTCAATCGCTGTGCGAGCGCGCTCAATGCCTATGCGCTCTACGGTGTCTTCGGTATCTCTTAGACCTGCGGTATCAGTCAGATGTAGTGTCAGACCATTGAGCACAACCGTCTCATTCAACGTGTCTCTAGTGGTTCCTGCGACCTCTGTGACAATAGCACGCTCTTGTCCCGCTAATCGATTGAGTAGACTTGATTTGCCAGCATTTGGCCGGCCTGCCAGTACGACATGAATACCATCACGTAACAACTGCCCTTGTTTTGCGGTTGCCAAAACTTGCTGTATCTGCGCCTGCACCTGTTCAAGCTTGTCTTGTATGATGCCATCGGACAAAAAATCAACGTCTTCTTCATCAGGGAAATCGATAGCCGCTTCAACATGCAAACGCAGATGAATTAGTTGCTCTAATAGCTGATTAATCTTGTGTGAAAACTCACCACTCAACGAGCGAATAGCACTACTAGCAGCCGCGGCGCTAGTTGCATCTATAGCATCAGCGATAGCTTCTGCTTGCACGAGATCGAGCTTATCATTATCAAAGGCACGATAGGAAAACTCACCTGCTGTTGCCTGCTGCGCGCCAAGCTCAAACGCTCGTGCTAACAGTTGATTCTGTAGTATCACCCCGCCATGACCTTGTAGCTCGATGACATCTTCACCCGTAAAGGAATGCGGCGCTTTGAAATACAGCACTAAGCCCTCGTCAATAACCGTACCATCTGCTTGATAGAAACGGCAAAAGCTCGCCATACGTGGCATAAAGACGGATTTGCCAGTCAATTTACAGGCAATGCTATAAGCATGCGACCCTGATAGACGAATGACGCCTACGCCTGCGCGTCCGAGTGGCGTTGCAATAGCAGCAATGGTCGACAATCCAGAAGCAGTTGGCGGCTCAGTTGACATTAGCGGCGTAGCGATAGAATTCACATCTATTCTCAATAGCTAAAAACATCATTATAGACGGCTGTAAGGAGACTGACAAAGCAAACTTCGTATCAGTATTCATTACCGATATTTTGTTAAACAGTAAAACTATAACCATAAAAAAACCACCGCTTAAGCGATGGTTTTAAGACGTTACAGAAAGTATGAGATTAGCTGAGCACTTTCACTGTGCGACGCTTTTGCTCCTCTTCAACTTTTTTGTTGACGATATACTGCTGCGTCATACTAAATAAGTTATTCACTGTCCAGTACAGTACGAGACCGGCTGGAAAGAACAACATAAATGCGGTAAAAATAATCGGCAAAAACTTCATTACTTTGGCTTGCATCGGATCAGCAGGCTGCGGGTTAAGCTGCTGCTGAATAAACATTGACGCACCCATGAGAAGAGGTAAGATAAACCAAGGATCCATCGCGGATAAATCCTGAATCCATAGTATCCACGGAGCGTGGCGCAACTCAACACTTTCGACAAGCACCCAATACAGTGCTAAGAAAATGGGCATTTGCATGAGTATTGGCAAACATCCTGCCATTGGATTGACTTTTTCTTCTTTGTAGATGCCCATCATCTCTTGCGACATCTTCATGCGATCGTCGCCATGTTCTTCTTTGAGCGCGGCTAAGCGTGGAGCTAGCGCACGCATCTTCGCCATCGAATAGTAGCTCTTGTTTGAGAACCACATCAGGGCAATCTTAACCAGAATAGTCAGTACGATGATTGACCAGCCCCAGTTGCCAAGTACTTTGTGAATACCATCGAGGATGGCAAATAGTATCTTAGATATTGGCCATAACAATCCATAATCAACGGTTTGATTAAGACCTACCGCAACATCTTTGAGCTCAGACTGTACTTTTGGTCCTGAGTATAACGTTGCATTTAACGTCACTTGCTTGTTTGGTGCAACGTTGACAGGCTGACTATTAAAACCAATAAAGTAATCATTGCCTGTTTCACGTGAAAAGAACTTACCTGTAAAGTTCTCAGGTGTCCATGCTGAAACAAAATAATGCTGAACGATGCCTACCCAGCCTTCATCACTGGTCACTGCCAACTGCTCGCTAAAGTCCTTAAATTTAAGCTTGTTGTAAGGATCATCAGGGGTACCCCAAGCACCGCCTAGATAAGTGGCCATACTTAAAGCACCTTTATCAGACATGCCTGGATCTTTACTATCATCACGTTTGAGCTGCGCAAACATCTGTCCTTGCCATGCTGCTGTAGATGCGTTTTGAATCTGATAACTGACGTCAATAGGGTATTTGTCTTGTGTAAAGGTAAAGGTCTTGGTAATCGTCACACCATCTTTTTGATAAGTAAGTGGCACAGACAGTGTTTGTTGGCCTTCTTCCATAACATAGTTATTAGCGGTATGGCTGTAGTTAGCGCGACCTTCTGCGGTATCAATACCATCTTGACCAATCAGACCAGACTGCGCCACATAGATACGATTGCTGTTACTCTCTAGTAATACAAAAGGCTCATCACTGTCGAGTGTCGCATCATACTGCTTAAGCGCTGCGTACTCTATATCGCCGCCCTCAGGATTTATTTTAATGTCGTAACGGTCAGTGGTCACTGTGATAAGAGATGTATTGCTAGACGGCGCGGCTACGATACTATTATCAGTAGGTAGTGTTTGTACAGGAATGTCCCCTGCCGCACCAGTAGTCGCTGGTATATCAGCACTTACCGATGCTGCGGGTTTAGACACAGTATCCACAGCAGGTGCATCAGCGTAATCGTCACGCCATGCTAATATCAGCAGATAAGCGGTGATCAGCATTGCAATAATGATCATCACCCGAAGTATCTTTTGCATAAACCTTTCCTAGATTAAAAATTAGGGAGCGAAATGTTGAGAGAGATATCATGGCAGTTATAGCAAACATTTTACTATTGCTTGTCTAAAAAGTAGAAACATAAGCAGCCACTGACACAAAATGTGCACTATTTTACTAAACATTCACTATAAATGATACCAATAGCCTAAATCGCTGACTATGTAGATACGTTGGGGATAACTTTGCCTATTAGAGACATTTCTATCTAAAAGTGGATCAGTTGCTGTGGATAACTATATCGACTTATCCACAATAACCCCTAGCTCTTTATAATTAGACTATTCAAACGAGCAACATAACTTATGTCATCTCGCCAAACGCCCAAACCTTGACTCAGTAGAGGGGTAGGTAAATATCGATAGCCGTAAGAAAAAAGCGGCAAAGGTACAAAATCGATGCCGTGTCCTCCTAACGGATGGCAACGACTTAAACGCTTTAACAATAGCCAACTACCCGACCAAGGACCGTACCATGCCAAAGCTTGTTTGCCATACTCTGAACAAGTTGGGTAATAGCGACAGCGAGCAGGTAATATTGGACTTAGTATTTTTTGATAAAGGGTAATAACAAAATTAAATAACTTTTGAAAAATATTATTAAATCTATCTTTAATTACACTCATTTTATTTTTTTTCTATCTTTTTAAGAATATTATTAATCTCATCTATTAACTCTTTTTTGTCTAAGTCTTTTACTGATTTTTTAACAATGAATACAATATCTTTGTTTTTCAGTTTAAGAGATTTCACTCGAAACTGTTCACGTATTTGACGTTTGATTAAGTTTCGAGTAACCGCAGTAGGAACTTTTCGTTTGGTAATCGCCATACCAACTCGTGGCTGCTCATAAATATTATCACGTACAAAAGCCATCAGATGACTTTGATGAAGCTTTTGATCAGGGGCATCAAACACCGCCCGAAAGTCATCAGGCTTTAGTAGACGCTGCGTTTTGATGAAGCGGGTAGTAGGTACTGCTAAGACAGTGTTGGACATAGTACAGCCTAAATAAGAAGCTAATAGTGCTATCAAGAATGATAGTACAAAATATAGAGACAAAAAAAGCGCCTATAGGGGCGCTTTTGATACATGGTTCAAAGGTAAATAGAGTCTATCTTATTATCACACTAGATATTCAATGAGAACCTTGATCCATAGTTGTTATAACGTGCTAGTTATACAGTAAGACGATGACGTCCTTTAGCGCGGCGACGTGCTAGAACCTGACGGCCCTTTTTGGTTGCCATACGAGCACGGAAACCGTGAGTACGTTTACGCTTAATCACGCTGGGTTGGAATGTACGTTTCATAACTCACCTATCAAAATAATGGACTAAATTCGTAATAGCGGAGGATTATACCACTCAGTAGTAATTGGGTCAATCAACTAATTTATTTAATCATTTTTGTATTGTCAGTCAGTAGTATTATCGTTGATAACGTTATTCAGTTCCTACTCATCTTGAGTTTAACTCTGACCCGTATCGAAAAGTTATCCACAGGAAAAGTCGTTTTCCATAATAATTAATAATTAATATATATAAGTATTGTTGTTATTGGTGCCCTAATTATCTGGGGTTAAGTCTAATAATTTATTATTTATCAATATACTAGACTAGGGGTAACCCTGTGTATAACCTGTGGGTGAAATATGGATAACTCTGATTTTTGACTTATCCACAAAAGTATCCACAGCCTTGTCCACAAGAAAATAGATGTTATCCACAGGTGATTCATGCTAGATTAGTATCTATTAAGTGAATGAACTATCATTCATTGTGCTCTGTGCTCTGTGCTCTGTGCTCTGTGCTCTGTGCTCTGTGCTCTGTGCTCTGTGCTCTGTGCTCTGTGCTCTGTGCTCTGTGCTCTGTCATTAGAGCGAGGTAATAAAAACAAGTTCTAGTTATTGACAACGTATATCTAGCGCATCGTTTTTAAGCTAAAAGGTTAATTTTTTTT